>NZ_FOQJ01000011.1:0-271177 GCF_900113725.1 Bradyrhizobium sp. cf659
AGATCGCGACCCTCTACAAGAGCCGATGGCAAATCGAGCTGTTGTTCCGTTGGATCAAGCAACATCTCGACATCCGCAAATTTCTCGGCGCCAACGACAATGCGGTCCGGCTCCAGGTGTTTGCCGCAATGATCGCCTACCTGTTGCTGCGTATCGCCGCCAAAGCCAACTGCCTCGCCATGCTTCCGATCAGGTTCGCTGAACTCGTCAGCCAGCTTCTATTCACGCGCCGGGCCATCGCCGCAATCGACAAGCCTCCACCCATCAACCCAAGCAAACGCAGATCCCACAGCCACCCAGACCAGATCGAGCTATCCTATGCCTAACTTCCCCGGACAGCCCTGCGCTTGCGGGGGAGGGCTGGGGTGGGGGGTCTCTCCGCAACGGGAAAGTTGATGGCCTACTGAGAATATCCCCGTTTGGAGAGAGCCCCCACCCGGCGCTGCGCGCCGACCTCCCCCGCAAGCGGGAGAGGTTGCACCGAGCAAGCGGCAAGTCCGAACCCAACATGACGGCAAATAAAGAAGGGGCAGAGCGGAAACGCTCTGCCCCTTCTTAGTGTTCGCGGCACGAGAACTACGGGCCGGCGAGAAGCTGGCCGCTCCGATAGTCAAATAGGTACACTGATCGATTAAAATCGACGACCTCGATGCCGTTCTCCAAGCATCTGAATCCTTCCGAGAAAATGTCTGCGCCATCAGCGCTCCAAATCTCGTCTCCTGCAAGGGAGAGGCGGGAAATTTGAAGTTCACCGTGGGATATGAGCGCTTCGTGAGGGCGATACCAATGGATTCCGAAGCATGTCGCAAAATCGACGCAACGTGACCACTCCATCAAACCTGTCGCAAGGTTTAGGCAGACCACTCGATTACCCACTGCAAGATATAACCGGCCGTCTACCTCGACGGCGGAGTATTGGTGGATAACGGTGTGCCCCCACTGGCGGCAACAACCGTGGACCACTTCCCGTCAATTCTCACGCCGTGAACGGTGCTTAGGTCCTCACCATCAAGACAGATTTCAGTATCGTACTTTCGTAGATTGTCCGTGGACATAAACGAGTATGTCGACTCATTGATAATCGTGACTTGGCCCTCAAGGGTCTCCAAAACGAGGCTGGTCAGCAGTGCTCCCATCGCAACGCTTCAGCGGTTAGCGGAGACTCTCAGACAATCAGGCCACCAGCTCCGCAAACAAATCCGCGTCGACATTACCGCCCGACAGCACGATGACCACGTTCTTGCCGGCGACGTCGAGACGTCCCGCAAGCAGCGCGGCAAGGCCGACGGCCCCTCCCGGCTCCACCACCAGCTTCAGCTCGCGATAGGCAAACGCAACCGCCGCGCCGACTTCCTTGTCCGACGCCGTGACGCCGCGCGCGAGCAGCTTGCTGTTGATCGCAAAGGTCATCTCGCCGGGGATCAGCGCCATCAGCGCGTCGCAGATGGTGCGGCCCGCGGGCCCATGCGGCTCGCGATGGCCTGCGGTCAGCGAAATGCCGTGATCGTCGAACGCCTCGGGCTCGGCCACCACGATCTCGGCCAGCGGATAGCGCGCCTTCACGGCCGTTGCGACGCCCGCGATCAGGCCGCCGCCGGAGGCCGGCGCCACCACGATGTCGGGGCTGAGGCCGAGCGTTGCCATGTCCTCCGCGATCTCGCGGCCGGCGGTGCCCTGCCCTGCGATCACGAAGGGATCGTCATACGGTCTGACCAGCGTCGCGCCGCGCTTCTCGGCGATGCCGCGCGAGATCGCCTCGCGGTCGTCGCGGTCACGGTCGTACAGCACGACCTCGGCGCCGTAGGATTTGGTGCGCTCGCGCTTGGACAGCGGCGCGTCCGCAGGCATCACGATGGTGGCCTGCATGTCGAGGATCTTGGCCGCCGCCGCCACGCCCTGGGCGTGGTTGCCGGAGGAGAATGCCACGACGCCGCCGGCGCGCTGGTCCTGCGGGATCGAGGCGACCTTGTTGAATGCGCCGCGGAACTTGAAGGAGCCGGTGCGCTGGAGCATCTCCGGCTTCAGAAACACTTTTGCGCCGACGCGCTCGTTGAGCACGGGAAAGGACAACAGCGGGGTGCGGATGGCGAAAGGCGCGATCACCCGCGCTGCGGCATCGATATCGGCAGGGCCGATCGGAAGGGGCTGCTCGGTCATGGCTGACCTTATCGCGGCGGACGAGGCGCGGGCAAGACACCTCCCCGCGAGGATTCCTCCTCTTCAGGCGACGAAGCGTGGCTGTTCCCCGCCGTTCCGGCCGGGCAGCACCGCGCCGACCGCCATTATGCTGTCGATAAAGGCCCTCGCCGAGGCTTCCCAGGTGTAGTTGGCGGCGAATTCGACGCAGGCCTGCCGGGAGATGTCGAGCGCGGCAAAGCAGGCATTGCGCAGATCGTGATCGAGGGCGCCGACCGGCGCATCGCCGATCACGTCGCGGGGGCCCTTCACCGGGAAGGCCGCGACCGGCAGGCCGCTCGCGAGCGCTTCCAGCAGGACCAGGCCGAACGTGTCGGTCTTGCTGGGAAACACGAACACGTCGGCGGCCGCATAGATTTCCGCCAGTGCCTCGCCGTGCTTCTCCCCGAGGAAGATCGCGTCGGGATAGGCCTCTTCGAGCGAAGCCCGTGCCGGGCCGTCGCCGACGACCACCTTGGTGCCGGGCAGCTTGAGGTCGAGGAACGCTTCGAGATTTTTCTCCACCGCGACGCGGCCGACCGAGAGGAACACCGGGGCCGGCAGGCAGAGATCGATCGCGCGGGGATGGAACAAGTGCGTGTCGACGCCGCGCGGCCACAGCACGACATTGTCAAACCCGCGCTCGGTCAGCTCGCCGGCGAGCGCCGGGGTCGCCGCCATCACGGCCCGGCTGGGCGCATGGAAACGGCGCAGCGCCCGCCAGATCAGCGAGCCCGGAACCGGCACCCGGGCGCGGACATATTCGGGAAAGCGGGTGTGGAAGCTGGTCGTGAACGGCAGCTTGCGCTGGCGGCAATAGCGGCGGACCATCAGGCCGATCGGCCCTTCGGTCGCGATATGGATGCTGTCGGGACGGGCTTCCGCGATCAGCTTCGCGATCCGCGCCGGGCGCGGCATCGCCAGCCGCACGTCGCGATAGCTCGGCATCGCGAAGGTGCGGAACGATTGCGGCGTCAGGAACGTGAACTCGACGCCAAGACCTTCAACGTTAAGCCCTTTGGCGGCGTCAGCAAGCTTGGTCAGCGTCCGAACCACACCGTTGACTTGCGGGTGCCAGGCGTCGGTCGCGACCAGGATGCGCATCAAGCGGCCCTTGCTGCGACCTGCGGGACGGCTGCCGGCTTTTGCGCCTGATCCGCCCAGGTGATGATCTCGAAATGGCCGTCGTCGTGCTCGACCAGCGCGGTGCAGCTCTCCACCCAGTCGCCGCAGTTCATGTAGCGGATGCCGGCCTCGTCGCGGATCACGGCATAGTGGATGTGGCCGCAGATCACGCCGTCGGCGTCGTGACGGCGCGCTTCGGCGGCGAGCGCCTGCTCGAACGCGCCGATATAGTTGACGGCGTTCTTGACCTTCTGCTTGGCCCATTGCGACAGCGACCAGTAGGGCACCTTGAACATGCGCCGGAAGAAGTTGACGAAGCGATTCATCTGGATCGCGAAGTCGTAGGCCTTGTCGCCGAGATGGGCGAGCCAGCGCGCGTTCTGCACCACGAGATCGAAGATGTCGCCGTGGATGACGAGATAGCGCTTGCCGTCCACGCCGGTGTGGACGGTGTTCTCGACCACGTCGATGCCGCCGAAATGCGTGCCGTAATAATTGCGCAGGAACTCGTCGTGATTGCCGGGGATGTAGATCACCTTGGCGCCCTTGCGCGCCTTGCGCAAAAGCTTCTGGACCAGGTCGTTATGCGATTGCGGCCAGTGCCAGCTCGACTTCAGCGCCCAGCCGTCAACGATGTCGCCGACGAGGTAGATCGTCTCTGCGTCATGGTAGCGCAGGAAGTCCAGCAGAAGGTCGGCTTGTGAACCGCGGGCTCCGAGATGAACGTCGGAGATGAACAAGGTGCGAAAGCGCCTTTCAGGGCTCTCGTCACTCACATCGTAGCTTCCCATGCGACAGCCTGTAACAATATCCCGTGACAGGGGGATGACCGATTGAACCTTTGAGGCACCTCAGATACGAATCAAACCTCGCCTCGCCCTCCCCGCGAATATCAGTCGCATGCGACAATCAGGCGACATGAAGCGGCCATGGCTGTCCGCAAAAGCCCGGCCCCCTCGCCTTATTGGTTAACGGCGGGGCCGGCGCGCAGCTCGAGGCCGGCGTCAGTAGAACTCGTGGAAATGATGGATCGGCCCGTGGCCGTGGCCGACGCTGAAGCTGTCGGCAGCCGCGATCGCGGCGCTGATCCAGGCCTTGGCGTTGCGCACCGCCTGCTCGAGAGTCTCGCCCCTGGCAAGACCTGCCGCCACGGCCGACGACAGCGAACAGCCGGTGCCGTGGGTGTTCTGGGTGGCGATGCGGGGCGCGGCGAGCGCGATCGTGCTTTCGGACGTGACGAGATAGTCGATGCTCTCGGCACCCTCGCCGTGCCCGCCCTTGATCAGGACGGCACGGCAGCCGAGCGCCAGCAGGCGGCGCCCCTGGCTTTCGATCCCGGCCTCGCTGGCCGCGACCTGCTCGCCGAGCAGAGCCGCCGCCTCCGGCAGGTTCGGCGTGATCACCGAGGCGAGCGGCATCAGTCGTGTGCGCAGGGCTTCCACGGCCTCGGACGCCAGCAGGCGATCGCCTGACGTTGCGACCATCACGGGATCGAGCACCACGTGGCGGGGCTTCCAGCGCGCCAGCGCGGCCGCGATCGCATCGATGCTGGCGGCCTGGGCCACCATGCCGATCTTCACCGCGCCGATGTCGAGATCGGAGAACACCGCGTCGATCTGCGCGGTGACGAAATCAGCCGGCACCGCGTGAATGCCGGTGACGCCGCGCGTGTTCTGCGCCGTCAGCGCCGTGATCGCAGAGGCGCCGTAGACGCCGAGCGCCGCGAAGGTCTTCAGATCCGCCTGGATGCCGGCGCCGCCGCTCGAATCGGAGCCGGCAATGGTGAGCGCCACGGGCGTGGTCATCGCAGGACACATGCGTTTGAGAGGAACACCGCCATGGCCTGTCCTAGCGCGCCCCTGCAACGCCAGCAAGCCGGACCGCCGCGGCAGCGGTGATTCGCGACACCACCGATCCGGGCCCAGGCGAACCAGGCGGAGCCGATCCGGCGCAGCATTGTCGCCCCCGAATCAGGAACATGCTGCAATATATGGCCCGACACGGCCTCGGCCCTTGGCCTCCACCACCGATGAGTGAGACCTTGGGCGGCAGAGCCGTCCAATGGCACCAATGCTGCGGGCCGACCCGACCTGCAAGCCTCTCGGGGTGGAATCATGTGGGCCTTCTTCGAACGTCTCCTCGACTCCTCGATGTTCTCGCCACACGGGATCTGCCTGCTCTGGGAGCCCGAACTGATCTGGCTGCACGTCGTCTCGGACGCCTGCATCGCCGCAGCCTATTTCTCGATCCCGTTTGCGCTCGCGATCCTCGTCACCAAGCGGCGCGACCTCAAATTCGGGTGGGTCTACTGGGCGTTCGCGGTCTTCATCATGGCATGCGGCCTGACGCATGTGCTGTCGATCTACACGCTCTGGGTCCCGGTCTACGGCATCGAGGGCATGGTCAAGGCGGCGACGGCCATTGCGTCGGTCTTCACGGCCGGTGCGCTCTGGCCGCTGTTGCCGAAGATCCTGACGATCCCCTCGGCGTTCGAGTTCCGGCAGGTCCAGGCCGCGCTCGAGGAGGAGGAGACCAAGAACCGGGATGCAGCCCAGCTGCTCGGACAGGTCCGTGAAGCCCAGCGCGCGCTGCGCGAGAGCATGACGCGCCTCACCGCCGTTGTCGAGACCGCGGTCGACGGCGTCATCCTGTTCGACGCGCAGGCCCGCATTCTCCTGTTCAATCCCGCCTGCGAACGGTTGTTCGGCTATCGCGCCGACGAGGTCATGAACCGCGACATCGGCATGCTGATGTCCAACGAGGAGAGGCCCTCATCCGCGGGTCATGCGCGGGGCTTCGCAACCGGGGAAGCCGGCGGCCTGCGCAAGGACGGATCGACCTTTCCGATGAATCTGTCGGTGGGCCAGGCGTGGCAGGACGGCGAGCTGATCTACGTCGGAATCGTCCACGACCTGACCACGCGCAAGCTGACCGAGCAGCAGCTTCAGCAGGCGCAGAAGATGGAGACGGTCGGCCAGCTCTCCGGCGGCATCGCCCACGACTTCAACAATCTGCTCACCGTCATCATCGGCAACGCGGAATTTCTCAGCGACCAGCTCAGGGCCCGTCCCGACCTCAGGCGTTTCGCCGACGATATCTGCCTGTCGGGCGAGCGGGGCGCGGAGCTGACGCAGCGGCTGCTCGCGTTCAGCCGCCGCCAATTGCTGCAACCGCGGGCGATCGAGTGCCGCGACCTCCTCGAGTCCATGCACAAGCTGCTCAAGCGTACCTTGCGCGAAAACATCGAGATCAAGACGGCGTTCGGCCCCGGCTCCATCATGGCCTTCGCCGACCGCGCCCAGCTCGAATCCGCAGTCCTCAATCTCGCGCTCAATGCGCAGGACGCCATGCCGGCCGGCGGGCATCTCACCCTGAGCACCGAGCTCGCCGCGATCGACGACGACTATCGCGCCCTTCACCCGGAAGTGGCGTCCGGCAGCTATGCCCTGATCTCCATCACCGATGACGGCGAAGGCATGACGCCTGACGTCATCGAGCATGCTTTCGAACCGTTCTTCACCACCAAGGAAGTCGGCAAGGGCTCGGGCCTCGGCCTCAGCATGGTCTATGGCTTCGCCAAGCAATCCGACGGCCATGTCGCGATCTATAGCGAGCAGGGCCTGGGCACGACGGTCCGGCTCTACCTGCCGCGCGCCGGCGCCGGACAATCCGTGGCCGACGTGCCGGAGAGCGAGGAGGCGGCGCCGCGAGGCTACGAGACGATCCTGATCGCCGAAGACGATCCGTTCGTGCGCTCCTCGGCCATCCGCAGGGTGGAATCTCTTGGATATCGCGTGATTGCGGCCGTCAACGGCAAGGAGGCCCTGCAGCGACTGCGCACCGATCCCAGCATCGACATGCTGTTCACCGATATCGTGATGCCGGGAGGCATGAGCGGCTGGGAGCTCGCCGATCAGGCCCGGCTCATTCGCCCCGGTCTTCCGGTCCTGTTCACGTCGGGCTACGCGCTGGAGACCCTCGTCGAGCAGGGCCGAGCGCGCACGCAATCGATCCTTCTGACCAAGCCCTATCGCAAGATCGAGCTTGCGCAGCGGCTCCGGGACGCATTCGCCGCGGCGGCCCTGGCCTCGTAGGGCAGGACCGGCGTCCGCGCACGAGGCGATCTCTCCCGGGCGCCCAGCAAGTTCGCTTGCCAAGCCCGGCCGGTTTTGGCCTATTAGCCGTCAGATATGCCTTCGGAGTGACTGCAATGGTTCCTTTTTTCGTCCAGATCAAATGCAAGCTCGGCCAGTCCTACACGGTCGCCAATGCGCTCGCCGAAGCCGAGATCGCCTCCGAGATCTACTCCACCGCCGGCCAATACGATCTGCTGGTGAAGTTCTACGTCGACAAGGACACCGACATCGGCCACTTCGTCAACGAGAAGGTGCAGGTGCTGCCCGGCATCCAGGACACGCTCACCATCATCACCTTCAAGGCGTTCGGCACGGGCTAGGACGCGGACTCGTTAGCGCGCAGCCATAGCCGCTGGCTTCAGACCTTCGGCTGAGGCGTCGTACCCCTGATGATCCCGGTATCTTCCGCGCCCATCGGCTTGAAATCGACGCACATGTCGGCTCCCGGGATCGCGGCCGCACCGGCCCGGGCGACAGCGAGATCCTGCGTGCCGGACCCGGAGCCCGCCGCCACTGCGCCGAGGATGAAGCCATCGACGCGGATCGGGAGACCACCGATCAGATTGGTCCAGCGGTTTTCATGCGCGAGCGTGACCTGGATTTCCACATCCGCGTGAGCGCCGCCAGTCGGCGAGCCCGACAACGCCGACGTCCGTGCCTTGTTGATGGACGAGGTCACGCTCAGTCCCTTCGAGCCGTCCATGCGCCCGAACGCCAGCAGATTGCCGCCGGTATCGACCACCGCGATGCACATCGGCTGCCCGATGCGGGTCGCCTCGGCGATTGCCGCGTTGAGCACCTTGAGTGCGCCTTCGAGCGTCAGCGTCCTTGTTTCCTTGACGTTGGTCATCGTCGTTCCTCGGACAGTCCAATTGAAAATTCCCGCGCCAGGGTGCGCGCTGCTGCGACCAGCGCCGCATCGCCGCCGCGCCAGCCGATGAGGGACAGCCCGACCGGAATAGAGCCGGATGTCGCGACGGGCAGGCTGACCTGCGGAAGGCCCGTCAGGCCCGCGATACCGGTCAGGTCGACAATCCGGTGCACCGCCGCGCGGATGTCCGACAGGCGCGCGTCGCGGCCGATCGGCAGGATCGGCGATGTCGGCAGGCAAAGCATGCGGCGCTCGTTGAGCAAATCGTCAAGCCGTTTCGATGCGCATTCACGGAAAGTCCTGGCCGCCGCGAGGTCGCTCGATGGAATGCGGCCTTCGTCGGCAAACGCGCCGGCCACCTCCGACGAGAAGCGTGGGTTCACGCGATCGATCCAATCCCGAAACGTGTCGTGGAATTCGCATCTCTGCAGGATGCGCTGGTGGCGCCCCCAGTCGAGAAGCTCGCCTTCGGCCAATGGCGACACGGTGATCGCCGCGGCTTGGCGCAGCCGATCAACAGCCGGCTGCAAGGCGCGCCTTATCGGCTCGTCGGCGAGAGCAAAACAGTCAGCCGCAACGATGATCTCGGGTGGCAAGGCATCGGGAATTTGCTCTCCGAGCAGCACCGCGCCAACCCGGCCGAAAGTCAGCGCATCGCGGGTGAAATAGCCGGCAGTATCGAACGATGGCGCCTGGGTCATCATGCCGGCGACGGAGATACGACCATGAGTCGGACGCAGGCCGTAAATTCCGCAAAAACTCGCGGGGATGCGCACCGAGCCGCCGGAGTCAGTTCCTAACGCAACATCGACCAGGCCGCCGGCAACGGCAGACGCGGAGCCGCTCGAGGAGCCGCCCGGTACACGGTCCGGCGCACGCGGGTTCAGCGGCGTACCGTAAAACTTGTTGATGCCAAGCAGCCCGAGCGAAATTTCGTCGGTGATTGTCTTGCCCGTCAGCGAGGCGCCGGCGCCCAGCAGGGTGTCGACGGCCCAGGCGTCGGCCTCTGCCGCCTTATGGGTCGCCGCCCAGTCGGGATTGCCGCAGCCGGTCACGCCGCCTGCAACATCGAACAGGTCCTTGGCCGCGAAGCTCAGGCCCGAAAGCGGGCCTGAGCGGTGCGGCGCCCGTTGGATGATGGGGCCTGGAACGAAAGCGCCGAGCGTGTCTTGCACGGTGTTTCCCCGATCAATGGCAAGCGCGCCCGATCGAGCGCGCTTGCCGTCCTCTCATTCCTTGTAGAGCTTGCGGAAGTCCGGATGCGTGTGAAACCAGTACTCAAAGCCCTTGACGTTCTTCTGCACCGCATAGTCGGCAAAGCGGGTGTAGAGCGGGATGCGAGGCAGGTCGGTCATGACGATGTCGACCATCTTGTTCAGGCTTGTCTTGTAGATCTCGGGATCGCGGGTGAAGCGCGCCTGGTCAATCACCTTGTCGAGGTCGGGATTGACGTAGTTGGCTGTGTTGAACACGGAGTTGTTGCCGCCGTGGAAGGTCCAGAAGAAGAAATAGTCGGGGTAATCGAGCCAGCCATAGAATTCGGCGATGACCATCGGCATCGTCTTGCTGGCCATCTGGGCAAACCAGTTCGAGCCCGGGACCTTCTCGATCGTGAGTTCGACGCCGATCGTCTTCAGCGCCTCCTGGATCAGGATGGCAGTCGGTTCGCGCACGGTGGATTCGCTGAGATCGATCGACAGCGTGGTCTTGAAGCCGTTGGGGAAGCCGGCCTCGGTCAGCAGCTGCTTGGCCTTCGCGAGATCCTGGCCATGCTTGACCGGAACCGGCCACGTCGCGTCGGGATAGGGTTTTGCGGGGTCGCCACCGAACATCGGCTTGGCGCGGTTATAGAGAGCGGAGCTGACGATCTCCTTGTAGGGGATGGCGTAGGAGATAGCTTCGCGCACCTTGGGATTGTCGAAAGGCGCCATCTTGACGTTCATGTCGACGAACACGAGGTCGTTCTGCACCGGCACGCCGATGATGGTGACCTTGCCCTGCTCCGCCAGCTCGGCGTAGTCCTTCGGCGGCAGACCGACCGACATATCGACGTCGCCCTTCTCCAGCAGCGCGCGACGCGTACCAGCCGAGGCGATCTGCCGATAGACGACGCGCTTGAGTTGGGGCAGCGGGCCGGACTTCCAGGCATCGAACCGGGTGAAAACAGTCTGCTGGCCGGGCGACCAGGATTCCACCTTGTAGGCGCCGCCACCGCAATCGTTGCGTGACACCCACTCGAACGCCCACGGGTCCTGCGCGGTCGCGTGCTTCTTGGCCAGTTCGGAATTGACGATGACGGGCACCGGCACGACGAGGTCAGGCATCGTCAGCTTGTTGAACTGATCGAACGTTGCCTTGAAGGTGTGATCGTCGATCACCGTGAACTGTTCGGGCTTGACCAGGGATCCCGCCGCCATTTGCACCGCCGGAAAGCCGCCGGCGGCGATGGCGCGATCGAACGACCATTTGACGTCCTTGGCGGTGACCGGGCTGCCATCGTGGAACGTCGCGTCCTTGCGCAGATGGAAAATGTAGGTCTTGCCGTCCTCGCTGGCTTCCCAGCTCTCGGCCAGCTCCGGCGTCATGACCTTGGCATCGTAGGATACCGTGCCGTCGGCCAGCTTTTTCTCGCCGTGGCTGACGAGCCGGTCGTAGGCCTGCCACACCACCATGCGGCTGTGATCGTTGGCGGTCGGCACCATCGTGTCGAGACCGTTGGGGCCCATTTCGGACACGATGACCATCGTGTCCTTGGCAATTTCCGCCGCATGCGCGGCAGCGCCGGGCAAGACAACGGACGCTGTGAGCAACGCCGCTCTAATGAGACTACGATCGAGCTTCATATCGTGCATCCTTTCTGGATTTTCGGGTGAAAAGTCGAGGCAGTGTCAGAGGCCGAGATCGCCCAACAGTTTCGGCCATTTGTGAGCCCACGGACGCGCTTGTTCAAAGGCGCCGGAGGCGGCGAGCACGGTACGATCCGCCAGATGGCGACCGATGATTTGCATGCCGACTGGCAAGCCGGTCTTGGTGAAGCCCGCGGGAATGGTCGCCGCCGGCTGGCCGGTCAAATTGCAGATGAAGGTGAAGCAGAGCCAGTCGCCGGTAGAGACCATCTTCTCTTCGATGATCTCGGGCCCCTGCATGTAGAGCGGGAAGGCCGGCACCGCGAGCGTCGGCGTGATCAGGAGGTCGTAGTTGGCCATGAACCGCCACATGCGGTTGCAGACCATCTGCCGGATCATCTTGGCATCGGTAAATTCTTCCGCCGTCCATTGCCGCTGCAATAGTCCGACGAGGTGCGGCGACATTTCCTTTTCACGTCCCTTCATCATGCGGCGCATGCCGGTGAGATCGGTGTCGCCGGCGACGATGGTCCAGAAATGCGGGAACGGATCTTCCCATCCCGGATGGGCGCGCTCGACCGTGCAGCCGAGATCGGTCTCGAACACGCGCACCGCTTCAGACACGACGCGGCGGACTTCCGGGTCGACCGGCGCGTAGCCCCAGTCTTCGCTGTAGGCAATGCGAAGGCCCTTGATGCTCTCCTTCACGGCACCGACATAGTCGAAGTCGGCGGCCGGGATGGAATAGCGATCGCGCGGATCTGGTCCGGTGATCGCCTTCAGCATCAGGGCCGAGTCGGTCACGGTGCGGCTCATCGGGCCGACGTGCTCGAGCGATTCCCAACTCGAGACGCCGGGATAGCGTTCATCCCGGCAACCAGGGTAGAGCGGCACCCGGCCCATCGAAGCCTTGATCCCGTACAGGCCGCAAAGCGCGGAAGGAATGCGGATCGATCCGCCGCCGTCGGAGCCGATTGCGAAAGGCGCGACGCCGGCCGCAACCGAAGCTCCGGAGCCGGCGCTCGATCCGCCGGATGTCATGTCGAGATTCCAGGGATTGCGCGTCGCCGGAAAAACCGGATTGTGGCCGACGCCGCTGTAGCCGAATTCCGGCACGTTGGTCTTGCCGATGATGACTGCACCGGCGTCCTTCAGCCGCTCGACGACGATGTCGTCCTCATCCGGCACGAAGTCCCGGTAGAGCGGAGAACCCATCACCGTCAGGATGTCCTTGGTGGCGACGAGGTCCTTGATTCCGATCGGCACGCCCGCCAGCAGGCCGGGATCCTTGCCGGCTGCGATCTTGGCGTCGACCGCGGCGGCTGCGGCGCGCGCCACGTCGGGCGTCGGTGTGCAGAAGGCATGGATGTGCGGTTCGAGTTTCTCCATGCGGCGCAGAACGGCCTCGGTGACCTCGGCGGCGGATAGCTCCTTGCTCCTGACCTTCGCCGCGACGGTCGCGGCGTCCATGCGGCAGATCTCATTGTCAGCGCTCATCGGTTCCTCCATCGGGTGAAAGAGCGAAGTGGCAGGCGGCGAAATGATCCGGGCCGACCGCGCGAAGCGGCGGCATGGCCTTGGTGCAGATGTCGGCCCCCTTGGGACAGCGGCCGTAGAAGCGGCAGACGTTGGGGTCCGGATCGATCGGGCTGGTCGGACTGCCGTCGAGCCGGGGCCGCGCTTCACCGCGCCGCGCCGGATCCGGTATCGCGGCGACCAGCGCCTGCGCATAGGGATGACGAGGCGCGGTGAACAGCGTCTCCGCCGGCGCGATCTCGACGATCTTGCCGAGATACATCACGACCACGCGCGAACACAGAAGCCGCACCACGTTGAGATCGTGCGACACGAACAGGTAGCTCATCGCCAGTCGGGCGCGCAGGTCGGCGAGCAACCGCAGGATCACCGCTTGCACCGACACGTCGAGCGCCGAGGTCGGCTCGTCGAGGATCAGCAGCGATGGCTCGACCGCAACGGCGCGCGCGATGCCCACACGCGCGCGTTGGCCGCCCGACAATTGATGCGGGTAGCGCTGCAGCAGTTCTTCCGGCAGTCCAACCAGCGCAGCGGTGGCGCGAACGCGCCTGTCCAGCTCGGCACCGTTGTTCATGCCGAGTAGCCGCTTCAACGGATCGGCGATTGCCTGGAAAGCGCGGAACGAGGGATTCAGGCTTTCGGTCGCGTCCTGGAACACCACCTGAATGCGCCGCCGGCTCGCCGAGGACGCGAACTTCGCCTGCGCAATCGCGGTGAGATCCTCACCGCCGAGCAGGATCTGGCCCGCCGTGGGATCGATCAGCCGGCCAAGCAGACGAACCATGGTGGATTTGCCGCAGCCGGATTCGCCGACCAGGCCGACGCTTTCTCCGGCGCCGATCGTCAGATCCACGTCGTCGACCGCGTGGAGCCTGGCGCCGCGCGCCGCCCGCTTGATCGGGTATGATTTGGACAGCGACCTGACTTCGAGCAGCGGCGTCATGACAGGGGAAACCGGCAGCGCACGACATGCGCGGGCGACAATTCGGTCCAGGGCAGCGCCGCCTCGTCACAGATCGGCTGCCGCCGCTCGCAGCGTCCGCTGAAGCGGCACGGCGGCAACGTGCCGCGCAGATCGGGCAGATGGCCGGGAATGGAATTGAGGTCGTCGAGACGCGATTCCGGAACGGGCGTGGCGGCGAGCAACTGGCGTGTATAGGGATGGGCCGGGTGATCGAGCAGTGCCTCGGTCGACGCGATCTCGACGATGTGCCCGGCATGCATGACGGCGATCCGGTCGCAATATTCGCCGGCGAGCCCGAGATCGTGGGTGATCAGCAGCGTCGACATCCGCGTCGAGCGGCTCATGTCCCTGATCAGGTCCATGATCACGGCCTGGGTTGTCACATCGAGCCCCGTCGTGGGCTCGTCCGCGATCAGGACCGACGGTGTGCAGGCCAGCGCCATGGCGATCATCACGCGCTGGCACATCCCGCCCGAGAGCTCGAACGGATAGGCTTCCGCGCGGCGTTCGGGATCGGGAATGCGGACCCGCGCCAGTGCGGCAATCGCCGCTTTCCTGAGATCGCGGCTCGGCAGCCCGGCATGCTCCTGCAGCACGTCCTCGATCTGCTTGCCGACCTTGCGGATCGGATTGAGCGCGGTGCGGGGGCTCTGGAAGATCATCGCCATCTCGCGCCCGCGCAGCTCGCGCATCGCTTCCGGCCGGGCCGCCAGAAGATCGATGCCGCCCATCGTGATGTTGCCTTTGGTGATCTGCGCTGCCTCATCGTTGAGGCCCATGACGGTGTAGGCCGTGACGGACTTTCCGGATCCGCTTTCACCGACCACGCCGACGATCTCGCCGCGGCTGACCGACAAGCTCACGCTGTCCAGCGCCCGCACCACGCCGTGACGGGTGCGAAACTCCACTGACAGATTGTCGATCTCGAGCTGCGCCATTACACGCGTTTCCTCGGATCGAGCAGATCGCGCAGTCCGTCGCCCAGCATGTTGAATGAGAACACCGCGAGCACGAGAGCGGCGCCTGGGAACATGAAGGCCCACCACTCGCCGGAAATGATGTAGCTGGCGCCTTCCGAGACCATGATGCCCCATTCCGGCGTCGGCGGCCGGACTCCGAGCCCGATGAAAGACAGGCCGGCGGCGTTGAGGATCGCCCATCCCATGTTGAGCGAAGCCTGCACCATCATCGGCGGCAGGACGTTGGGGACGATATGGTTGAGCAGGACGCGCAGCGAGCCGTTGCCGCCCATGCGCGCCGCCTCGACATAGCCGAGCTCGCGCCGCACGTTCACCTCGGCGCGCGCGAAGCGGCAATAGAACGGCAGATTGATGATCATCGTGGCAATGACGATGTTGGCGACGCTGTTGCCGAGTGCCACCACGATCCCCATGGCCAGCACAAACAGCGGGAACGCCATGATGGTGTCCATCGCACGGCCGATGATGCGATCGGTCCAGCCGCCGAAATAGCCGGCGAGCGAGCCGAGCCCTAGGCCGAGCACGAACGACAGCGCGACGGCCGAGACCGCCATGCCGAGGTCGAGGCGCGTCGCGACGATGACACGGCTGAGGATGTCGCGTCCAAGCGCGTCGGTCCCGAACGGATGCAGGGCGCTGGGCCGCGCCAGTTTGGTGGTGGCCGAGGTGACCAGAGGATCGTATGGCGCGATGTAAGGTCCGAAAATCGCGCACAGCGCCAGCAGCGCCAGGATGATCACCGCCATCAACGTCAGGCGGTTTTCGCCGAAGGCATAACCGGTGTTGCGGGCAACCGTGATCAGACTCATCGCTCAGCCCTCGAACCGGACGCGGGGATCGACCAGTGTCGCGAAAATGTCGACGGCGAGATTCAGCAGCACGTAAAGCACCGCCATCATCAGGACGAAGCCCTGCACCGCTGCGTAATCGGACGCGATGACGGCCGATACCGCGTAGGCGCCGACACCCTGCCAGCCGAACACCTGCTCGATCAGGACGTTGGACCCAAGCAGGAAGGAGAACACCATGCCGAGCACGCTGCTGACCGGCAGCAGCACGTTGCGGAATGCGTAGGTCATCAGGATCTTGCGCACCGGCAAGCCGCTGGCGCGCGCGGTACGGATGAAGTCGCTTCCGAGCGCCTCCAGCATGGCCGCCCGCGTGATGCGCGCGATCGGCGCCAGCGCGAACAGGCCGAGTGATATCGCGGGCAGGATCAGCTGGGCCAAGGACGCGCGGAGCACCGGCCAATCGCCCGCGATGAGGGCGTCGATGGTGTAGGCGCCGGTGACGTGCGGTGGCGGCGAGAAGGCGATCTCGTTCAGGCGGCCGAGCGGCTGCGGCGCCCAGCCGAGCAGGAAATAGAACACATAGACGAACAGCAGGCCGACGAAGAAAGTCGGGAAGGCGGCGCTGACGGTGACCAGCGCGCGGCAGGCATGATCGACCGGTCCGTTGATGCGGGTCGCGGCCCACACGCCCATCGGGATGGCGATGCTGATCGCGAACAGGAGCGCGAAGGACGACAATTCCAGCGATGCAGGCAGCCGCTCGAGCAGATCGGTCAACACCGGCTGTCCCGTGGTGAGCGAACGGCCGAGATTGCCCTGCGCGAGGTCACCGACATAGTGCACGAACTGCACCGGAAGCGGACGGTCGAGTCCCAGCGTGGCGCGGATGTTCTCGATCGAGGCGGCGTTCGCGGCCGGGCCGGCGAAATACGCCGCCGGATCACCCGGCAGGGCGTGCGAAATGAAGAAGGTGAGAACGACGACGCCGATCAGGCTCGGGATGGTGCCAAGCAAACGTTTCCAAACGAAAGCCATGAGCGGTTCGCCTGCCGTTATTCGCCGGTGCGACGGCCTTGCCGGAGCGCATCAACGTGTTCGGACCCCATCGACATCGGATACAGCCAGGGGCGATTGGCATGCATCACAGTCATGTCCAGGTTTAAGCAAGCGTTATGCCAGTCGGTCTTCTGGGCGTTTGAGCGCGAGAGCCGAGGAATCAGCGCATTCTGCTGCAAAGTTGCGGCGCGCGTGCACCAGGAAATGAAGCGGTTTTGAAACGCCCTGCTCCAGTTTTCGCCACATGCATGAAATTCATGCAACGTGAACCTGATCGCTCGGCTCAGTGAACCTGCGGGGTGTTGACCCAGACGATCCGCGCTTCGTCCGGCCCGACGTTGCGATAGCTGTTGGTCAGATACGCCTTGAAGAAGAAGGAATCGCCTGCCGTCATCAAATAGGTGGTGTCGTCGATGGTGAGCTCGATGGTTCCGGACACGAGATAGCCCACCGCCTCGCCCTGATGGGTGATGAGGTCGATCTTCTCGCCTCCCGGGGCCACCACGTGCACGTTGGCTTCGAGCAGATTGCCGGCGGCTACCGGCACCAGCCGCTCATACACGACGCCCGTGCCGCCGCGCAGCGCGTCGACAGGCACCTTGAGCCGATCCTCGGGCTTCTGCACCAGCTTGTATTCGTCGATCCTCAGACCAAAGAACGAGGCCATGTCGCGGTCGAGCGCGTCGACCATCTTGGCGAGCATCGGCAGCGACGGCATGACCTTCCCGGCCTCGATCTTGGAGATCATGCTCTCGTCGCACCCGACGACCTGCGCCAGGTCTCGCATGCGCAGGCCCTTGGACAAGCGGGCGCGCCGGAGACGCGGACCAATATTCAAAGTGCCGTTTTCAGAGCTCACGCAGCGTTTTCCAGCGATTTGGACCGGGCAAATGTATGCATTATAATCACATGATTTACCAGCATGTTGAGGCAAATCCAGAGGGGACGTTGGGAGACCGGGCGCTTCGCCCGCGTAAAGGCGAGGCTCGCCCTCGAGGCGGCACGCAAGAGTCGTTGGCTTCCATCGTCGAGGGGTCTTGGTCTCGCCAACGTCAACCGCTTTGCCTCGAGCGGCTGCCCATCAAGTCAAGGGCCCGCGAGCCAAGTCAAACAGGCCGGGTGCGCGAGCGGTAACTTGCTGGGTCAGGTTGTGGCCCGAAGGCTAGGTGCCGCGATGTCCGCTCCCGCGCCGCTGTTCGGGGAGAAGCAGACATCAGGTGGTCGACTCGCAGCAACCGACTTTATGAGTACGCCCCTAGCTGCCCGGAATCGACGCAAGCAATGGATGCTGGCGGATCCCTGCGTGCCAATCGGGGGAAGGACCGGCCTCAGGCGCCACCCTCCTTGCGTTTCGGGCGCGGCGGACCATCCACCGGCGGCAGCGACTTGACGTAATCCGCCATCGCCGCGATGTCCTCGTCCGACAATTGCGAGGTGTTCTTGATCACACGCGTCATCGCGCCGCCGACGCTGTCGCCGTCGGGCAATTCGCCGGTCTTCAGGAGATAGGCGATATCCTTCGCGCTCCACTCGCCAAGGCGCTTTTGCGTGACGTTCGGCACCCATCCCTCGCCTTCCGGATTGGGCCCGCCGGCAAAGCGCTGCGCGGCGATAATGCCGCCGAGCGGATTGCGCGGGCTGTGACACTCCGCGCAATGGCCGAAACCGTTGACGAGATAGGCGCCGCGATTCCATTGCGGCGACTTCGCACCGTCGGCGACGAGCGGCTTGCCGTCCATGAACAGCAATTTCCAGATGCCGACATTGCGGCGGATGTTGAACGGAAACGGCAGGTCATGGTCGCGCACCGTGCCGGACACCGGCGGCAGCGTCTTCAGATAGGCGAAGAGATCGCGAACGTCCTCCACCTTCGCCAGATGGTAGGATGTGTAGGGAAAGGCCGGGAAGTAGTGCTTGCCCTCGGGCGACACGCCGCGCATCACGGCACCGACGAAATCGGTCTCGCTCCAGCGCCCGATGCCGTCGGCGGGATCGGGGGAAATGTTGGGCGCATAGAACGTGCCGAATGGCGAGCGGAGCGCCAGGCCCCCGCCGAGCCGCAGGCGGTCGGGCTGGTTGGGCACGGCATGGCAGGATGAGCAACCGCCGACGTTGAAGATCGCCTGCCCGTTGGCGAGATCCGGCGCGCGGGATGGCAACGGCACGGCCGATGCAGCCGGCGCGGTCAGCCACCAATAGACGCCGAAGCCTGCAACGGCGGCCATCAGCATGACAAGAATTGTTCGTCGCAGCATCGAGGTATCCCATGGAGATCAGGCGAACTTACGGATTCGGCGGCGGCCGCTCCAGCCACGAATAATTTAGATGGTTTGAGCCCGATCCGGGAATAAACTCAAACGCGCACTGTTTGCAGGTTAATAGCGATCAGGCGTCAACAGGGAGAGACACATGAACAGAGCCCTTTTTGCCACGCTGGCACTCGGAGCTGCCGTCGCGTTCGCCGCGCCGGCCAGCGCGGAGAAACTGAAAGCGACGCTGAACGGCAAGTCCGAAGTGCCCGCCACCACCACCAGCGGCACCGGAACGGCCGACCTGGACTATGACGCTGCGAGCAAGAAGCTCTCCTGGAAGGTGACCTATTCGGGCCTCTCCGGCCCTGTCACCGCCGCTCATTTCCATGGGCCCGCCGAGGCCGGCAAGAACGCCGGCGTCTCGGTCGCGATCCCGAATGCGGCGTCGAGCCCGGTCGAGGGCTCCGCAACGCTGACCGATGCGCAGGCCGCCGATCTGCTGGCCGGCAAGCTCTACGTCAACATTCACACGGCGGCCAACCCGGGCGGCGAGATCCGCGGTCAGGTGACGAAGTAAGCTTTGACGGCGGCTTCGTCGGCGAAGGCCGGGTGCTGGAGGGGGCGCCCGGCCTTTTCGATTCAAGAGAAGCATCTGAAATCAGTGGCCCCGAGCTTAAGCCGCACTCAGCGCCTGCGCGAGGTCGGCGATCAGATCCGACGGATTCTCGATGCCGATCGACAGCCGGATCGTGGAATCGAGAACGCCGATTTTCTGGCGGATGTCGGCGGGAACGCCGGAATGGGTCATCGTCGCAGGCAGGCTGGCAAGGGACTCCGTGCCGCCAAGGCTCACCGCAAGCTTGAGGATTTGCAGCGCGTTGAGGAATTTGACCGCGGCTTCCTTGCCGCCGACGATGTCGAACGAGAACGTCGAGCCCGCCCCCAGGCACTGCCTTGCGAACACGCGTCCGGCCGGCGAGGCCTCTTCATGGTGACCGAGATAGTGGACTTTCGCCACCTTGTCGTGATCGCGCAGGTAATCCGCGACGAGCCGCGCATTCGCATCGGCTTTTTCCATCCGCAGGCTCAGCGTCTCGAGCGAGCGGTTGATCATCCAGCAGGAATGCGGATCGAGCTGGGTGCCGATGGCGCCGCGCAGCGCCTTGATGCCCTTCATGATCGCCTTCGCGCCGAGCGCGGCGCCCGCGATCAGGTCGGAGTGACCGCCGACATACTTCGTCAGCGAGTACAGCGAAAGGTCGGCGCCGTGCTCGATCGGCCGCTGAAACACCGGGCCGAGCAGCGTATTGTCGCAGGCGATGATCGGCGTGTGTCCCTGGGCCTTTCCGATCGCATCGGCGATGCGGCGAATCATCGCGACGTCGACCAGGCCGTTGGTCGGGTTGGCCGGGGTCTCGATCAGGATCATCGAAACCCGGCCCTTGCGCATCGCCTCCTCCGAGGCCTGCTGGACCACCGTCTCGTCGATGCCGTCGGCAAAGCCGACGGCGCCGATCGACAGGCGCGCAAGCGTGTTCGTCAGCAGGGTTTCCGTCCCGCCATAGAGCGGCTGCGAGTGCAGGATGACGTCGCCGGGGCGGACGAAGGCGAGGATCGTGGTCGCGATGGCCGCCATGCCGGAGGAGAACAGCGCGCAGCTCTCGGTGCGCTCATAGACCGCGAGCCTGTCCTCGACGATTTCGCTGTTGGGGTGGTTGAAGCGCGAATAGACCAGGCCCGCGCCCATGCCTTCCGGCGGCTCGCGCCGGCCGGCGACGAAATCGAAGAAGTCCTGCCCGTCCTCGGCCGTCCTGAACACGAAGGTCGAGGTCAGGAACACCGGCGGCTTGATGGCGCCCTCCGACAGCTGCGGATCATAGCCATAGGTCAGCATCAGCGTTTCCGGATGCAGCATATGGTTGCCGATGTGGGTCTTCGACGGGAACGGTTTGACCATGGCCTGTCTCGCTGTTCTTGATTGAGGTGCTCGTCGCGCATTGGAGCCCTCGCGATGGTGAAGCAATCAGAATCGGACGCGCTGGTTCCGACAGCTCACATCAACGCCGCGGCGGCTGGAGTGAAGATAGCTGCTCCGACAGCGATCCGTCAGGCCTCGCGAACAGTATTTCCTGTCCGCTCCACACCGACGCAAAAAGGGCGGCCGCTTTCGCAACCGCCCTTTCGATCCGTATCAGCCCATCATCGGGCGGCGCTTCGCGCCGACCCGTTGGCTCCATCCGGCTACGAACCTTTATTTCCCTCAGCCGTTCTTCACACGAAACGTCTCGTGGCAGCCGCCGCATTCCTTGCCGACGGCGGGGAAATTCGTCTTGAGCGAATCCAGGTCCTTGATCTTGCCCTTGGTCTCGCTGACGACCTTGGCGAAGCTCGCGATCTTCGCGTCGAAGCCGGCCTTGTCCTCCCAGATCTTCGGCGAGGCGCTGTAGTCGCCCTCGGGCTTCACGCCCTTGGCGCTGGCCGGAAACAGGTTCGGCAGCTTCTTGGCGGTATCCTCGAACTGCGCCAGGGCGCTATCCACTGTCGCCTGGTCGTAGGGCTTCTCGCCCTTGACAATCGCCGACACCGCGCCGGCGTTCTTGCCGTTGCCCTTCATGAGGGTCTGGACCTCCTTGACGGAGTCCTGCTGCGCCCAAACCGCGCCCATGCCGAGCAGCAGCGCGCCCCCAACGACCAACACTCGCTTCATTCGCAAAATCCCTTTCCCTGATGCAGGATCGTGCCGACCCCTCAATGGGCCAACACCGCTTGGCAGATTTCATTCCATCCAAAGCGAGACGATAAATCGTCGCACTTTGGATGATTGGTTGGCATGATTTCCCCGCAAACGCGTCCCGCGTCTGCTCGATATCACAGGCTGTGACGGCGGCGGTGCTCGCTGATGGCGATCCACACCCGCTCCGGGGTTGCCGGCATGTCGATGTGGTCGATCTTGTACTCGCGCCAGAGCCCGTCGACGATGGCGTTGACGACGGCCGGACAGGAGCCGATCGCGCCGGCCTCGCCCGCTCCCTTCACCCCCAGCGGATTGGTCTTGCAGGGGACGTTGTTGGTCTCGAACACGAAGGCCGGCCCGTCCGCTGCGCGCGGCAGCGCGTAGTCCATGAAGGTCGCGGTGATCAGCTGGCCGTCGCCCGCACCATAGACCACCTGCTCCATCAAGGCCTGGCCGATGCCCTGCATGGCGCCGCCATGCACTTGCCCGGCGAGCAGCAGCGGGTTGAGCGTCTTGCCGAAATCGTCGACGATCACGTAGTTGACGATCTTGATGATGCCGGTGGCCGGATCGATCTCGACTTCCGCCAGATGCGTACCGTTCGGATAGGTGCCGTCGGCGCTGGCGAAGGTCGCGCTGCCGTTCAGCTTCGACGGATCGGCGCCGGGGCGCTTGGCGAGGTCGGCGAAGGAGATCGAGCGGTCGGTGCCGGCGATCCGGATCACGCCGTCGGTGATCTCGAGGTCGCCCGCGCTCGCTTCCAGCGCCTGCGCTGCGAACTCCTTCAGCTTCTTGCCCAGATCACCCGCAGCGCGCTCCACGCAGACGCCGCCCGTGGGTATCGAGGCCGATCCGCCCGTGCCGAGACCCGTCGCGATCTCGTCGGTGTCGCCCTGGCGGATATGCACGCGCTCCGGCGGCAGCCCGAACTGCTCGGCGACGATCTGGGCATAGGCGGTCTGATGGCCCTGCCCGCTCGATTGCGTGCCGATCAGGACGGTGACGTCGCCATTGGGATCGAGGCGGACGTTGGCCGTCTCCTCACCCATCACGCCGCAAATCTCGACATAGCTCGCAAGGCCGATGCCGCGGATCAGGCCGCTCTTCTTGGCCGCCTTGGCGCGCTTGGGAAATTCCTTCCACTCGGCGATCTCCATCGCGCGCTTGAGATGCGCGGCGAAGTCGCCGGAATCATAGACCTTGCCCGTCGCGGTCTTGTACGGCAGAGCCTTCGGCTGGATGAAATTCTTGCGGCGGATCGCATCCGGCGTCATGTCGAGCTTTCGCGCGCAGGCATCGACCAGGCGCTCGATGACATAGGCCGCCTCGGGCCGGCCCGCGCCGCGATAGGCATCGACCGGCACGCTGTGGGTGAAGATGGTGCGTACCCGGCAATGGAAAGCCTGGATGTCGTAGAGGCCCGGCAGCATGCCGGCGCCGCCATGCGGAATGTAGGGCCCGAAGGTCGACAAATAGGCGCCCATGTCGCCCATCAGGTCGCAATCCATCGCGAGGAACTTGCCGTCTTCAGTCAGCGCCATCTTCGCGGTGGTGACGTTGTCGCGGCCCTGCGCGTCGCCCATGAAATGCTCGGAGCGGTCGGCCGCCCATTTCACCGCCTTCTTCAGCTGCCGCGCCGCAACCGCCATCAGGGCGTATTCGCGGTACGGAAACAGTTTTGTACCAAAACCACCGCCGACGTCGGGGCAGATCACCCGCATCTTCTCGGTCGGGATGTTCAGCACGTTCTGGCAGAGAATGTCGCGCAGGCGATGGCTGCCCTGGCTGCCGACCGTCAGCGTCAGATGGTCGCGCTTGGCGTCGTATTCACAGACCGCCGCGCGCGTCTCCATGAAGCTTGCGACCACGCGCGGATTGACGATGGCGATTTCGGCGACCGCATGCGCCTTGGCAAAGGCGGCTTCGGTCGCGGCCTTGTCGCCGATCGAGACGTCGAACAACACGTTGCCGGGCTTGTCCGGCCAGACCTGCGGCGCGCCCTTCTTCACGGCATTGACGACGCCGGTCACCGCCGGCAGCGGGCTCCATTTGACCTCGATCGCCTCGATCGCGTCGCGCGCCTGGTCGATGGTCTCGGCCACCACGAAGGCAATGGAATCGCCGACATGGCGCACTTCATCCTTCGCGAGGATCGGGTATGGCGGGCCGGTGAAGGGATCGGTCTCGAGATTGAACAGGCAGGGCAGATTGCCGAGATCCTTGACGTCGTCGGCGGTCAGAATCAGCGCGACGCCAGGCAAGCCGCGGGCGCGGCTTGCATCGATGGTGTATTTGGCATGCGCGTGCGGCGAGCGCAGCATCAAGCAGCGGAGCGCCGCCTGCGGCGCGTAATCGTCGGTATAGCGGCCCTTGCCGCGGATGAGCGCGTCATCCTCCTTGCGCAGCACACTTTGGCCGACGCCGAACTTGATGGGGGCTGCCATTTTTTTCTCGTCCCGTCCTATGGTTGTTTTGCCGGCATATTGCCGTGGAAAAAGTGGCAAGGCAAACGGGTTTAGCCATGCACAGCCCGCGAAGACGCGCCCGGCGCCTCGCCCGTCAAAGCGGGATGCGCCGAAAAGTCCGCAGCTTGGTCATTTCCCTGTGAAGAACGGTCCGGTTGATGGCATGATAGTTGCCGAACTCGTCCCGCAGTGCACTCCTAAAAAGAGCTAGTCGCGCTGACTCCCGCTTGTTCGCAAAGCGCATCTCCGCTTCTAACGGTTGATCACTTACATCACCCCTCGGCTCCATAGGGCCGTGGCGCGATCTCTCAGCGTATCGATAGCGCGTTCCGGCGTGATGTAGTCGATCTCGCCGCGCGTCAGGCCGATATCCATCAGCTCCCTGTCACTCAGGTCCTGCAATGTGACCGTGGGGCTCCGGCGCCGCTCTCGAAACGCGCGCCAGTATCGCTTGAGCAGGCTCAAGACGATGGAGAGGTCGCGGCGAAGCCGCGCGGCGTCGACCTCCGTCTCGCTTGTGATGTTCGTCTGTTGGGGTGGCATCGGATGCTCCTGCTTTTTTGTGCCGGCAGGGAGCGTGGCCAAAGAAAAGGCCCCGTCCGATGCCGGCGGGGCCTTGGTGGAAAGATGTCGTCGTCGAAATCCTAGCGCACGACTCCTTCCACGGCCCAGCCGAAGCGGGTCATGTGGTTGCGGTTGACGGTGCGCGAGCATTTAATCATGGGACGCATGTACCACAGCGATTGCGAGATATCAAGGGATGTGCGGAGGCCGGTTGCATCCTGGAGGCGAGCCCCCTCATGCTGGTGACGTTCCAGGCGCGCGCGAATACTTCGCGAGACCTACGGCTGCCAAAATCGCCAGGGTCACTTCGTCCCGGTAGTGCATCGCGCCCAGCAAAGAACCACTGAAGCGCAGATCGGCCAGAAGGGGCTGCGAGAATGAGGCCGGTCACCAGGAATTTGGAAGCGACACAAGTCGGGCACGGTCCACCACAAGCCCGTCACGACGCAGGACGGATAAGGTGCACTGCAATCTGAGGATGCTTTGTTAATCGATTGTAGCGTAATGACATGCCAACTCC
Organism: Bradyrhizobium sp. cf659; assembly: GCF_900113725.1. Taxonomy (NCBI): domain Bacteria; kingdom Pseudomonadati; phylum Pseudomonadota; class Alphaproteobacteria; order Hyphomicrobiales; family Nitrobacteraceae; genus Bradyrhizobium; species Bradyrhizobium sp. cf659. The sequence continues at coordinate 25,016 of NZ_FOQJ01000011.1, forward strand.
TGGTTGAACAGGCCGATTGCGATGAGCTTTCTCAAGAACTCGCTTGGCAATCCTTCGCGCTATCGGAAGGTGGCGAGCGACGAGGACATACGCGCCCTGCTGCACGGGACGGCCGAGGAGTCGGTTGCCTTCAAGCATCAGTTCCCGCCGCGTTTCCCGATCGCCGGTCGCACCTATTTCGGCGGGCTGCCGACGGTCCCGGCGGATTTTCGCTGGCCCCGCGCACCGGGCGGCACGCCCTTCACGTTCATGGCGCAAGTCGATTGTTCGGAGCTTCCCGACTTCAGGCTGCGCAAGTTCCTGCCCGACAGCGGCGTGCTGCATTTCTTCGTGAATTGGGACCTCTTCAACGGTTTGCTTGAAGCCCAGTGCTGGCCGAACCAGGTCATTCTCAGCCGCGGCGCTGCCGAGCCTTGGGGTGAGGCGGCTCCGCCCGCCGATTTGCCGCCATGCTATGGAGCCGGGAACGCGGGATACCATTTTCCCTGGCTCAGATATTCCTTGGGCACCTATCCGAGGACATTCGCCAAGAAGGCCGTGACAATGGGCCTGCTCCGCAACTTCACCGAGGAATGTCCGCCCGAAGTGGACGATGCATGGACCTCGCGATACCAGGAGCTCTGGGAGCACGAGCAGACCGCGGAGCTCGCTCGCTTCTATGGCGACCCAGTCATCGCAGCGCAGCTCCCGCAACCGACAAGTGAATCTCCAGTCCGGCGAACGGCCGTTCAGCGACCGACCGCAACGTTTCCCGCCGCCTGGATCGATATCGAGATTTTTTGCGGCCTCCTGATCAAATGGCTGATCGAAACAGGCGCCAGACAACTCGACCGCGGCAAGAATGCCGGCGGCATCCCGTGGCCTCCAGACGCGGCTTCCGTCCGGACGGCTTATGACGATGCAACGACGAGGTCCCACGCTTGGATCGGGCAGGCGCGCAGTGCCGGACTCATTAACGCCGTGCCGGAGGCAGACCGGACGGCCTTCTGGAGTTGGCTCGAGGATATGAACGCTGCAACCGTCGACGAAATATCCGACATCAGGGCCGGTCAGCGACTGAACGAGTTGCTGTGGGAAGCAGTGCGCGCCAGCGCCCACATCCTACTGTCGGCGGGTGAAGCCGCGTCGTCCATGGTACCGGCGGAGATGATGGGGGAGTTGCAGATGGAGCACAGCGTGCTGGTGGCGGGCAGATGGCCTCGCCCGTCCGGGCGCCACCAGATGCGCGGTGCCGGCCGCGACGTGCAGGGCGCACCGCGCGAGGCGCTCGCAGCGGGCGACGTGTTGCTGCTGCAGCTCGATAGCGATTGGTCCATGCCGTGGATGATGGGCGATGTCGGCGTGCTGCAGTACTGGATTTCCGTGGGCGATCTTCGCGCCGGGAGATTCGACCGGGTACGCGTCACCCTCGAAGGGCACTGACCACCCCTCGCCGATGCCCAAAGGGATATGACGACAAACTTATTGGGACGGCCTAGCCGCGCACCAGCGAGACCAGCCAGCGGCGGCCGAACAACGCGAGAATCGCGACCGCGTAGACGATCGTGCCGCCGACCGCGAGCAGCACTAGCATCAGCTCATCGTGGAAGTGCATCGAGGCCAGGTAAGAGCCGCTGAAGCGCGCGATCAGCCAGAAAGCGGCAGCCAGGATCAGTCCGGTCAGCAGGAATTTGGCAAGCGACATCAGCCAGGCGCGGTCCGGCACGAGAAAGCCGCGCCGCACGGCGAAGAACAGCACCAGCAAGAGATTGGTCCAGACGCCGACGGCGGTTGCAAGCGCAAGGCCGATCTGGGCGAGCGATCCCATCAAGGCGAGTTTCAGGGCGACGTTGACCGCGATACCGGTCAGCGAGGCGCGCACCGGCGTCGCGGTGTCCTTGCGGGCGTAGAAGGTTGCGACTGCGCTGCGGATCAGCACGAAGGGGATCAGGCCGATGGCGTAGGCCGCGAGCGTGGCGCCGGCGGCGGCGGCATCGGCCTTCGAGAACGCGCCGCGGGCGAACAATGCGCGCATGATCGCGTCGGGCACGGTGATGAAGGCCGCGACGAAGGGCACCGAGAACAGCAGCGTGAAGTCGAACGCGCGGCGCTGCGCCTTCATCGCGCCGTCATGGTCGTTGGCGGTGATCCGCCGCGACATCTCCGGCAGCAGCACCGTGCCGATGGCGATGCCGATGACGCCGATCGGCAACTGGTTGAGGCGGTCGGCGTAATACAGCGCCGAGAGCGCACCCGCAGGGAGGAAAGTCGCGATGATGGTGTCGGCGAACAGCGCGACCTGCGTGCCCATCGAGCCCAGCGTCGCAGGTCCTAACGCCCTAAAGAAGCCGCGGACGTCTTCGTCGAGCTTGAGTGGCGCAAAGCGCGGCAGGCCGCCATGGCGGGCGAGATCGCCCGCGAGCAGGAAATACTGGAGGAAGCCCGAGATCAGGACGCCCCAGGCGGCGGCGTGGCCCGCGGTCGGAAACCAGGCGGCGAGCGCCAGCGTCATCATCATCGCGACGTTGAGGAAGATCGACGCGGCCGCGGCACTGGCAAAGCGCTGCATCACGTTGAGCATGCCGCCATAGAGCGTCACCAGCGTGATCAGCAGCAGATAGGGAAAGGTGATCCGGGTCAGCTCGATCGCGAGCTTGCGCTGCTCGGCGTCTTCACCGAAGCCGGGCGCAAGTAAGCTCATGGCCTGCGGCATGAACAGCCAGGCGGCGATCAGCAGCACGATTTGCGAGGCCAAGAGCAGCGTGAAGATGCGGTCGGCGAACAGTTTTGCCGCCCCCTCCCCGCGCTCGCCATGGACATGCGCATAGGCGGGCACCCAGGCCGCGTTGAACGCACCCTCGGCAAAGATCGCGCGAAAATGATTGGGCAGCCGCAGCGCCACGAAAAAGGCGTCGGCCACCGGGCCGGCGCCCAGGATCGCCGCGAGCATGATGTCGCGGGCAAATCCCGTCAGCCGCGAGAGCAGCGTGTAACCACCGACTGTGAAGATACGTCCGAGCATGCGTCTGTTCTAAAGACTTATCGGACAGAGGTCGATTGCATCTTGCGATGCGCATTGCTGTGCCCTCTCCCCTTGTGGGAGAGGGCAGCGCCGCGAGTAGACACAAATTCATTGGGGTGAGGGGTCTCTCTCCGTGCATTCCGTACGGAGAGAGACCCCTCACCCGTCTCGCCGCTTTGCGGCGAGCCACCCTCTCCCACAAGGGGAGAGGGTAAGAACGGCGAAATCAGCCCGCAATCGCGCCGCGCACGGCGGCGATGATTCGCTCCTGGTCGGCTTCGGTCAGGTAGGCGTGCATCGGCAGGCTGATGACGTCCTGCGACAGGCTCTCGCAAGCAGGCAGGCCGCCCTCGGCGACCGGATACTGCTTGTAGGCGGTCTGCTGATGCATCGACTTGCCGTAATAGATCGCGGTCGGCACGCCCTGGGCCTTCAGCGCGGCAGCAAAGCCGTCGCGGTCGGTCCCCTTCGGGAGGCGGATCGTGTACTGCGCCCAGACCGAGGTGTTGCCCGGCGCCAGACGCGGCACGGTGACGACGTTGGACAGCCCACGCGCGTAGCGCTCCGCAACCCTGTTGCGGGCGGCGATCTCGTCGTCGAAGATCTTCAGCTTCTCGATCAGGACCGCGGCCTGCATGGTGTCGAGCCGGCCGGTCAGGCCGAGGCGGACGTTGTCGTATTTGTCCACGCCCTGCCCGTGCACGCGAATGCTGCGCAGCTTAGCTGCGAGCTCGTCGTCGTCGGTCAAGATCGCACCGCCGTCGCCGAAGCAGCCGAGCGGCTTTGCCGGGAAGAAGCTGGTGGCGGTGGCGAGCCCGAAGGTGCCGAGCTTGCGGCCCTTGTAGCTCGCGCCAAAACCCTGGGCGGCGTCGTCGAGCACGAACAGGCCTTCGGCCTTGGCGATCTCGGCGATGGAATCGTGATCGGCGGGCTGGCCGAACAGGTCGACCGGAATGACCGCGACGGGCTTGAGGCCGGCCTTGCGTGCGGTCGCGATGCCGCGCTTCAGCGATTCCGGGCTCATGTTGAAGGTCGCCTCGTCCACGTCGACGTAAACAGGCGTCGCACCGGTCCGCGCCACCGGCGAGGCGGTTGCGATGAAGGTGAAGGACGGACACAGCACGGCATCGCCGGGGCCGACATCCTTCGCCATCATCACCATCAGGATCGCGTCGGTGCCGCTGGCGCAGCCGATGACGTGCTTGGCGCCGCAATAGGCCGCGAGCTGCTTCTCGAGCTCGGCCACTTCAGGGCCGTTGACGAACTGGCAATGGTCGAGAACGCGCTTGACGGCGGCATCGAGCGAGGCGCCGAGCCGGCGGCGCTGCGAGCCGACGTCGATGAAGGGAATGGGTTCGGAGCGCAGATGCTGGTTCATGGCGCCTTGCTGATTGTCCTGCGAAGTTGGAGAAGCCGACATGGATGGAGATCAGCCGGCGACGCGGCGCGGAGCCTTGCGGGCGGGCGACGTCGCGGCGGGGCGCGACGGCGTCTCCAGGCACTGCGTGGCGATCTCGAGGCTGGCGACGCCTTCGTCGCCGGTCACCGCCGGCGTCTCGCCGTGGCGCACGGCCTTGAGGAACGCGATCAGCTCGGCGCGCAGCGGCTCGTCGTGGCCAACCGGCAGATGCCGCATCGAATAGCTGCCGTCGGGCTTGAAGCCGAAGCACTCGGTAACCTGGCGCGTCAACAGATCGCCCATCACGTATTTGCCGCGGGTCGCGACCGTGACGCTGCGCGCCTTGAACGGCGTCAGCCAGTTGGTGTTGATGTGGGCGAGCACGCCGTTGGCGGTGCGGAACTGCAAGAGCGCGATGTCCTCGCGCTCGGCGACCGCGCTCGACAATTGCGGCTGCACCTCGACGATGTCGGATTCGGTGAACCAGCGGATCAGGTCGATGTCGTGCACGGCAAGATCGATGACGACGCCGACATTGGACATGCGCGGCGGGAACGGACCGACGCGGGTGATCGCGATCGAGAGGATGTCCTCGCCCGCGATCGCCTGCTTGACGGCGGCGACCGCCGGATTGAAGCGCTCGACATGGCCGACCATCAGCGTGACGCCGGCCTTTTGCGCGGCGGCGACGATCTCGCGGCCTTCCGCGACCGTGGAGGCGATCGGCTTCTCGACCAGCACGTGGATGTTCTTGGCGATGCAGGCGAGCGCGACCTCGTGATGCAGATGGGTCGGCGCTGCGATGGTGACGGCATCGACGCCGGCGGCGAAGAGCTGGTCGAGCGTCTCGAAGCCCTGGCAGTTGGCAAGCTCGCTGGTGCGCGTCAGGTGCGCCGGCGAGGGATCGACCACGCCGACGAGGGTGACGCCGGGAAGACCCGCGAGCACGCGCGCGTGGTTGCTGCCCATCACGCCGGCGCCAATGACGCCGACGCGCAAGCCTGCCTTGGCAGGTGCTGACCCTTTGGAACTCATTTGAGCAAACCCCGATTCAACGCAAATCCCCGGGCCGCTTCTAGCACGGGCGCCACATTTGTGGCGAATGCACAGCTTCCGGTCCGGACACGATTTGATTCAAAAAGTTACACGTTCCCCGGGCCTTAAGCCGCTGAAAGATACCGCTCTTTCGGCCCGGGTCGCGTGATTCGGAGTCTGCTGGTTACGACCTTTGATAGTCGTCTTCAATCCGGATGATGTCGTCTTCCCCCAGATAGCTGCCGGTCTGGACCTCGATGAGCTCCAGCATGATCTTACCGGGATTCTCCATCCGGTGCACCGCGCCCATCGGGATGTAGATCGACTCGTTCTCGTGCACCGTCTTCACGGTCTCGTTGACCGTGACCCGGGCGGCACCACGCACCACGATCCAGTGCTCGGCACGATGATGGTGCTTTTGCAGCGACAGCCGCCCGCCGGGCTTGACCACGATGCGCTTGACCTGGTGACGCTCGCCATTGTCGACCGACTGGTAGCTGCCCCAGGGCCGGTGCACCTTGAGATGCTCCTCGGTGACCTTCGGCGCGACCGCCTTGAGCTTGGTCACCAGGCGCTTCAGGCCGTTGGCATCCTTCTGGCGCGACACGAGGACCGCATCAGCGGTCGCGACCACGACGAGATCGTCGACGCCTTCGAGCGCGACCAGCGCGGCATCGGTGGTGACGTTGCAGTTGCGGGAATCCTCGAACACGGCGGCGCCGTGCGCGGCGTTGCCTAGCGCGTCCTTCTCCGACAATTCCCACACCGCGTGCCAGGAGCCGACGTCGGACCAGCCGCATGACACCGGCACGACGGCCGCGCGCGCGGTCTTCTCCATCACCGCGTAGTCGATCGAGATCGCCTTCGCCGAACCGAACGCCTCGGGCTCCAGCGTCACGAAGCCGAGGTCGCGGCCGGCGTTGTTGACCGCATTGGAGACCGCCTCCACGCTGGCCGCATCGACCTTGCGGTATTCGTCGAGCAGGACGGTCGCCGGGAACATGAAGTTGCCGCTGTTCCAGAGATAGCCCGAACTGACGTAGTCGGCCGCCTTCACCGCGTCCGGCTTCTCGACGAAGCGCGCAACCGCGTGCACCTCGCCGGAGATCACCTCGCCCGGGCTGATATAGCCGTATTCGGTCGCCGGCCGCTCCGGCTTGACGCCGAAGGTGACGATGCGCCCGGCGCTCGCGGCGGTGAGGCCTTCGCGGCAGGCCGCGACGAAGGCGGCTTTGTCCTGCACCACGTGATCGGCGGCGAGCGCGAGCACGATCGCATCACTGGCGCGGTTCTGCGCGAACACCGCGCCCGCGGCGATCGCGGGGCCGGAGTCGCGCCGCATCGGCTCGAGGATCACGTCGGCCTCGATGCCGATCTCGGCGAGCTGCTCCAGCACCATGAAGCGGTAGGACGCATTGGTGATGACGATCGGACGATCGAACAGCGAGGCGTCCGAGACGCGCAGCAGCGTGTCCTGGAAGGTCGAGCGCGAGCCGAACAGCGGCAGGAACTGTTTTGGGCGCACCTCGCGCGAGGCCGGCCACAGCCGCGTGCCGGCACCGCCGCACATGATCAGGGGGATAATGCGTTTGTCCATCGTCATCTCAAACCTTGAAGTAGTCCCGATACCAGGTGACAAAATTACGAACCCCGTGCTCGATCGGCGTTGACGGTGCAAAGCCGGTGTCGCGCATCAGGTCCTCGACATCCGCGAACGTTTCCAAAACGTCTCCCGGCTGCATCGGCAGCAATTCTTTGATCGCCGTCCGACCCAGCTCCTGCTCCAGAAGTCCGACGACATGCATCAGCTCCTCGGGGCGGTGGTTGCCGACATTGTAGACCTTAGACGGCGCATTTGCGGCAGCCGGGTCATCGGCGGGCACCCGATCGATCAGCTTGGACACGACACGGGTGACGTCGTCAATATAGGTGAAGTCGCGGCGCATCCTGCCATGGTTAAAGAGCCGGATCGGCCTCTCCGCCATGATGGCGTTCACGAACAGAAACATGGCCATATCGGGCCGTCCCCACGGGCCGTATATGGTAAAGAAGCGCAAGGCCGTGACCGGCAGCCGGTAGAGATGGCTGTAGGACTGCGCCATCACCTCGTTCGCCTTCTTGGTCGCGGCGTAGAGGCTCACCGGATGATCGGTCCGGTCCTGCACGGCAAATGGCAGTTTTGTGTTGGCGCCGTAAACGGAGGATGACGAGGCGTAGACCAGATGATGGCAGCCGTTGTTGCGGCAGCCTTCCAGCACGTTGAGAAAGCCCTGGAGATTGGAATCGGCGTAAGCCTGCGGATGATCGATCGAGTAGCGCACGCCGGCCTGGGCGGCCAGATGTACGACCTTGGCAAACCGGTGTCGTCCGAACAGCGCTGCGATCGCCTCGCGGTCGGCAAGGTCAGCCTTGACGAAGGAGAAGCGGGAATCGCTGCACAACAGCTCGAGCCGCGCCTGCTTCAGCGCCGGGTCGTAATAGCTGTTGAGATTGTCGAGCCCGATCACGGGCCGGCCTTCGGCGAGCAGCTGCCGGGCGACGTGAAAGCCGATGAAGCCGGCGGCACCCGTGACCAAAATCGCCTGATCCGTCATCCTGTTCCCAAGGGGACCTCTGGCCCGCGCCGCCTCTTTAGCCGGTATCGAGGCGGTCGCAATAGCCCCGCCGTACGTCATAACGGCCGTTCATAACCGCTCTTCGTCACCGCTATTGCAAGATCGGCGCCAAAACCATACCAAAGCGGCCTAATTCGGCGCCTCGCGTCGGGTTGCCTCAAATCTTCGCAAACCCTGCTCATGCGGACGAGATGCGCCGAATCCTGCTGTCGACGGCCAAAATCCTGATTTCCGCGGCGCTGCTCTACCTGGCGCTGCGCAAGGTCGATCTGACCGAACTGTTGTCGCGCTTCACGGTGACCAGCCTGTTCTGGATCGGGGTCGCGATCGCCATCATCTTCCTGCAGATCTTCGTCGGCGTGCTGCGCTGGCGGGAGATCAGCGCCGAATGCGGCGCGCCGCTCGAGCTCGAGCGGGCCATGCGCTACAACGTGATCGGATCCTTCTTCAACCAGACCCTGCCATCGGCGATCGGGGGCGATGCGGTGCGGCTGTGGCTGGTCGCGCGCGCCGGCGCCGGATGGCGTGCGGCCACCTACTCCATCTTTGTCGATCGCGCGATCGGCCTCATCGCGCTCGCGATCCTCATCGTCGCGAGCCTGCCCTGGAGCTACACCCTCATCACCGATCCGCACGGTCGCTCGGCATTGCTGCTCGTCGACCTTGCCGCGCTCGCGGGCGGCCTCGGCTTCCTGGTCTTCGGCGCGCTGAAATGGCGCTGGCTGAAGACGTGGTGGGCCACCCACCACATCCACGCCTGCGCGGTGATCGCGAACCGCGTGATCTTCAGCCGCAGGCGCGGGCCGATCGTCGCGATCCTGTCGCTGATCGTGCATGTGCTCGCCGCCGTCGTCGCCTGGTGCGTCGTGCAGTCGATCGCCGCTCCCGTCCGCTTCAGCGACGTCTTCCTGCTCGTGCCGCCGGTGATGCTGATCACGATGATGCCGATCTCGATCGCCGGCTGGGGCCTGCGTGAAGCCACCATGGGCCTGGCGTTCGGCTTCGCGGGACTTGCCGCAAGCGAGGGCGTCAATGTCTCGCTGCTGTTCGGCGCCGTGTATTTCATCGTCGGCGCGATCGGCGGCCTGGTCTGGGTCCTCAGCGCGGAGAAAGCCGCGCAAGGGTCGGCCCCGCTCGGAGTGCCGGAGTGAACCCGGCCGCCGACACGCTCGCCGCCGCACCCTCGCTGCTTGCCGTTGCGATCGCCGCGCTGGTGTCGGCCGTCATCACCTGGAGCAGCCGTCCCCTGCTCCAGCGCTACGCGCTGGCGCGGCCCAACGCGCGGTCCTCGCACCGCGTTCCGACCCCGCAGGGTGCGGGCATCGCGGTGATATCAGCGACGCTGCTGGTCGCATTGGCCTGGGCAGCCTGGGCAAACGTCGCGATCCCGCCGGCGCTGATGGCTGCGACGGTCTTGATCGCCCTGGTGGGATTTGCCGACGACATCGTCTCGCTGCCGGTGCTGGTTCGGCTCGTGCTGCAAGCCGCCGCCGTCGGCGCCGTCGTGTTCACCGCGCCCGAAACGGCGCGCATCGTGCCCGCGGTGCCGCTCGCGCTGGAGCGCGGCCTCGTCCTGCTCGCCGGAATCTGGTTCGTGAACCTCGTCAATTTCATGGACGGGCTCGACCTGATGACGGTCGTGGAAGTGGTGCCGGTCACCGCGGCGCTGCTGCTGCTGGGATGGCTCGGCGAGCTGTCCTGGCCGGCCGCACTGCTCGCCACCACCCTGTGCGGCGCCATGCTCGGCTTTGCGCCGTTCAATCGTCCCGTCGCGAAGGTGTTTCTCGGCGATGTCGGCAGCCTGCCGATCGGCCTTCTGCTCGGCTGGTGCCTGCTGGAGCTCGCCTGGCACGGGCAGCCGGCCGCGGCGCTGCTGCTGCCGGCCTATTACCTCGCGGATGCCACCATCACGCTGTTTCGCCGCATCGCCCGCCGCGAACAATTCTGGTCGGCGCACCGCTCGCACTTTTACCAGCGCGCGACCGACAATGGCTTCAAGGTCCCGCGCGTGGTCGGCGAGGTGTTCGCGCTCAATCTCGTGCTGGCACTGCTGGCGATCGTCACCGTGCGCGCCGCTTCGATGCCGGTCACGCTGCTCGCGCTGCTCGCAGGCGCGATCGCGGTCGGCTTCGTCCTGCGCCGCTTCTCCCGCCCTCAGGCGTCCTGAGCCGACAGCGCGAGCCGCAGGCCCTCGTCGAGGGAGACCTGCGGCTCCCAGCCGGTTGCGATCGCCTTGGAGATGTTGAGCTCGAGCGAGCCGATCAGGCTGTCGTGCGTATCCTGCCGTCCCATCACGCTGAGCAGCGTGCCGAGCAGGTCCGGCGGCACGCTGAACAGCCGCGGGCTCTTGCCGGATGCTTTCGCCAGGCGCTCGATGAATTCGGGCGTCGAGACCTGCTCCCGGTCCGCCACCAGGAAGATCTCGAAATTGCTGGCGGGGTCGGGATGAGCGAGCCGGCGCAGGATGAACGACGACAGGTTCTGCACGGCCAGGAAGGCGCGGTGATTGCGGATCGCGGCAAAGGGCAGCGGCAGCCCCAGGCTCACCGCGCGCGTCAGCAGCGCGAAATTGCCCTTGGCGCCCGCGCCATAGACCAGCGGCGGCCTGATCACCGAGATGCTCATGACGCTGTCGCGCGCCAGCGTCCTCAAGCCCGCCTCCGCCGCGGCCTTGGACATGCCGTAGAAGCCGCGCGGCGTCAGGATGTCGTTCTCGCTGAACGGCGCGCGGCCCTCGTTGCTGCGGCCGTGCACGAGAACGGTGCTGACGAAGATGAACTGGCGCACGCCGGCCGCCGCCGCGCAGCGCGCCAGATGCAGCGTGCCGGCGATGTTGACGTTGCGGTAGAGCTGGACCGCTTGCTCCTCGTGCTTGTGGTGCACGCGCGCGGCGAGATGGACGACGGCGTCGACGCCTTCGAGCGCGGCCGTCCAGTCGGTCTCAGGACCGATCGTTTCAATCACGACCTCGTCGTCGGCCCCCGTCAGACTGCGTACGGCGCGGCGGACCGACCACCCCTCGCGTGCGAGGGCGGGCACGACATGACGGCCGACGAAGCCGCTCGCTCCCGTGACCAGCACGACCGGTTTGCGTTCGCTCATCGTTGCTCCGAAAGATCCGGGTTGCGCAACAATTCGTCGACCAGGGCGGCGTAGGCGTTCATCGCGGTGGCGCGGTCGAACTTCGATGCCGCCTTCACCGCGCGCTCCGCCATGGCGCCGTCGTCGGAACGGGACGCCGCGCGGATCGCCTCGGCGAGCTGGTCGGCGCGGCCCGGCGTCACGACCCAGCCGAGCCCGTTCTCCACCACCGTCAACGCGGCTTCGGCCTCCGGCTCGGACACCAGCACCACGGGACGGCCGACCGCAAGCAGATTGTAGAACCGGCTCGGCACCGACACCCCCGCAACGTCCTTCCGGTACGGAATGATCCAGAGATTGGCAGCCGCCAGGAACGCCTCGAGCTCGGCATCCTCGACCCGTGCCACGAAGGAGACATTGGGCAGGTTCGCGGCCGCCTGCAACTGCTTCAGCCGCGCAAAGCCGATGCCCCAGCCGGAGAGCAGGAAGTGAATGTCCGCCTCGTCCTTCAAGAGGCGCGCCGCCTCGAACACGATCTCCGGATCATGGGTGAAGCCGAGATTGCCCGACAGGCCGACGACGAAACGCGCGGAGAGCGGCTCGCGGAACGGATTGTCCGGCGACAGCGGGCGCGGCCCGGGCGCGAGCGTCGCCCAGTTCGGGATGAAACGGATCTTGTTCCGCGTCATGCCGGCATAGCTCAGCAACGGCCGCTCCGCATCGCGGCCGATGGTGATGACGGCATTGAGCGCGCGGAACATCAGGCCGTTGGCGAAGCGCATCGTCCGCGTCACCATCGAACCGGGCTTCAGCAGGCCCGCCGTCACCAGCACGTCGGGGAAGAGGTCGTGCAGGATCAGCGCCGAGCGGGCGCGCTTCAGCCTTGCGGCCGCCGCGACCGCGTAAGGCAGCATGAACGGCGCGGTGACGGTGACCACGACGTCGCCGGGCCGGAGCTCTCGCATCAACGCAAGGAACGTGCGCGCCGCGAACAGCAGTTCGGCCGCGCCGCGCCGCACCAGCGCCGCCTTGCCGGTCATGCGGTTCTTGATGGCGACGATCCGCGGCTTGCCCGCGCCGGTCTGCGCCGCCGGCAACGCGCCGGGCGAGCCCGACAGCACGATGACCTCGTGGCCTGCGGCGAGACGGCAGGCGATCTCGGCCATGATCGACGCCGTCGTGCTCGGATCCGGTGGATAATGCTGGCTCGCAACGACGATCTTGCCGGGAGACTGCATGGTCAGGCCGCGGTCGATCCGAATTCCGGAACTGCGTCCTTCAGGATGGTCCTGATGGTGGCCCGATCGTCGCGCGCAATCGCCTGCTCGAGCGCCGCGATCCACTTGCGCAGCGTCTGCATCGGCGGCTCGTTCGGCTGCGCGGCCATGATGCCGGCCACGCCGATCTCGCGGGTCGGCTCCTCTGAGGCGAACAGGATCTCGTGCAGGCGCTCGCCCGGCCGCATGCCCGTGAACACGATCTCGATGTCGTAGCCGGGCTGAAGGCCGGAAAGGCGGATCATGCGCTCGGCGAGATCGACGATCTTCACCGGCTGGCCCATGTTGAGCACGTAGACCGAGACGTCCGAACGCTGCGTTCCGAGCGCATGCGTCGCCGCCGTGATGACGAGATCGCAGGCCTCGCGGATGGTCATGAAGTAGCGGACCATGTCGGGATGCGTCACCGTCACGGGACCGCCGGCCTCGATCTGGGCCTTGAACTTCGGCACCACCGAACCGTTCGACGCCAGCACATTGCCGAACCGGACCGAGATCAGCCGCATCGGCGGCCTGGCGCTGCTGCTGCCTGCGGCGAGATCATGGTCGAGCGCCTGGCAGTACATCTCGGCGAAGCGCTTGGTCAGGCCGAGCATCGACACCGGCTCGATCGCCTTGTCGGTCGAGATCATCACCATGGCTTCGGCGCCGGCGCCGTGCGCGGCGTCGGCAACGTTGATCGAGCCGAAGATGTTGGTCTTGACGCCCTCGCTCCAGTCGCGCTCCAGGATCGGCACGTGCTTGAGCGCGGCGGCGTGAAACACGATGTCCGGCTTGAACTCGGCCATCAGGCGCATGATGCGCTCGCGGTCGCGGATGTCGGCGATCCGCCCTTCGATCGCAGCCGCCGCGCCCTGCGCGGCGAGCGTCTCCGTCACCGCGTAGAGCGCCGGCTCGGAATTTTCCACGATCAGGAGGCGCGCGGCGCCGAACGCGACGACGCGCTCGCAGATCTCGGAACCGATCGAGCCGCCGCCGCCGGTGACGATCACCGCCTTGCCCCTGATCAGGGCTTCGAGCCGCGCATAGTCGATTGTCTCGCTCGGCCGCAGCAGGAGGTCCTCGACCGCGACGGCCGTGAGGCGCGGCGTGTCGCCGCTCTCCAGCGACGGCATGCGGTTGACGATCACGCCGAGCTTGCGCGCCCGCATCAGGATCGATTCCGGGTGCGCCTCCGGCTCGAACGCCGACGGCGTCATGACGATGCGCGCAATCGGCTTGTTGCGCTTGGCAAAGTCGCCGATGACGTCCTCGATGTCGTCGATGCCGCCCAGCACCGGAACGTTGCGGATGAACTGGCCGCGATCCGAGTTCGACGGCGACAGCACGCCGACCGGCCAGATCCGCTTGATCGCTCCGCTCTCGATGCCGCGGAGCAGCACCTCGGCATCCGCAGCGCGGCCGATCAGCAGCGTCGGAGCGGCGTCCTCGCCCCTCGCATGGCGCCGCACCCGCGTATAGCGGAAGTAGCGGTAGGTCATGCGCAGCGCGCTGAGGAAGGAGACCTCGAGGAACCAGTACAGGACGATCGTCACCTTGCCGAGGAAGAAGGCACCGCGGACATTGGGGGCGACGAAGATGTAGTCGAGCACCAGGAGGGCAACCGTCAGCACGCTCGCGACGCGGAGGATGTTCAGCGCGTCGGGCAGCGAGATGAAGCGCCATTTCGTCGTGGTCAGGTTGAAGACGAAGAAGACGACCACGCTGAAGGCGAGGAAGTAGGGCAGGATCTGGAGCAGCAGCGGCAGGCGGTCGTAGAAGCCGTCGCCGCCCTCGAAGCGCAGATAGAAGGCTGCGAACAGCGCCGCGGTGGTCGCCAGCAGGTCGTGGAGCGCGATCAGGAAATTGCGCAAGGTGAGATGCGAAAGACGCGTCATCCGACGACCGATGAATATCCCGTTAGGTGCAACCTGACCGCGCTGATAACCCATCTCGACCGGACTTGCCAGCCGCGCGGCCGTTCAGGAACCGGCTTCCCCCACCTTCGCCTCGGCCTGTTGTGCCTGGAGCACGATGCCGCCGGCGACACCGACGCCGATGACGTACATCCAGCCCTCGTGGAAGTCGAACAGATGGGAGTTGAACAGCGAGGTGAAGACGTTCTGCACCACCACCAGGAGCCCGACCCAATTGGCCAGCCCGTCGCCGCGAAACAACAGCAGATGCAGGATCCAGATCGCGTAGAGAACGACGATGCCGATGGCGCCCCATTGCACGGCGACATTCAGCGTCTGGTTATGCGGGTTGCCGATTACCTCGGCGGACGCCTGATACTGGACGCCGGGTGTCGCGACGCGCTCGAACAATCCGCGCGTCGAGCCCGTACCGTGCCCCATGACCGGCGCCTCCGCGAAGAAGCGGAGGGATTTCCGCCAGAATTCGAGCCGCAGGCCCATCGAGGTCGGCTCGCCCTTCTCCACATAAAGCGTGTAGTCGCTGGCAAAGGTGTCGACGGTCCTGCGCAATTGCGGCGAGGCCTGCCAGGCGATAGCGGCGCCGGCGAGCAGAGCGGCCGCGATGATCGCGATGCTGCGCCACCTCAAATGAAGCAGCGCGAACACGCCGAACATGATCGGAACGGTGACGAGTGCCGTGCGCGACACCACCACGAAGACCATGTTGACGAAGAAGCTCAGCGCCAGCGCCGTGAGCAGCCCGGCGAACCAGTAACGCTTCTGGCGCAGCAGCATCACGACCGGATAGGCGAGCGCGACGGCGCACAGCGTGAATTCCTGGCTCTGGTCGATGTAGTTCTTGACGAAGATGCCGCGCTCGGGCGGATCGATCTTGAGCGCGAGGTTCGGGTAGAAGGCGACCAGCCAGGACATCACCGACAACAGCGCGCAGGACACCAGGAAGGCGGTGAAAATCCAGCGTCCGCGCGGCGAGCGCTCGAAATGGTAGAGCAGGACCGGAAGCACGAGCAGCTTGACGGTCGGATTGACGGCATAGAGGCGCGCGCCCCAGGTCGCGTCCGACCACAGCGTTCCCACCAGCGCGAGCAGGACCAGCGCGATCGGCGCAACGCAGATCGGACGCTTGAGCGATTGCAGGAACGCGCGGACGTCGAGGAACGGCACCATGCAGAGCAGCATCAGGGCGTTGAATATGCCCGCAAGCGACGTCGACCAGGGCAGCGCGGCCGCGGTGAGGATGGCAAACAGATCGACGGTCTCGCTCCAGGCCGCCGGGCTGCGCAGGCGCCGCCCCAGCATCTGGCCCGCCGTCTCCCGGGCAAGTGCCGTCACTTGGCCCCTCCCCGCGCGCGATGCACCAGCGCCGTCGTGCTGAAACCCTGGAGAATGTCGACCAGCACGACCACACCGCCCGCGGCCTCGACGACCTCATGGCCGACCACCTGCTCGCGGGTGTAGTCGCCGCCCTTCACCAGCACGCCGGGCTTGATCCGGGTGATCAGGTCTATCGGCGTGTCCTCTTCGAAGATGACGACGAGATCGACCGCTTCCAGCGCGGCCAGCACCTCGGCGCGGGCGCGCTCGTCCTGGACCGGACGGTCGGCGCCCTTCAGCCGCCGCACCGAGGCGTCGCTGTTGAGGCCGACGACCAGGCGGTCGCAGGCGCCGCGCGCCGCGGTCAGCACCTTGACGTGGCCGGGATGCAGGATGTCGAAGCAGCCATTGGTGAAGCCGACCCGCAGGTCCTGCCTGCGCCATTCCGCGAGCTGCGCGTCGAGCGCCGCCGGCTCGAGCACGATCTTCTCCTCGGCCGCGAGATAGGCGTGCGGCAGGATCTTTCGCCGCAGCTCGGCCGTGCTCACAATGGCGGTGCCCTGCTTGCCGACGGCGACGGAAGCGGCGGCATTGGCCACGCGCAGCGCCGTGTCCCAGTCCGCGCCCGCCGCGAGCGAGACCGCGAGCGCGGCGGCGACGGTGTCGCCGGCGCCGGAGACGTCGCGCACCTTCACGGGGACGGCCGGAACGTGAACGGCCGCGCCATGGCGCGGCACCAGCGTCATGCCGTGCTCGCCTTGCGTGACCAGGATCGCCTCGCAATCGGCGAGCCGCATCACGTCCTCGCTGGCATCGACGATGCTCTGCGGCGTGTCGGCGCGGCTGCGGGTCGCCTCGGCAAACTCCTTGCGATTGGGCGTGAGCAGCGTCGCGCCGCGATAGATCGCCCAGTTCAGGCTCTTGGGATCGACGATCACGGGCTTGCCGAGCTTTCGCGCGGCGTCGATGGTGTGGCGGATCACCCGCGCCGTCAGCACGCCCTTGGCGTAGTCGGAGAGCAGCACGACGTCGGCGCGCGCGATCTGCGGCAGGATCGCCTCGATCAGCTTCGCCTCGACCTCGTCGGAAGCAGGCTGCGCCTGCTCCCAATCCGCGCGCAGCATGTGGGTGGAGAAATGCTCGGAGACGAAGCGGACCTTTCGCGTGGTCGGCCGCGACGGATCGCACACCAGCGCGCTTTCGATGGCCCCCTGCTCCGCAAGCGCGGCCGCGAGCCGCTTGCCCGCATCATCCTCGCCGACGAGGCCGACGAAGATGCAGCGCGCGCCAAGGGAGGCGACATTGCGCGCGACGTTGCCGGCGCCGCCGATATGGATCTCGCTGCGCTGGGCAACGATGACCGGCGTCGGCGCTTCGGGCGAGATCCGCGACACCTCGCCATAGACGAACTCGTCCAGCATGATGTCGCCGATGCAGAGCACCGTGCGGCCTGAGATCGTTTGCGCGAGGGCGTCGAAATCGAGAATGGGCGTCGGCATGATCCTGGAGCCTCAGCGGAAGCGGTCGGGCCGGTCGAGATAATCCCCGACATAGGCCTTCACCGCATCCTCGAGCGTCGTGAAGCCGCCGTTATAGCCGGCGCGGCAGAGGCGATCGACCTCGCTCTGGGTGAAGTATTGATAGCTGTTGCGGATCTGTTCGGGCATGTCGATATATTCGATGTTGGGCCTCGCCCCGAGCGCAGCATAAGCTGCGAGCATCAGATCCTTGAAGCTGCGCGCCTTGCCGGTGCCGACATTGAACAGCCCGGACACCGAGGGCGTTGCCAGCAGCCACATGATGACGCGCACGACATCGTCGACATAGATGAAATCGCGGCGCTGGTCGCCGTCGGCAATGCCCTCGCGATGCGACTTGAACAATTGCACGACGCGGCCCGCCCTGACGTCGTCGAAGCGCCGCGCCAGCACGCTCATCATCGAGCCCTTGTGGTACTCGTTGGGGCCGAACACGTTGAAGAATTTCAGGCCCGCCCATTGCGGCGGCAGCTCCTCGCCGCGCGCGACGCGCTCGGCAACAGTGAGATCGAACAGGTGCTTGCTCCAGCCGTAGAGATTCATCGGCCGCAGTTTTTTCAGCGCGGGCAGCGACGCATCGTCGTCAAAGCCTGCCTCGCCGTCGCCATAGGTCGCCGCCGAGGAGGCGTAGATCAGCGGCACCGCATTCGCCGTGCACCAGTCGAGCAGGCGCGTGGAGAGGCGGAAATTGGTTTCGAACACGAGATCGCCGTCGGTCGCGGTGGTCGCGGAAATCGCCCCGAGATGGATCACCGCGTCGAGCTTGCGGCCCTTCAGCCAGTCCAGCAGCTCGGCCGGGGGGACGATATCCACAAGCTGGCGCTTGGCCAGATTGCGCCACTTGCCCTCGGTTCCGAGGAAATCACAAACGACCACGTCACTGCGGCCGGCGTCGTTCAACGCGGCCACGACATTCGACCCGATAAAACCGGCTCCGCCGGTCACCAGCAACATTCCAACCACCCTGCCCGATCTTCGCGGCCCGATCCCTGCCGTAGCGCATCATCTGCCAAAGTGTAAGCATTTTGGGACCAACGCGCTCCCGGCTTTACCTGCCGGCCGGGAGCGGCTAACCGAACCGCCAGATCAGCCCGCCTTCGGTCCTATTAACAAATGAACATAGATTCGCAACTTAGTGGAAGCGCAGACCGGAGCGACAGGCGCCCGATCCTGATCGTTCCCTACATGTGGATCGGCGATTTCGTCCGAAATCACACCGTGGTCCGGGTCCTGAAGCAGCGCTGGCCGAACCGGCCGGTCGATCTCCTGACCACGTCCCTGTGCGCGCCGCTGGTCGACTACATGCCCGGCGTGCGCGCTGGGATCGTCTGGGACCTGCCGCGCAGCCGGCTCGCCGTCGGCCGCCAGTTCGGCCTGGCGAAGCTCCTGCGCGAGCGGAACTACGGCACCGCCCTGGTGCTGCCCCGGACCTGGAAGGCCGCCATTGCGCCCGCGCTGGCCGGGATCCCCGAACGGGTCGGCTTCGTCGGCGAGTTCCGGTTCGGCCTGCTCAACCGCTGGCGCTGGGGCGAGAAAAAGCTGCCCCGCTTCATCGACAAGAACGCAGCCCTGGCCCAGCCCGACGGCGCCCCCCTGCCGCCGGAATGGCCGGTGCCGCAATTGCGGGTCCCGGCCGAGGACATCGTCCGCTGGCGGCAGGCCAATGGCCTCAGCGCCGGCGCCGCCGTGGCGCTTGCCCCCGGCTCGGTCGGCGTCTCAAAGCGCTGGACCTATTATCCGGAGGCCGCCCGGCTGCTGGTCGAGCGTGGCCTGGAGGTCTGGGTCGTCGGCGGCCCGGCCGAAAAGGGCCTCGCCCAGGAGATCGTCGCGGCCGGCGGCCCTGATGTCCGGGACCTCACCGGCACCGATTTGCGCAACGGCGTGCTGGCCATGGCCGCGGCCGGCGTCGCCATCTCCAACGATTCCGGCCTGATGCACATCGCAGCCGCGCTGGGCACGCCCACCATGGGCATCTTCGGCCCGACCAGCCCCTATCTCTGGGCCCCCCTCAACGGCCTCGCCGCCACCGTGGTCCAGGACAAGAGTGTGCTGTCGTGCCAGCCCTGCCAGAGCACGTTCTGCAAGATGAACGACCACCGCTGCATGCGCGATATCGCAGCGTCGGAGGTGGTGGCGATTGCGGAGAAGGTGCTGAGTGAGGCGGCGGCGCGGGCCGAGACGTGACGAAGGCACTGCGGCCTAGCCAATCGTCTCGCCACCATCCTCGTGTAACCCACCTTCTTGAAGACCTTCCCACCAGCGGTGCCGAACCGTGGGTGTCCGGAAATGCTAGTGGTGTCTTAATTTGAGATATATTGCATGCACGGTGATGGTCACTGGCGGTCTGACGCTTTCAAGAGGCGATGCCGCCATTCCATCCTAAAAAAGCGAGCCGGTTTTATGAGCCACGAGCGACGGGCGGAGATTGCTCGGAAGACGACTGAGAGTCGTTGGAAGCGATAGCTTCTACGAACAGGCTGCCGAGCTTGTAGAGCTTGCCGTCGCGTATCATTCGAACTTTTATTGGCCCGGTTGTCGGCAACACAAGCGGAGAGAGAACAACATTCGCGATTGTGCCGACCACCGACATTGTCGGCGGCAGGCCGTCTACGGCGTCGGGCGGGCTATCCATTTCAATTTCGAAGGAGGCCTTCTCCTCCGAATCTCCAGGCAAGAATATCAACAGTTTTAAACCGGAAGCGTAGGCCGATTTATGCTGTCGAAAATTGACATGGATTCCAAACTTGGGGAGCGTTGTGGGAAATTCGCCGTGAATGATCAATGACCCGCCATAGATACCGACGAGTGTAATTTTCCCTTGTTGTTCAAAACGGATATCGTCGCAAAAGATTGTATATCCGTACACTTCTGGCGTATCGACTTCGATCATCCTGGCACCGCGGTAACAGCCGTCTCCACTTTGACTTCCGTCTGCGCCCGCTTAACTACGGTCGATTTATATCTTCTTTGCTGAGACTCTGTTGTCACCTTTGCATTCTGGTGGACCGTTTGCGCAACAAGTGGATGCGCATAATTTGGCCTGGCGCGATCGGAAAATCGAACAATCCTATGATCCAGCTCCGCATCAAGTGCTAGCAGGAGATCGCTGAGTGTATCCAATTCGAAATTGCTCGGGGATGAAAGCCATCGTGTAACCTGCGATGGGTCCTTCGACAGACTTTCGGCAAGTTGTTTTTTGGTAATTCCCCTTCGTTCTGCCTCCTGCGCAAAGAACTCAACGAGAGCAGTAAAGACCCGGTTCTTCTGACGTTGCCGATAATAGGCTACGTCCCTGCGCTTCATAGGATTAAGTTTTGAAGTATTTACCATCGATGCTACCCGTTACAAGATCGCTGAGGTTTGTTGAGATAAGTGGTCGATGCGTATGAAAGAGATGCCCCCAACGCGTTCTTGCTGAGCGTTTTACATCCTTCCACGCTCGCGACTCCCATCCACCCAGATTCTCCCGGAGCGCGATATTTGTTGCGATGAAGACGTCCTTCTTTGCAAAGAAGCCGAGCACGCGAATAGAAGGGGCGGGCCTCACACTGCGGATCTCCCAAACGCCTTCCGAAGCGGGATAGAGCAAGAATAGATATTTGGGGTCGATCGGCTGGCCTTCCGCAAACAACTCCAAGTCCGCTTGTAGAGCGCCGAGACGCTCCTCCATGTCGTCTTCTTGATGCTCGATCGAGAGCAAGGACCATATGTCCTCCGAAAGAAACATGGCTCTCCTCGGAGAGCTGCCAGCAGAGCGAGGGATTAGAGGGAAAAGCATCCCAATCCCCACTTTGTGCTTTATCAAATCGTCGATTGACATATAAGTCAATTATTCCTTGTGTCAAATGCGTGTGACACACTGACTCACTCAACCAGTAGTTAAAAGGAGGCCTTTCGTCTCAATTGGTTGAACATTGTTTCTGATGCAAACGTAACAGCCGCGATACCGCGCACGCTATGGGTAGGGGATCGCCCCGCGCTCGCTCTCCCCGGGTAACGGGCGCGCTCCGACTAATATGATCTCAAAGCTGCGATTGTCCCCGGACTGGCATGGGGCAGCTTCCAGGACAAGACGGTACGCAATGTGGCCGCCCAAACCGCCGAGTGCGATGGGCTCCGACTCTGAGCTGGCAAAAGCAAAGCCGATGGCGCGTGATGATTTTTGCTATGGTACACGTTTAGCGGTGTTTTGCCCGACGAGTCAACCGAACTCCGTAAAATCCGAAAATCCTCGCACCGACCGCCAAGCTGTTGATTCAATTGGCCCCGGCTACTGTGCATGGGGTTGTTTTCGCGCTTTTTGTTTGGGGGCGCGACAGCGGCGGCTCAGAGCAGCGGACGGTAGACCTCGCCGATCCGCGCCGCTTCGGCATCGAGGCTGAACCGTTCGAGCACCCGTGCCCGTCCGCGCTCGCCCATCGCGGTTGCGGCAGCCACATCGCGCATCAGCAGCTCCAGGGCCACGGCAAGCGCATCGGCATTGCCCGTCGGGATCAGCACGCCGGTGACGCCATCCTCGACCACGAGCTCGGCTGCACCGGCGCGCGCGGCGACGAGCGCACTTCCCGCCGCCATTGCCTCGATCAGCGTCAAACCAAAACCTTCGTTGCGCGAGGTGAAGGCGTAGATCGTCAGCCGCTGGTACCAGCGCTGCACCGCTTCGATCGGCAACTCGCCGGTGATGACGATGCGCGATTGCAGGCCGGCGACCTCGATGCGCTTCTTCAGGTCGTTCGCGAAGGGCGTCTGCTCGGGCGTGACCTGACCGACGATGATTGCAGTGAAGTCAGGATAGCGCGGCAGCAACCGGCACATCGCATCGACGAACACGTCGGTGCCCTTCTGCGCGCGCACGCGGCCGAAGCAGCCGATCGCGTAACGCCCCGGCAACCCGCTTTCGGCGAACGCCGCGGCGCGATCCATCGGCGGCGCATAGACGTCGGTGTCGACGCCATGCGGGATCACGGTGGCCTTCACCTTCAGGAACGAGGCCGAGAGATCTGACGTCGCGATGATCGCGTCCATCCGCCGGATCAACCAGCGCGTGATCCAGCTGTGGTGCCGCTGCGCCGCCGAGGTGAAGACCAGCTTGAGCGGCCAGCCGAGTGCGCGCAGCACGACGCCCGCGATCATCTCGTTGTTGCGGCGCGCATGCCAGATCAGCGGCGTCTTGCGGCGCCATAGCTTGAGGAAATCGGCCACGCTCAGCCGCGCGATCCCCTCCGGCGCGTCCGAGCCGAACCACGCCGCGCGATACAGTCTTGCCAGCCGCGGCGCCACCATCCGGTTGGTCGCGGTGACCCCGGAATAGCGCCTGTGCAGATTTGGCACGATCACTTGCAGATCGTCCGGGGAATTCGCCACGTCACGCTCCGTTTAGCAGACCCCCTATACGCAACATTAAGCATAGTGACCAGTTCAGCCGCGCCGATACCCCCTCTTCACCACGCAAACGGTAGCTTGGCGCGTTGATCGAAGACGGGTGAGATCATGACTGTGCTAGTCACCGGCGGCGCCGGCTATATCGGAAGTCACACGGTCCTGGCGCTGGCGGAAGCCGGCGAGGACGTCGTCGTGATCGACGATCTCTCGACCGGTTTCTCCGCCTACCTGCCGGAAGGCGTGCCGCTGTTCATTGGCGATGCCGGCGACGAGAACCTGCTCGAGGGCGTGATCGCCCAGCACAACATCGAGAGCATCATCCATTTCGCCGGCTCGGTGGTCGTGCCGGAGTCGATGCGCGATCCGCTCGGCTACTACCGCAACAATTTCATGACCGCGCGCAACCTGCTCAATGTCGCAGTGAAGCGCGGCATTGGCCGCTTCATCTTCTCCTCGACCGCCGCCGTCTACGGCAACCCGGACCAGGTGCCGGTGCCCGAGCACGCGCCGACGCGGCCGCTGTCGCCCTACGGCTCGTCGAAGCTGATGACCGAGATCATGCTGCACGACGTCGCCGCCGCCTACGGCATGCAGTACGTGACCCTGCGCTATTTCAACGTCGCCGGCGCCGATCCGCAGGCGCGCATCGGCCTTGCCACCGTCGGCGCCACGCATCTGCTCAAGATCGCGGTCGAAGCCGCAACCGGCCAGCGCGCCAAGATCGACGTGTTCGGCACCGACTATCCGACCCCGGACGGCAGCTGCATCCGCGACTTCATCCACGTCACGGACCTATCGCAGGCGCACCGCTCGGCGCTGGCTTACCTGCGCAATGGCGGCGCCTCGACCACGCTGAATTGCGGCTATGGCCGCGGCTATTCGGTGCTGGAGACCATCGACGCGGTGCGCCGGGTGTCCGGGCGCAGCTTCGCCGTGCAATACGCCCCGCGCCGGCCCGGCGACATCATGACCATGGTCGCAGACACCAGCCGCATCCGCGGCCTGCTCGACTGGAAGCCGCAATACGACGACCTCGAGACCATCGCGGCCCACGCGCTGGCCTGGGAGGACAAGCTGTTCCGCGAGCGCCATGGCGAGCTCCGCCACGCCGTCTCGGCCTAGATTCCATCCGGACGCAAGCCCTTAATTGGGCTTGAAAAGCCCCGCTTTAGCGGGCACAGAGGCCCATCGATCCCTGACGCGCGGGCAGGCTTTCCTTGCGCCGTCAATGGACTACGGATGGCCCAGTTTCCAAAGAAAATCACCGACGATCCCTATACGGCAGCGGTCCTGATTCGCCGCCTGGTCACGGAACAGGGGATCGTCTACTGGCGGCGTTACCTCGTCGCCTTCGCCCTGATGGCGCTTGCCGCCGGGTCGACCGCGGGCGCGACCTACGTGCTCGGCCAGGTCATCAACCAGGCCTATGTCGACAAGAACATCCCGGGCATCGCGATGTTCTCGGGCATCACGGTGATCCTGCTGTTCATCAAGGGCGTGGCGACCTACGGCCACATGGTGATCCTGACCAAGATCTCCAACGCCATCCTCGCCACCAACCAGCGCCAGCTGTTCGCCAAGCTGATGCGTGAGAACATCGGTTTCTTCTCCGAGCGGCATTCGTCCGAATTCCTGGCGCGGCTGACGGCCGGCGCCAAGTCGATCACCGACGTGCTCAACATGCTGGTCAACGCCATCGGGCGCGACCTCTTGATGCTGCTCGCGATGATCGGCGTGATGGTGTGGCAGGATCCGCTGATGTCGTTCATCGGCCTCGTCGCGGTGCCGCCGGCGATGCTGGTGCTGCGCAAGCTGGTCAAGCGCATCAAGGGCCTCGCCTTCAACCAGTTCACCGGCACCGCCGACATCATGGAGACGATGCAGGAATCGCTGCAAGGCATCCGCACCGTCAAGGCGTTCACGCTCGAAGAGACCATGCAGAAGCGCATCGACGAGAACATCGCGATCGTCGAGCGCAACGCCAACAAGATGGCCCGCGTCGCCAACCGCTCCAATCCGCTGATGGAGATGCTAGGGGGCTTCGCGGTCGCCGGCTGTCTTCTCTACGGCGGCTACAGCGTGGTCGCGCTCAACGCCACGCCCGGCGCGTTCTTCTCCTTCATGACCGCCTTCCTGATGGCGACCGAGCCGGCCAAGCGGCTGGCGCGGCTGAATATCGACCTCAACAGCCAGCTCGTCGGCGCGCGCATGCTGCTGGAAGTCGTCGACAGCCCGGCGAGCGAGCATTCCGACGACGACAAGCCGGCGCTGAAGCTGTCGGACGCGCGGATCGAGCTGCGCGATGTCAGCTTCTCCTACCGGACTGGCGAGACCGTGCTCAACCGCATGAGCTTCGTCGCCGAGCCCGGCAAGGTCACCGCGCTGGTCGGCCCCTCCGGCGGCGGCAAGTCCACCGTGCTGGGGCTGCTGCTACGCTTCTACGAAGTGACGCAAGGCGACATCGTCATCGACGGCCAGTCGATCGGCGCGGTCTCACGCAAGTCGCTGCGCATGCAGACCGCCTATGTCGGCCAGGACGTCTATCTGTTCCGCGACACCATCCGCAACAACATCGCCTTCGGCAAGCCCGGCGCGACCGAAGACCAGATCATCGACGCCGCGAAAGCGGCCTGCGCGCATGATTTCATCATGAGCTTCCCGCTCGGCTACGACACGCCGGTCGGCGAGCACGGCACGCAGCTCTCCGGCGGCCAGCGGCAGCGCATCGCGGTGGCGCGCGCGCTGATCAAGAACGCGCCGATCATCCTGCTGGACGAAGCCACCGCCGCGCTCGACTCCGAGTCGGAGAAGCAGGTGCAGGAGGCGATCGAACATCTCTGCCAGAACCGCACCACCATCGTGATCGCGCACCGCCTGCACACCATCATGCACGCAGATAGCATCCTGGTGGTCGAGGGCGGCGAGATCGTCGAGCAGGGCCGGCACGACGAGCTGATCCGCCGCTCGGGCCGCTACGCCTCGTTCTTCCGCCTGCAGCATCACGACGCCGGCACTCTGGCGCCGATCAGCGCAACCGCATAGAATTCCCTTCACCTCAAGAGCAGCGAGACCGCTTCATGAACGCCGCCTCCTACGTCATCCCGCTTCCGCCGCAGGCTTCGCTTCCCGTCGTCGGGGAAAGCGGCCGTTACCCGGTGCGCCGCATCTGGTGCGTCGGCCGCAACTATCTCGAGCACATCCGCGAGATGGGCAATGACGAGCGCGCGCCGCCGTTCTTCTTTGCCAAGCACGCCGACATGCTGGTGCCCGATGGCGCCACCATCCCCTATCCGCCGCTGACCAAGGACCTGCATCACGAGGTCGAGCTGATCGTCGCGATGAAGAGTGGCGGCCTCAACATTCCCGCCGACAAGGCGCTCGACCATGTCTATGGCTACGCCGTCGGCATCGACCTCACCCGCCGCGACCTCCAGATCGCCTCGCGCAAGAAGGAGCGTCCGTGGGAGATCGGCAAGTCGTTCGACTATTCCGCGCCCTGCTCCCCCGTGCAGCCGGCCGCGAAGATCGGCCATCCCGCCAAGGGCAAGATCTGGCTCACGGTCAACGGCAAGGAAACGCAGAAGGGCGACCTCACCGAGCTGATCTGGAACGTGCCCGAGATCGTCTGGCAGCTCTCGCAGCAGGTGAAGCTCGCCGCCGGCGACATCATCATGACGGGTACGCCGGCCGGCGTGTCGCAGCTCCAGCCCGGCGACAAGCTCGAATGCGGCGTCGACGGCGTCGGCACGCTGAAGGTGAGCATCGGCCAGCCGGAATAGGCCTGCACACCTCGGTGCTCACCTCTCCCCAGCGGGGAGAGGTCGGATTGCGCAGCAATCCGGGTGAGGGGCCGCGGCATTCGGTGAGATCGTAACCCCTCACCCGGATCGCATCATTCGATGCGATCCGACCTCTCCCTACGGGAGAGGTGAAGCACAAACGCCGGCTTCGATCTACCAGGCCTTCACCGGCCGATTGGCGTGGCTCACCTGCGGGACGCCGCGATTGAGCGACATGTGGGAATGCACACACAGCCAGCCGTCGGCGGTTTTGGAGAACACCATCGTCGCCCGGCCCGGACGCGGAAACGTGCTGCCGTCGGGATGATAGCCCGTGCTCGTCCACGGCGCGATCACGGTCGCCATCGCACCATCAGGAGATGCCAGAACCGAGGTCTGCTCGAGCACGAAACGGAAGTCGGCCGTCTTCGGCCAGACATTGTCCCATTGCGTGGTGACCCATTGGTCGAGGCCTGGAATGACATCGTTGTGCGTGCCGAAGGCAAGCACCTCCGGATGAAACAGCGGCCTTGCCGAAGCGTAGTCGACCTCGCGGACATAGCCGGCGAAGGTCTCCAGCCATTGGCGGAAGAATTGTGCTGTCTCTGTGTTCGCGGTCGGCAAGGGGGCCATTCGCACCTGCTTCACCGCAGCGCTGACATCACGATGAGGCCGAGGATCAGCGCCGTCAGCGAGTATTTCAGCGTGTAGTAGACGTTGCGATTCCACTCCTTGACCTTGCGGCTGGCGAGGTGGATCTCGTAGAGCTTGCCGAACACCTTGTTGAGCACGCCGACGCTCTCGCCGTCGACGTTCTGGGTCGCCGACGCCTTGACGATGTGATGGCTGACCCAGCGGTTGATCGCGGTCATGAAGCCGAACTTCATCGGGCGCTCGACGTCGCAGAACAGGATGATGCGGTTGACGTCGGTCGCATTCTCGGCGCTGTGGATGAAGGTCTCGTCGAACATGAAGGCCTCGCCGTCGCGCCAGACGCATTCGACGCCATCGACCAGGATGCGGCACTTGTTCGAGTTCGGCGTGACGAGGCCGAGGTGATAGCGCAGCGAGCCGGCGAACGGATCGCGGTGCGCGCCCAGCTTGCCGCCCGGCGGCAGCATCGCGAACATCGCGCCGTGCACGCTCGGAATCGAATTGAGCAGCTCCACCGTCTTCGGGCACAGCGTGCGCGCCGAGGGCAGGAAGTCGTCGTACCATTTCAGGTAAAAGCGTTTCCAGCCGCTCTTGAAGAACGAGTAGAAGCCCCAGTCGTTGTTCTTGGCGGCCGCGCGGATGAAGCCTTCGTCGAACATGCGCACGGCCTCGTCGCGGATGGTCTCCCAGTTCTCGCTGAGGGGCTTGAGTTCCGGAAACTGCTCGACCGGGATCACCGGCTTGTTCGGCACCGCCGAGCCCGCATACATCAGCACATTGTAGGGGGCGAGATAGGTCGAGTGATCGCCAAGCTGGCGCGCGAAGCGCAGCCGCTGCTTGCCGCGGAAGTGAACGTAGATCGTCGATGCCGCGAGCACATACAGAATGACCAGTTGCGGCGCAAAAAGCTGTTTCAGCATTTCCCCAGTTCCCGAGTGACCCAGCCGGGGACGTCATCTACTCCGAGCCGGCCCGAGCGGCAAGATATTCACCGCTGGGTTGCAATCACGCTGGGGAGAGCGGCGGCACGGAACCTGGGGTTGAAACTGGCCGAAACGAGCCGAATTACCCCCGCGCCAGCGCCTGGAGACCCTTGAAGGTCAGGCGCTTGGGGTCGGTGACGCCGGCGAGATAGAGCCGGCGGATGAACGCGATGACGGCGTCGCGGTCGCAATCGGTCAGCGCGACGACGGCGTCGACCGCAATCTTCTGGGCTTCCATTGGGCTCACCTCGGCCTTGCGAGTAACCCCGGCCGAGACAGGCTAGGACTCGTCGGTTAATCCGGCGTTAACCGTTCGGGCAGCATCGCCGATTCAGGCCGGCGGCCGTATACGCAAAACAACGCATTGCCGGGCGCACAGCGGCTCAGCGCGCAGTGATGCTCTTCTTCAGCAGCGCGAACTGCTTCTTCAGCCGAGGCACGGCAAAGTCGGTGAATGCCCGCACCTTGGGCACCGAGAGCCGCCCCTGCGGGCAGATCAAATGCGCGGGCATCTCCGGGTCCTGGTCGGCGGCCAGCACGATCTCGAGCTCGCCGCGCGCGACCTGCTCGGCCACCTGGTACGAATACATCCGCGCCACGCCGCGCCCGGCGACCGCGGACGCCACGGCCGCATAGGTGCTGTTGACGACGAGGCGCGGGGTGAACTGGACCGTGCGGGCTGCCGACGAGCCCGCCTGTGGCGCGAAGGTCCAGGAATTGGGCAGATGCGCCATCGCCACGATCTGATGCTTGGCGAGATCGCCGGGTTCAGTGATGCGCGGATGCTGCTTCAGATAGCGGGGAGCAGCCACCACGACGCGGCTGATCTCGCCGATCCGCATCGCCACCATCGCCGAGTCCGCGAGATGGCCGATGCGAAGCGCGATGTCGACGCCCTCCTCGATCAGGTTGACCGCACGGTCGAACAGCAGGAGCTTTGCCGACACGGTCGGATGGGCGTCGAGAAACGCATCGAGGATCGGCCGCAGCACCATCTCCCCCGAGACCACCGGGGCGGTGATCGTGAGCAGGCCACGCGGCGCCGTGCGCGGTCCGGCCGCGATGTCGTCGGCCTCCTCCAGCTCGGTGAGTACGCGGCGGCAGATCGCGACATAACGCTCGCCCTCCTCGCTCAGCTTGATCGACCGCGTCGTCCGGTGCAGCAGCTCGGCACCGACGCGCTCCTCGAGGAAGGCGATGGCGCGGCTCACCGCCGCCGGCGAACGGCCGAGCTTGCGCCCCGCCGCGGCGAGGCTGCCCTCGTCCACCGCAAGGACGAACACCTTCATCGCATCCAGACGATCCATGCGCTTCCCGCCGCCCCCTGAGATTCCGGCTAAAAGCTAGGCGTTCGCGCCGGCCGCCACAACTGCCGCCGGGCGCCGATCCGGCATTCGTTCGCGCCGCGAAACAGTGTCTGCCGGACAGCGCGTATTCGCAGCCGGGCCGCGGCGGCGTACTTCACCGACCAAGCCGGCCGCTGCCGGCGCAGGTCCTCAACTCAACAACAGGAGCCCATCATGGGTATCGAGCAGAAGGTCGCCATCATCACCGGTGCATCGCAGGGCATCGGCGCCGCCCTGGTCCAGGGTTTTCGCGATCGCAACTATCGTGTCGTTGCAACGGCGCGCTCCATCAAGCCGTCAGGCGACGACGACGTCCTCGCCGTTCCCGGCGACATCGCTGACCGGGCCACCGCCGAGCGCGTGGTTTCGCAAGCCGTCGCTCGCTTCGGCCGCGTCGACACGCTGGTCAACAATGCCGGCATCTTCGTCGCAAAGCCGTTCACGCAGTACACCGCCGAGGACTATGCGGCGGTGATGGGCACCAACGTCGCCGGCTTCTTCAACATCACGCAGCTCGCCATCGCCGAGATGGAGAAGCAGGGCTCTGGCCACGTCGTGCAGATCACGACGACCCTGGTCGATCACGCCAATTCGAACGTGCCCTCGGTGCTGGCCTCACTGAGCAAGGGCGGCCTCAACGCCGCGACCAAGTCGCTCGCGATCGAATACGCCAGGCGCGGCATCCGCGTAAACGCCGTGGCGCCCGGCGTCATCAAGTCGCCTATGCATCCGGTTTCGACGCATGCCGAGCTCAGCGCGCTGCACCCGGTCGGCCACCTGGGCGAGATGTCCGACATCGTCGATGCAGTGCTCTATCTCGAGCAGGCGAGCTTCGTCACCGGCGAGATCCTGCATGTCGACGGCGGCCAGAGCGCCGGCCATTGAGACAAGGAGAACCACCATGCCCATCGTCACCATTCAAGTGACCCGCGAGGGAACGACGCCGGGCGCGGCGTCGCTCACCGCGGAGGAGAAGGCGGCGTTGATCAAGGGATCGAGCCAGCTCCTGCTCGACGTGCTCGGCAAGCCGCTCGATTCCACCTTCGTCGTGATCGAGGAAGTCGACACCGACAATTGGGGCTGGGGCGGCCTGCCCGTGCCGGAATTCCGGCGCCGCCGCGCCGCCCAGACAGGATGATCCGCGCGCGACCGAGCGCGCTGGAGGATGACATGACCAACGCAGATACGAAGCAGCACGTCGAGACCCGGCCGCATCAGCGGCCGGGATCGGCATCACAGCAAACCTGGCGATATGCGGTGGCAGGATTGTTCGCATCGCTGGTCGGGCTCGGCCTTGCCCGCTTCTCCTACACGCCGCTGATCCCGGCGCTGATCGCCGCAAAGTGGTTCAGCGCGTCGGATGTCGTCTATCTCGGCGCGGCGAACCTTGCCGGTTACCTTGCCGGCGCGCTCGCGGCACGGGCTGTCGCCACCCGCATCGGCGCGGTCCGCGCGTTGCGTGCGATGATGCTGCTCGCCACGCTCTCTTTCTTCGCCAGTTCAACCCCGGTGTCTTTCAGCTGGTTCTTCGCCTGGCGTTTCCTGTCGGGTCTCACCGGCGGCATCATCATGGTGCTGGCGGCCTCCGTCATTCTGCCGCACATTTCGGCCGCGAGGCGCGGCATCGTCGGCGGCGTGATCTTTGCGGGCGTCGGCCTTGGCGTCGCCGCGTCAGGCACGCTGGTGCCGCTGCTCCTGCAACAAGGCCTGCAGCAGAGCTGGTATGGCCTCGGCGCCCTCTCCGCGCTCCTCACCCTCGCAAGCTGGTGGAACTGGCCTGCGGAGGCCAAGGCCGATACTGCGCCTTTGCATCACGCGAAGCACCACCATGCATCGACGGCTGCCCGCGCGCTGCTGGTCCAATACGGCCTCAACGCGGTGGCGCTGGTGCCGCACATGGTCTTTATCGTCGATTTCGTGGCGCGCGGCCTCGGCCAGGGCATTGCTGCGGGATCGCGCTACTGGGTGCTGTACGGTCTCGGCGCGATCGTCGGACCGCTCGTCACCGGCCATCTCGGCGACAGGGCAGGTTTCGGTCCGGCCCTGCGGGCAGCCTTCCTGATCGAGGCGGCGGCCGCGCTGCTGCCGACCGTCAGCATCGCGCCGGTTTCGCTGATCGTGTCGAGCGTCGTGGTCGGCGGCTTCACGCCCGGCATCGTGCCGCTGGTGCTCGGACGCATCCATGAGCTTCTTCCACATTCGACCGGGCAGCAGAGCGCGACGTGGAGCCACGCCACAACCAGCTTTGCGCTGTTCCAGGCGGCCGCGGCTTACGGCTTCTCCTGGATCTATGCGCAGACCGGTGGCGACTATCTCGTGCTGTTCGGTTTAGGCGGCGGCGCAGTGGTCCTGGCGCTCGCGATTGATCTCGGCCTCGCACTGAAAGTCCCGCGCAGATCCTGAGCGCGATGACGGCAGGCGAGCGGTGCTACCCGGCACCGGGCTTTGTCATGATTTGAGTAAGCGATCTCAGCAACTCGGTTTGCTTCAGGACCAACTCACATTGCTGTCGCGCATGCGTGCTCGACAGCTCAACCAACTCCGCCAGCGTTCTCGCACGGCCCAACTCCCGCGCATACTCCAAGGTCGCGCCCGCATTGACCTTCATCAGTTCGAGCACGACAACACGACACTCAGCTGCCGTTCCAATCGCCTCGATGAGGTGGCTTTCTGCGGCCGTCATTCCATTGGCCTCCGATGCCACATCGGCCAGCTGTGGCTTGGCGAGGTCCCTGGCATAATCCAGCGCAGCGTGAGCACCAACCTTCATGCCGTCCAACGCACGCGCCTGATAATCCTTGGCCATGTCCACGATGAGATCAATGGTCGTACTGCCCGGAGGTTCAGGTGTTGCAACGATGACGCTGGCCGCTTCCCGTACCGGAACGGTCATCGGAGCAGGCGCTGCTTGCGCAATCTGCGGCGCATCTTGCATGACGACGGTGACCGGGCCCGGCGGCATGGCCAAGCCCTCGTCAACGGCACGGCTCACTTCCGCCGCCAGCTCCACCAGCGAGCGACGCCCGGCGCGTGCAACGTCAGCAGGCTGTCTTGAGCGCGGCTTGCCCATGATCATTCGACTCCACGATAAGGCGTTCCGAGATCCAACCCCACAGGGCCGCAATTTCCTCCGAGGCTTTTCCCTCCGGCGCGAACTCGGTCACGCCCAGCCCTGCCCCGAGCGCATCCTGGTGGTCGTTGCGCTGCCCAATGAAGGGGAGCGCAAGCACGCCAAGCGAGTTGAGCGACGTGGCAGCTTCGCTCAGCCGGCCTCCCCGTGTGGGCGTCTGATTGAGGATGAAGGCAAACCGGCGATCGAGCCTGCGAGTAGCGATCAGCGTAGGTATTGCGGCTTCGATATCGGCCGGGCTCGGACGAGCCGGGATGAGACAAAGGTCGGCGCTGGCAATGGCGCGCGTCGCCAAGGCATTGTTCGTGGCGGCTGTGTCGATGATTGCGAGCCAAACCCCTTCGGCCTTGAGGCGGGATATCACCGGCTCAATTTCGGTGGGATCGGTAACGCGATCGACGCGAGGATAGGGCTTCTCACGGCGCCCCTTCCATCTCGAGATCGTACCTTGCGCGTCCGCCTCGACGAGAGCGACGCGCTCTCCGCGCTGCATCGCTGCCACCGCCAGTCCAACGGACAGCGTACTCTTGCCGCTTCCGCCTTTCTGCGTGACCAGAGCAAGGACGTGCATGTTCCGCGTTCTCCTCAGGACGGCAACAACGTGGAACTCAGACTTCGCTGGAAATAAATTTCTTGCACCGCAAAAATGCTACCCCAAGTCGCGATTCGTCTCAAGCGATCGCGAGCCTCTCCCGGTAATTTACGTAGCAAGATCAGGAATATTGCATCACGCCGTCGTCGATCCGGCCGAAGCGCAGGGAGACGATGTCGAGGGCGTAGTTCTGGTACAGCCGCCACGGCTGCTTCGAGCCCTGCTTGGGCATCTTCGCGACCGAGCGCTGCACGTAACCCGAGGTGAAATCGAGCGAGGGCTGCGCGGTGATTTCAGGATCGTCATTGTGCGGCATGCATTGGCGGAAATTGTGCCGGTCCATGTAGTTGATGAGCCGGCAGACATATTCGCAGGTGAGATCGCATTTCAGCGTCCAGGATGCGTTGGTGTAGCCGAAGGCCGACGCCATGTTCGGCACGTCGGCGTACATCATGCCCTTGTAAGTCAGCGTATTGGCGAAATCGACGGCGCGGCCGTCGACGCTGACCTCGAGCCCACCGACGACCTGAAGCACCAGCCCCGTCGCGGTGACGATGATATCGGCCGCAAGCTCTCGGCCGTCCTTCAGGCGAATGCCGTCGCGCGTGAAATTGTCGATCTCATTGGTGACGACGGAAGCCCGCTGCTCGCGGATCGCCTTGAACAGATCGCCATCAGGCACGAGGCACAGCCGCTGGTCCCAGGGATTGTAGCGCGGCGTGAAATGGGTCGCGACGTCATAGTCGGGCCCGAGCGCCATCTGCACGCCCTTGAGGATGAGGTCCTTCACCTTCGCCGGCCTGCGCCGGCTGAGCTGGAAGAAGAACATCCCCCACATCACGTTGCGCCAGCGGATCAGATGATAGGCAAGCCGCGCCGGCAGGTTGCGCCGCAATTTGCTGGCGAGGGGATCCTGCACCGGGCGCGACACCACATAGGTCGGCGAGCGCTGAAGCATGGTGACCTGCGCGGCCTTCTTGGCCAGCTCCGGCACCAGCGTCACTGCGGTTGCGCCCGAGCCGATCACGACGACGCGCTTTCCGGCGTAGTCGATGTCCTCGGTCCATTTCTGCGGATGCACGATGCGGCCGGCGAAATCCGCCGCACCCTTGAACTCCGGCGTATAGCCCGCCTCGTATTTGTAATAGCCCGAGCACATGAACAGGAAATTGCAGGTGAAGCGTACAAGCCCGGTTGCACCCTCGCCCGTGATGCGCTCGGCCTCGACGGTCCAGCGCGCGTCCGGCGTCGACCACGCCGCACGCTTGACGCGGTGGCGGAAACGGATGTGCGTCTCGATGCCGTTCTCGCTAGCTGCCTCGCGCACATAGTTCAGGATCTGCGGCCCGTCCGCGATCGCCTTCGGATCGGTCCACGGCTTGAACGAATAGCCGAGCGTGAACATGTCGCTGTCGGAGCGGATGCCGGGATAGCGAAACAGATCCCAGGTCCCACCGATGCAGTCGCGCCCCTCCAGGATGACGTAGCTCTTGCCCGGGCACTTCGTCTGAAGATGATAGCCCGCGCCGATGCCGGACAGGCCGGCACCGACGATGAGGACGTCGAAATGTTCTTTGGCTTCGATCATGGCGTTCTCCAGCCGCACAGGATGGGCGGCGCCGCGCCGAATTGCAACCGTCAGGGGATGGTCGCGCCGTAGACACAGGCGGTGTCGAAATACTCGTGGAATTCGACGGCCTTGCCGTCCTTGAAGCGCCAGAAATCCACCTTCGGCGTCTTCGCGACCTTTTTGGTCTTCTTGTTGGTCCACGCGCATTCGCCGCGCGCGACGACGGTATCGCCCTGCGCGACGTACTCATTCATCGTGTAGTACTGCATGCTCCAGTCGGCCAGCAGGCCGTCGAAATAGCCGCGCAGCTCGGTACGGTCGTCATAGCGCTTGGCAAAAGGCACCGGCTCGGCACCCCGCGGAATCGAATCGAACTTGATCTGCGGGCCGATGACCTTGTCGAACCAATAGTCGACGCTGGCTCCCTTGCTGTCGTTCCACTGGCGATAGGCTTCCTTCAACAGCTCAACGTTGGCTTCGCTGGACATCGCATTCCCTCCATATGCATTCTGAAAATGAACTGGGAAAAGCGGCCGCCCGCTTCGAAAGTGGCAGGCTTGTTTTGGCTCTACCTCCGAGCGTACCACAGGGAATGGCGACAAAAAAAGCCCCGGATCGCTCCGGGGCTTTCGTGTCGCAGTTGGATAAAATCTCAGTAGCGGTAGTGGTCGCTCTTGTACGGACCTTCCTGCTTCACGCCGATATAGTCGGCCTGGTCCTTGCGCAGCTCGGTGAGCTTGACGCCGATCTTGGCGAGGTGGAGGCGCGCGACCTTCTCGTCGAGGGTCTTCGGCAGCACGTAGACTTCCTTCTTGT
Source organism: Bradyrhizobium sp. cf659 (assembly GCF_900113725.1). Taxonomy (NCBI): domain Bacteria; kingdom Pseudomonadati; phylum Pseudomonadota; class Alphaproteobacteria; order Hyphomicrobiales; family Nitrobacteraceae; genus Bradyrhizobium; species Bradyrhizobium sp. cf659. The sequence continues at coordinate 60,444 of NZ_FOQJ01000011.1, forward strand.
ACTTGCCGTCCTTGTTGTTGGCGAAGAGCTCGATCTGCGCCAGCGTCTGGTTGGTGAAGGACGCCGACATCACGAAGGACGGATGGCCCATCGCGTTGCCGAGGTTCACGAGGCGGCCTTCCGACAGCATGATGATGCGGTGCTTGTCGGGGAACTCGATCTCGTCGACCTGCGGCTTGATGTTGGTCCACTTCAGGTTACGCAGCGAGGCGATCTGGATCTCGTTGTCGAAGTGACCGATGTTGCAGACGATGGCGCGATCCTTCATCGCGCGCATGTGCTCGATGGTGATGATGTCCTTGTTGCCGGTCGCGGTGACGAAGATGTCGGCGCGGGGCGCCGCGTCTTCCATCGTCACGACCTCGTAGCCTTCCATCGCGGCCTGGAGCGCGCAGATCGGATCGACTTCCGACACCATCACGCGGCAGCCGGCCTGGCGCAGCGAGGCGGCCGAACCCTTGCCGACGTCGCCGAAGCCGGCGACCATCGCGACCTTGCCCGACAGCATCACGTCGGTGCCGCGACGAATGCCGTCGACCAGCGATTCACGGCAGCCATAGAGGTTGTCGAACTTCGACTTGGTGACGCTGTCGTTGACGTTGATCGCCGGCCACAGCAGCGTGCCCGCCTTCTGCATGTCATAGAGACGATGCACGCCCGTGGTGGTCTCTTCGGAAACGCCCTTGATGCTCTTGGCGATCTCGGCGAAGTAGCCCTTCGGCTTTTCCTTGAGCTGCTTCTTCAGAAGCGCGAAGAAGACTTCTTCTTCCTCGGAGCCGGGCTTGTCGAGGAAGGCGGTGTCGCCGTTCTCGGCGCGCAGACCGAGATGGACGTACATGGTGGCGTCGCCGCCGTCATCGAGGATCATGTTCGGGTGACCGCCGCCGTGCCAGTCGAACAGCTTTGCGGTGTAATCCCAGTACTCTTTCAGAGTCTCGCCCTTGACGGCGAAGACGGGAATGCCGGCGGCCGCGATCGCGGCGGCGGCGTGGTCCTGCGTCGAATAGATGTTGCAGGAGACCCAGCGGATGTCGGCGCCGAGTGCTGCCAGCGTCTCGATCAGCACGCCGGTCTGGATCGTCATGTGCAGCGAGCCGGCGATGCGCGCACCCTTCAGCGGCTGCTTCGGGCCATACTCCTCGCGCGTCGCCATCAGGCCGGGCATCTCGGTCTCGGCGAGCGAGAGTTCCTTGCGGCCGAAATCGGCGAGCGAAATGTCCTTGACGATGTAATCGGTGAAGCCGGGCTTCGCGTTCATAGGGGGTTCCTGTTTGTTTGGCTCGTCATTCCGGGGCGCTCGTGAAACGAGCGAACCCGGAATCCGGAGGTTCGAGATTCCGGGTTCGCCGCTGTTGCGGCGCCCCGGAACGACGCGAGAGAACTAGAGCGCGCGCTTGAGCTGCTCGACGAGATCGGTCTTCTCCCAGGAGAAGCCGCCCTCGTTGTCCGGCGTGCGGCCGAAATGGCCATAGGCCGAGGTGCGCGCGTAGATCGGGCGGTTGAGGTCCAGATGGCTGCGGATGCCGCGCGGCGTGAGATCCATCGCCTGCGCCGCCGCCTTCTCGAGCTGATCCTCCGGCACCTTGCCGGTGCCGTGGGTGTCGATGTAGATCGACAGCGGCCGCGCCACGCCGATGGCGTAGGCGAGCTGCAGCGTGCAGCGGTCGGCAAGACCGGCGGCAACGATGTTCTTGGCGACGTAGCGCGCGGCGTAGGCCGCGGAACGGTCGACCTTGGTCGGATCCTTGCCGGAGAAGGCACCGCCGCCATGCGGGGCCGCGCCGCCGTAGGTGTCGACGATGATCTTGCGGCCGGTCAGGCCGGAGTCGCCGTCGGGACCGCCGATGTAGAACTTGCCGGTCGGGTTGATGTGCCAGATGGTCTTCGACGTGATCCAGTCCTTCGGCAGCGCCTCGCGCACATAGGGCTCGACGATGTCGCGCACCTGGTTCGAGGTGAGGTCCGGCACCAGATGCTGGTGGGAGACCACGATCTCGCGCACGCCGACCGGCTTGCCGTTCTCGTACTGCACGGTGACCTGGCTCTTGGAATCCGGGCCCAGCACCTTCTCGCGGCCGGAGTGGCGCGCCTCGGAGATGAGGCGCAGGATCTTGTGGGCGTAGAAGATCGGCGCCGGCATCAAGTCAGCCGTCTCGTTGGTGGCGTAACCGAACATGATGCCCTGGTCGCCCGCGCCTTCTTCCTTGACCTCGCCCGGCTGAAGCGCATCGACGCCCTGGGCGATGTCGGCCGACTGCGGATGCAGCAGGATCTCGATGTCGCAGGTCTTCCAGTGGAAGCCTTCCTGCTCGTAGCCGATGTCCTTGATCGCGGCGCGCACGACGCCCTCGATCTGCTCGTTGGTGACCGACTTCGGACCGCGGGTCTCGCCGGCGATCACGACCTTGTTGGTGGTCGCGAGCGTTTCGCAGGCGGCGCGAATTTGCCACGGGTCGATGCCGGCTTTCGGCCCCTCGCGGTAGAACAGATCGACGATTTCATCGGAGATCCGGTCGCAGACCTTGTCCGGATGGCCTTCGGACACGGACTCGCTGGTGAAGAGATAGGACGCGCGCATCAAGAAACCCCTTGTTCCGCCACTGGATAGCGGTTCGTTTGCGATGTTTACCTTTGGATTATGTCAATCACGCCGGCGCGAGATGACGTAGGATTCGTCAAGAAACCAGAGCCCGTTGTATTTTCTCAGCACGTCCCTGGCGGCATCCAGAGTGCGGCCGTTTTGAGTCATTTCTGCCAACCGGTCGTCCTCGATCTGTGCGACATACACCGCCGCATTCCACGCTGCAAAGGCCGTCGAGGTTCCGATGGTACCCGTCACCTCGTTGGGCAGCGCTTCCATATCATACCTGAAGATCGAGCGGTTGTCCGCATAAGCATTAAAATTTAGGTCGCGGCCCAACGATCCGAGCTCATACTTGACCGCGCGCAATAGCTCATGACGGCTGACCGCGAAAGGATTTTCTCCGGGCCAGATTGCCTGGATCATTTCCATGCCGGGATCGTGACCATGAGAGTGAATACCGATCAGGCGCCCCCCCGGCCGCAATGCCCGCGCCAGAGGCGCAATGATCCGCTTTGCCCGGAAATTGACCGAGGACAGCGCACGGTATGGCTGGGATGCAATAACGAGGTCGAAATTGGCCTCGGTCTGGCCCGGCCGCGGAATGGTCGAATCCAGCAGGAACCGGTGGTCGTCGCGATAGAGCACCAGGACGACGGGCCGCTCGTAGAGCGGCATGGCCGTGCGTGGGCTGATCGCGGCGCGCCAGTTCTGCTCCAGGAACGGCCGCAGCTCAGCGATCTGCTGCTCGAACTCGCCCGACGAGGCGCCCCGTAGCGGAACCTCGTGCCAAACGGTGGCGGCCGCCGCGGCGGGCGATGCCGGCGTGAGCCAGGGCGCCTCCGAATAGAACATGTTGGTGAAGACGAAGACCGACGCAGGGTGCTCGAAAATGCGATCCGGCACCTTCTCCAGCGTCAGGCGCAAATCCTCGAGACTGAGCTCCTTGCCGGCGACATAGAACGGCATGTGCGGAAAGCGCTGGTGCGTTGCGCGCAGCACCCGCGCGAGCACCGTGCCGTCGCCGACACCGGCGTCGAACACACGCAGCGCCGGCGGACGCGGATGGATGGCGGCCAGCTCCAGCGCAACCCTGTCCGCGATCACCCGCTTTTCGCTACAGGTGTGGACGAACAGCAGATATTTCTGCCGGTTCTCGAAGAAACGGAAATTGCCGCGCGGATCGCGCTTTTCCGGGGGCACCTGAAGTCCCCGCGGCGGCGGCACGCCGCCGGCCATCGACGCCGCCATATAGGCCTGGATCCGCTCCAGCGTGTCGATGGTGATGCGCTTTCCCTCGCGCAGGCGGTGCACCAGCTTCCCATCGTTCACCGCGCGCCGGCCAAACGTCGATTCCGCCATGTCCGCCTTGCGGCAGAACTCGGTGATCTGGCTCAGGATTTCGTCGTTTTTCATAAGTGGGAAGCTGGTGGGCAGCGATGTTGGGTCCTGCCTATTAGCAAAGTCTGCCCACCGAGGGAATACCCTCGCCTGCTTTACCCCAGGTCCGATGACGGGAGCGTGAACCCCGGCGCACCGCCGGGCAACAAACAAGCGCCTCTCCTCTTACGGGACGACCGCCATGCGCCGCCTGCTCGTCGCGCTCTGCCTGCTCACCGCCGTGCTGTGGTCGACGTCCGCCCTGGCGCAGCCACGCAATCAGCTCGGGCCGCTCTGCACCACAGACACCACGCCGGCGGACCGGATGGTCGACGCCTGCACCAAGATCATCGCGCTGAAGGTCTTCAAGGGCGAGCAGCTTGCGACCGTCTATTTCTGGCGCGCGGTGGCCTGGAACAAGAAGGGCGACTACGCCAAGGTCATCACTGACACCACGGAGGCGATCCGGCTCCAGCCGAGTCAGGCGGTCTATAACCTCAGGGGATCGGCCTATTACGACAAGGGCGACTACGACATCGCGATCACCGATTTCGACGACGCGCTGAAGCTCGGCCCGCCCAGCGGCATCATCTTCCACAACCGCGGCAATGCCTGGCGGGGCAAGCACGACTATGCCAGGGCGATCGCCGACTACGACATGTCGATCAAATCAGATCCGAGATCGGCGTTCTCGTTCCAGAACCGCGGCATCTCGAAAGAAGCGCTCGGCGATCTCGACGGCGCGCTCGCCGACATCAACCAGGCAATCCGGCTCGACCCGACGCTGCCGCAGCCGCTGATCAACCGCACCTCGATCTGGCGCGCCAAGGGCGATCTCGATCGCGCCATCGCCGATGGCAGCGAAGCGATCCGGCTCGCCAGGGAAAAACCGCCGGCCAACATCATGACGCCGCCGAACAGCGTGCTGATCTCGGGCTACACCCATCGCGCGCTGGCCTATGAAGCGAAAGGCGACTACGCCCGCGCGCGCGACGACTACAAGGCGACGCTGGCGATCGTGGCCTCGGATGCCGGCAGCAAGGCCAATCAGGCGACTGCAAAAGTGCGGCTGTCGCTGGTAACGGATGCAGCCGTGCCGATCCCGCGCGATGCGCCCTCGCCCACGACGCAGCCGACAGCAGCCCCTGCCCCGCAGCAGACCGGCGCGGCACCCGCGCCCTCACCTGTGCCGGCCGTGCGCGGCACGCGCATGGCGCTGATCATCGGCAACGGCGCCTATGCGCATGTGAAGGCGCTGCCCAATCCACCCAACGACGCCCGCGCGGTCGCCAAGAGCCTGCGCGACATCGGCTTCACGGTGTCGGAGGGCGTCGACCTCGACCGCGCCGCGATGCAGAAGATGACGCGCGACTTCCTGCGCGATGCGGCGCGGGCGCAAGTTGCCGTGGTCTACTATGCCGGCCATGGCGTGCAGGTGGACGGCCGCAACTATCTCATTCCCGTCGACGTCGAGCTCAAGCCGGGCACGGGCATGACGGAGGCGATGATCGACATGGATACGATCATGGCCGGCCTCGACGACCAGGTCCGCACCAACATCTTGATCTTCGATGCCTGCCGCAACAATCCGATGGCGCAGCAGGTGGCTTCCGCAAGCAGCAGTCGCGGGATCGAGGGCGCCTCGGGCCTCGCAGCTCCAACTAGCCTCGGCGCCGGCGCGACGCTGGGCGCCGGCACGCTGATCGCCTTCGCCACCGCACCGGGCCAGGTCGCACTCGACGGCGAAGGCGCCAACTCGCCGTTTTCCGCCGCCCTCTCCCGCCACATCGGCACGCCCGGGCTGGAGGTGCAGCAGATGCTGACGCGGGTGCGGGCGGAAGTGGTGTCGACCACGAAGAGCAAGCAGGTGCCGTGGTCGAACTCGTCGCTGCTGGGTGAGGTTTACCTGGCGGAGAAATGACGATGCGCTTGCGCGTCGTCATCCCGGGATGGTGCGCAAGCACCAGACCCGGGATCTCGAGATCCCGGGTTCGCGCTACGCGCGCCCCGGGATGACGCTGCGCGTCAGTTGCCCCACACTTCCTTCGCGATCTCGACCGCGAGGCTCAGCTTGGCCCACTGCTCCTCTTCGGAGAGGATGTTGCCCTCTTCCGTCGAAGCAAACCCGCATTGCGGGGACAGCGCGAGCTGCTCCAGCGGCGCGAATTTGGCGGCTTCTTCCAGGCGGCGCTTGATGTCGTCCTTCTTCTCGAGCTCGCCGAACTTCGAGGTGATGACGCCGACCACGACGACCTTGTTGCCCTTGGGCAGGAAGCGCAGCGGCTCGAAGCCGCCGGCGCGGTCGCTGTCGTATTCGAGGAAGTAGCCGTCGTAATTGGTGCCGGCGAGCATGGTCTCGGCCACCGGCTCGTAGCCGCCCGAAGAGATCCAGGTCGAGCGGAAATTGCCGCGGCAGACATGCGTCGTCACCACCATGTCGGCGGGCTTCTCGGCCAGCGCGTAGTTGATGATGCGCGCATAGATCTGCTGGAGACCGTCCGGATTGTCGCCGCGCTCGCGCGCCTTCTGCAATTCGTCCTGCGAGCAGAGATAGGCCCACACGGTGTCGTCGAACTGGAGATAGCGGCAGCCGGCGTCGTAAAACGCCTTCACGGCCTTGCGATAGGTCTTGCCGAGGTCCTCGTAGAAGGCCTCGAGATCGGGATAGACGTCCTTGGAGATCGCCTTGCGGCCGCCGCGGAAGTGCAGCACCGCCGGCGAGGGGATCGTCATCTTGGCGGTGACGTGGGCCTGGTCGGCGCACTTCTTCAGGAAGCGGAAGTGATCCAGCATCGGATGGTTGTCGGGGAAGTCGAGCTTGTCGATCACCCTTATCGCGTCGTGCCGGGTCTCGACGCCCGCGAACTGGATGCCGGTGTCGGGGTGGAACAGCTCGCAGCCGGTGAGCTTGGCCAGGAAGTCGAAATGCCACCAGGAGCGGCGGAATTCGCCGTCGGTCGCGAGCTTCAGGCCGACCGAGGCCTGCTTGTGCACGACCTTCTCGATCTCCATGTCCTCGATCTTGCGCAGATCGTCGGCCGAGATCTCGCCCTTCTCGAGCCTGGCGCGGGCTTCCTTGATCTTGGCGGGACGCAGGAGGCTGCCGACCTCGTCGGCGCGGAAGGGGGCTTTGGTTCGCTGCATTTCTTGTCTCTCCCGAAATTTCAGTCGGCGCTCGTTGTACTCCCTCTCCCCGCCTGCGGGGAGAGGCGAAGATCAGTGGGCCACCGCCCCTGCGACGCCGAGGTGGCGCTCCAGGACCGAGGGGTCGGCCTTCAGCGCGGCGCTCGGGGCGTCGTGGACGATCGTTCCGCGTTCCAATATCACAACGCGGTCGGCGAGCCCCAGAATCTTTTGCGCATTCTGCTCGACGATGATCGAGCAGATGCCGCCGGCCCGGGTGATGGTGCCGATCGCCTTCAACAGCTCCTCGACGATGATGGGGGCAAGGCCCTCGGTCGGCTCGTCCAGCAGCAGGACCTTCGGGTTGAGGGTCAGCGCGCGACCGATAGCCAGCATCTGCTGCTCGCCGCCGGAGAGCTGGTTGCCAAAATTGCTCCGCCGCTCCTTCAGCCGCGGAAACATCTCGTAGACCCTCTCGACCGTCCAGGCACCGGGCTGGGCCACCGCGGTCATGTTCTCCTCGACCGTGAGCGAGCGGAAGATGTTGCGCTCCTGCGGCACCCAGCCGATGCCGGCGCGCGCCCGCTGGTCGGGTCGGAGCGTGGTGACATCCACGCCGGCGAGCGCGACTGTGCCGGAGAAGCGGCGGGTGACACCGACGATGGAGTTGATCAGCGTGGTCTTGCCGGTGCCGTTGCGCCCGAGCAGCGCCAGCACCTGCCCTTCGGCGAGGCGCAGGGACATCTTCGGCAGCACCACCGCCTCGCCATAGCCGGCGCGCAAGGCGTCGATCGCGAGCAGGTCAGACATTGACCGCCTCCTCGCCGAGATAGACCGCCTTCACCTGCGGATCGCGCGCGACCTGCTCGGGCGGCCCTTCGGTGAGCAGCGCGCCGGAGACCAGAACCGAAATCCGATCGGCAAAGGAGAAGACGAGATCCATGTCGTGCTCGATCAGCAGCACCGTGACGTCGCGCGGCAGCGCGCCGACGACGCCGAGAATGTCGTGGCGTTCACTCTCGGGCACGCCGGCGGCGGGCTCGTCGAGCAGCAGCACGCGCGGCTTGGCCGCGATCGCGACCGCGATCTCGAGCAGGCGCTGCTTGCCGTAGGGCAACGTCACGGTCTGTTCGTTCATGACGTCGAGCAGATGGAAGCGCGCGAGCAGATCGGCGATCTCGCCGTTGACGTCGCTGCGCGTGCCCATCCGCCGCCACCAGTCGCCGCCATGGCCGAGGCGCTCGGAGACGGCAAGGCCGATGGTTTCGAGCGGGGTCAGGTCGGGATAGAGCTGGTTGATCTGGAACGTGCGCGACAGGCCGCGCAGCACGCGCTTGTGCACGGGCAGGTCCGTGATGTCCTGGCCTTCCAGCAGGATGCGCCCGGAGTTCGGCTTCAGCACGCCGGTGAGCTGGTTGATGACAGTGGTCTTGCCGGCGCCGTTCGGGCCGATCAGCGCATGGCGGGCGCCCTGCTCGATCTTCAGGGACAGATCGCGGGTGACGCGCAGGCCGCCGAACTGCTTTTCGAGGTTCTGGGTTTCGAGCGCGATGGTCATGCGTCGCTCTCCGGCACGGCGACGACCGCCTTGCGACCGGCAATCTGCTTGATGATCAGGTTCGGCACGTACAGCACCCAGCGATGCAGGCGCTGGCGGCCGACCAGCACGATCACGACCAGCACGAGGCCGATCCAGAACTGCCAGTATTGCGGGGTGATGGTGGAGAAGAATTCCTGGAGCATGCGGAACACCACCGCGCCGATCAGCCCGCCATAGAGATATCCGGTGCCGCCGATGACGAGCACCAGCATCAGGTCGGCGGAGCGCTCGAAGGCGAACACGTCGAGCGAGGCGATCGCGGTGGTCTGGGTGAACAGCGCGCCGGCGATGCCGGCATAGAACGCCGATAGCGTATAGATCGCGATCAGGCGGCGGTTGACGGGGATGCCGATCGCGGCCGCCCGCAGCGGATTGTTCTTGATCGCACGCAGCGACAGGCCGAACGGCGAATGCACGACGCGGCGGGCGAACAGGAACAACACGAACAGCACGGCCAGCGAGTAGAAGAAGCCGGCCTTGCCGAACATGTCGAACGGGATCTCGCCGAAGATCGGCTGCATCTCGATGCCCTGCAGGCCGTCGGTGCCGCCGGTGATGTTGGAGAAGCGCTCGGCGAGCGCTTCCAGCAGCAGCGCGATTCCGAGCGTCACCATCAACCGGGTCAGGTCGACGCCGCGGATCACCAGGAAGCTGGTGGCGAAGCCGAGTACCATCGCGGCCAGGCCGGCCACGATCAGCGCGAGCACCGGCTCGTTGATGATGCCGTGAAGCGCAAGCAGTCCCGCGGCATAGGCCCCGACGCCGAAGAAGGCGGCGTGGCCGAGCGAGACTATGCCGGCATAGCCGAGGATGAGATCGAGCGACATCGCAAACAGCGCCAGCCGCAGGATGTCGGTCATGATCAGATAGCGCGTGGGAAATGCAAAGCCGCAGGCCAGCACGATCAGCCAGAAGGCGACTTCGCCATAATGCCAGCGCGCCTGGCGCTGGGCGTGATAACCGACGTCGGAAGAAGCGCTCATCGGCGAACTCAACGCGCGGCCGTGCGGCCGAACAGGCCGTTCGGGCGCCAGATCAGGATCACGATCATCATGGTGTAGATCACGAAGGGGCCCATCTTCGGCACGTAATACTTGCCGGCGACGTCGCCGATGCCGAGCAGGAGCGAGGCCAGGAACGGGCCGGTGATCGAGGACGAGCCGCCGACGGTGACCACGATCAGGAAGTAGATCATGAACTTCAGCGGGAAATACGGGTCGAGGCCGAGGATCTCGGCGCTGAGCGCGCCACCGAGGCCGGCAAGCCCGCAACCGAATGCGAACGTGAAAGCGAACACCTGCGGCACGTTGATGCCGAGGCCGCTGGCGGCGCGCGGATCGTCAACGGCGGCGCGCAGCCGGCTGCCGAAACGGGTCTTGGCCAGCACCATCTGGAGCGCGATGGTGAGCAGGCCGCAGATCACGATGATCATCAGCCGGTAGCGGCCGATGCCGACGCCGAACAGGTCGAACTGGCCCTGGAGCGCGGCCGGCAGGTTGATGAAGACCCGCGACGAGCCCTGGATGTAGTCGACGGCCGCAACCGACATGAAGGTCAGGCCGATCGTGAACAGCACCTGGTCGAGATGGCTGCGCGTATAGAGATGGCGGTACAGCGTACGCTCGAGCACAATGCCGATCGCCGCCGACGAGACGAAAGCGAGCGGCAGCGCGGCGAAGAACGGCCAGCCCATCCGGTTGACCAGCACCATGCAGACATAGCCGCCGGTCATGGCGAAAGCGCCGTGGGCGAGGTTGACGAAGTTCATCAGGCCAAGCGTGACCGCGAGCCCGCAAGCGAGCACGAACAGCAGCATGCCGTAGGCAACGCCATCGAACAGGTTGGTGAGGATAGAGGTCATCGTCTCAGCTTGGTGTTATCGTCATGGCCGGGCTTGTCCCGGCCATCCACGTTCTTGTTTCGGCTCTCGCGTGGATGCCCGGGTCAAGCCCGGGCATGACGAGAGCGGGGCGCGGGGATCCCGGGTTAGCGCTAATGCGCGCCCCGGGATGACGCGCTTTCGCGCGTCACTTCTTCGTCTTGCCGAGGTCCTTGACGGCTTCGAAGGTCGCGAACTCGACGTTGTAGAGCTCGCCGTCGACCTTCTCGACCTTGCGGATGTAGATGTTCTGCACGATGTCGCGGGTCTCGGGGTCGATCGAGATCGGGCCGCGCGGGCTCTCCCACTTCTGGCCCTTCATCGCCTCGACCAGCTTGGTGCCATCGGTGTCGCCGTTGGTCTTCTTCAGCGCCTCGTAGATGAGGTGGATGCCGTCATAGCCGCTCACCGCCATGAAGCCCGGACGATTGCCGAAGGCCTTCTTGTAGGCCGCGACGAAATCCTTGTTCATCGCGGACGGATGCGCCGCGGAATAGAGGTGCGCGGTGACCGTGCCGAGCACGGCATCACCCATGTTGTTGAGGAGGTCGTCGTCGGTGACGTCGCCCGGTCCGATCACCTTGATGCCGGACTTATCGAGGCCACGCTCGGCATACTGCTTCATGAAGTTGCCGCCCTGGCCGGCCGGCACGAACACGAAGATCGCGTCGGGCTTGGCGTCCTTCATGCGCTGGAGGAACGGCGCGAAATCGGGATTGGCGAGCGGCGTCTTGACTTCTTCGACCACCTCGCCGCCGCCAGCGGTGAAATTCTGCTTGAAGAAGTTCAGCGCGTCGTTGCCCGGCGCGTAGTCCGAGGTCAGCGTCGCCACCTTCTTGATGCCGTTCTTCACCGCCCAGTCGGCGATGATGGTCGAGGACTGCGCCAGCGTGAAGCTAGTGCGCACGATATAGGGCGAGCGCTCGGTGATGATGGAGGTGCCGGCCGCCATCACGACTTCCGGAATCTTGGCCTGCGTTGCCAGCGGCGCGGCGGCGAGGGCTGCCGGCGTCACGCCGAAGCCGGCGATGAAATTGACCTTGTCGTTGACGATCAGCTCCTGCGCGGCCGTCTTGGTCTTGTCCGGAATCGCGGCGTCGTCCTTGAGGATGATCTCGATCTTCTTGCCGGCGACGGTGTCGCCCTTCTGCTGCATGTAGAGCTTGATCGCGTTCTCGATCTGCTTGCCGGTCGAAGCCTGGCCGCCGGTCATCGGCAGGATCAGGCCGACCTTGACGCTCTCCTCGGCGCTGGCCGGTGCGACGGCCACCAGGCCTGCAACGGCTGCCACTGCGGCTGCCCAAGAAAGTTGTTTGCGTTCGAACATCAGAGTGTCCCTCCCCTTGATTCCTGACCTCTTGTGCGGCGAACCGAGTGCCCGGTCCTTGCCTCACCCTAGCTCACGCGCGAGCCTTATCGCGCGCCACATGGCGTCCTTGGCGCCCCCCTTGTCAATCGGACGTTTGGCGACCATTCGGCGCAAGCCGAGCGTCCCGATTTCCGACGGCGGGGAGTGATGTCGCGGTTACGCCGGGGTGACCCGAACGCCCCGACCTTGGCCGCCTTTATTTGTACGATTGTACAAATAAAATGGACCTGTCAACGAAAAAGCCCTCTGGTCGGCCAAGCCACTTTGTCGCGAGCCCCGCGCCACAGTCTAGAAACGCGACGGCCGCGTGGATGGAAGATTTCGTCTTCCTTTTGCAGAATTGGTACATCCGGGGCCTCGGGCCGACTCCAACTCGGTAACTTATTACCTACCTCGAATAAGTCTCTTTTACCTTGTTGAAGGCTACTCTCTCGGCGCCAGCCTGACCCGGCGTCCAACCAGACCGAACCCGCGCGCCCCCACAATGCCGAAGCCTTTCCGCTCTCTCCTGCCCCTCCTCGCTCTTGCCGCGGGACTGTCCGGCTGCGGCACGGTCAATGAGAAGCTGTCAGCCGGCATGGGCGATTACGTCCCGCAATGGGCCGGCGGCCTGCCGGCCGACGCCCCGCCGCGGGCAGGCACGCCGCAATACGACGCCTACATGAAGGAGCGCGAGCGCAAGCGGCTGCTGCCGGCGGCCGATCGCGAGAAGGAAGAGCAGGCGCAGAAGGGCGCGACGTCAGGCAACGCGGTGCGCTGAGGGATAGCCGTCATTCCGGGGCGATGCGTCAGCATCGAACTATGGTGCGCAATTGCGCACCTGAGAATCTCGAGATTCCGGGTTCGCCTCTTCGAGGCGCCCCGGAATGACCTCCGGATCAATCCATGAACACCACGGTCTTGCGGCCGTTGAGGATGACGCGGTCGTCGAGGTGATAGCGGATCGCGCGCGCCAGCACGCGGCGCTCGATATCGCGGCCCTTGCGGACGAGATCTTCCGGCGTGTCGCGATGGCTGATGCGCTCGACGTCCTGGTCGACGATCGGGCCCTCGTCGAGGTCGCGCGTGACGTAATGCGCGGTGGCGCCGATCAGCTTCACGCCGCGCTCATGGGCCTGGTGATAGGGTTTTGCGCCCTTGAAGCCCGGCAGGAACGAGTGGTGGATGTTGATGCAGCGGCCGGAGAGTTCGGCCGACAGATCATCCGACAGGATCTGCATGTAGCGCGCAAGCACGACGAGATCGGTCCCGGTCCTGGCGACGAGATCGAGGATCTGCGCCTCCTGCTCGCGCTTGGTTTCCTTGGTCACAGGCAGATGGTGGAACGGGATGCCGCCGAAATCGAGCCCGGCATAGACCTCGCGCGGGTGGTTGGAGACGATCGCAGTCGGGACCATCGGCAATTCGCCGGTGCGCCAGCGATAGAGGATGTCGACCAGGCAATGGTCGGACTTCGACACCAGCAGCATCACCTTGCGATGCGCGGCGCGGTCGCGCATCTGCCACTCCATGCCGAAGCGCTCCGCGATCGCGGCAAAGCCGGTCTGGAGCGCGGACAGCTCCACGGCGAGGTCGGCCGCGGTGAACACCACCCGCATGAAGAACTTCTTGGTCTCGACGTCGTCGAACTGCTGGGCGTCGAGAATGTTCTGTCCGTTGTGGGCCAGGAAGGTCGACACCGCCGAGACGATGCCGGGGCGATCCGGACAGGACAGGGTCAGGACATATTGATGATCGGGCATGGCTCTTGATGAAGGTTTGGGCAAATGATGCGGAACAACCCGCGATTTGCGCCCTGCTCTATCACCGACACCGCCCTTGCGCCAATCCCAAGACTTGCTTCCACATGAAGCGCAGAGTCAGGATGAACGGACAATTGCGATTTATACCGGAGCACGCCCATGGCCGACCGCTTGAACGGCTACCGCATCCTGATCCTGGAAACGCGCGAGGAGGCGCAGTTCTCAAAGCTCCTCGCCGAGCAAGGCGCCGACGTCGTGCAGTGCCCGATGTTCACCATCCACGATGCGCCGGACCCGGCCCCGATCGAGGCCTGGATCCGCCGCGCCATCGACAGGCCCTTTGACGATCTCGTGCTGATGACCGGCGAAGGCCTGCGGCGGATCATGAAGCTCGCGCGGACCCGTGGTCTCGACCAGGCTCTGGTCGCAGCCCTCGCCAAATCGCGAAAATTCACCCGCGGGCCGAAGCCCGGCAAGGCGCTGCGCGAGATCTCGCTCGAGGCGCAGCAGACCACGGAGAAGCCGACCACCGAGGGCGTGATCGAGATGCTGGGCAAGCTCGACCTGAAGGGGCATCGCCTCGGCCTCCAGCTTTATCCGGACAAGGACCACAGCGCACTGACCGGCGCACTCTCGGCGCAGGGCGCTAAGGTCGATACCGTGCTGCCCTATGTCTACGATCCCAAGGCGGCGGATGCCAACATCGTCGCCGCCATCGACGACATGGCGGAGGGACGGATCGATTCCATCGCGCTGACCAATCTCGGCCAGGTCCGCCGCCTTATCGAAGCCGCCAAGGCGCATGGCAGCGAGGCGAAGTTGCACGCAGGGTTGGAGCGGACGCTGATTGCGTCGGTCGGCCCTGCGGTGTCGGGGGAGCTCGCCGCGCATGGCCTGCGCACCGACATCTCGCCGGCCGATGAGGCCTATTTCATGCGCCCGCTGATCTCGGCGATGGCGGCAGCGCTCGCCGAGAAACGGCCGCAGGTGGCGGATTAATCACCAGGCGACGATGCCTAGCTTGCCACCTGCGAGGCGGCCGACATCAACTCCTGAGGGCTCGGAGCCCCGAACATGCGCTGGCCGCCTTCAGAGACCTCGGTAAAGGTCCAGCGCACGATCCCCTCACGATCGAGCAGGAACTGGCCGAACAGCTGGCCCTGGCCGGTTGCCGCCATGCGCTGATCGGCCTCCATCATCTCGTAGCCGTCCTTGTTGTTGAGGTACTCGGCAGCCGCCAACCGGTTCATCGGCCCCGACGTTTCGCCGGGCATATCAACCTGCATGCTCATGATGACGTCCATACCCACCTTGCGCGGCCACTCGGTCTCGTGGTCCGTAAACTCGAGAGTGGGCAGGCCGAACGCGCGGTGCGAGACCCGCTCGGGGTCGGACGCGGCGAGCAGATTGGGCAAGGGATGGTAGCGGAAGTAGAGCCGCGCGCGTTCGATGGGCGTATTCACGACCGTGAGACTTTCGACGCCCTTGTCGCGCAGGGCTGCGTCAAGTTGCGCCTGTGCCGCGATATGGCGCCGACAGAACGGGCAATGCAGCCCTCGATACAAGCCGATCAATATCGGACTATGCCCGCGAAAATCCTGGAGCGCGATCGTTCCATCGCGTGTGATGGCGTCCAGCACGATGTTCGGTGCGCGATCGCCCGGTTGAAGCGGTCCGTCGACATGAAGTTCTGACATGGTTGAACTCCTTCATATGACCTAGTCAAGAAATGGCAGTACGATCAGCCCGGCGGGATCAAGCCCGTGGCGGGCGCAGACATCTTGGGCCAGCGCGAAATACCGGTCGGCCTCGGGCATGTCGCCTCGATCAAGGCTCAGCGTGGCAAGACCATCATAGCATGGAAAAAGCTGCTGCGGTTCGCCGGTTTCGTTCGCCACCTCGATTGCCTCGTTGTAGCAGCGGGCGGCCAGATCGGGGCGGAAATGGCATTGGTGGATTTGCCCGAGCACGATCAAGGGCACGGAGAGATGCTCGCGCTGATCGAGCGCACGGTCGATTTCGATCGCCTTTTCGGCAGCCGGCACCCCTTCCTCGGTACATCTGTCCGTGAAGGTGCAACAGGCAACGGCAAAATTGGCAAGAAGACGCGCCTGGAAGCCGAGATCCCCGATCCGACGCGCGACATCGAGTCCACGCCGGCAGACCTCCACGGCTTTCGCCGGGTCGACAATCGTGTAGAGCACACCGAGGTTGGTGTAGCCGCGGCAGGCTACGTTAAGCAGGCCGGCTGTTTCGGCGGCTGCAACACTTTGCTCCACCTCGCGCACCGCCTCCTCGTGTCGTCCAAGCCGCGCCAGCGCAACTCCCTTGGTGTTGAGGGCCTCCGCAATGGCACGTGCCGCATCGAGCCCGCCCTGCTCGTCCGCGTCCGCCGGTACGGACCGTGCATAGCCGAGCGCCTCGTCTGCCCATCTTGCGGCGGCCACGTGATCGCCCGTCCGAAACGCGAGACGGCCGCGCTCCTGCAAGAGATGCGCCCACTCGATGGGCGCGTCGGTCCCTCCAAGCAGCTTGGCCGCCTCGGCGTAATGCGTCTCTGCCTTGATCCGCTTGCCGGCGTCCCACAGCAATCGGCCAAGCTTGCGAACAATTCGCGCTTCGCCGATCCGGTCCTGTATGGCGCGGTGCCCCTCCAACGCGCTCTGATAGTGCTCCTCGGCCGTGTTCCGGCGGCCAGCCGCGCCACAGAGGTCCGCAATCCGCTCGTACAGGACCAGCCGTTCCGGCTCCCGTTCGCCGCCGGTCAACAGCACCGCGAGGGCCTGTTGGTAGAGACGGATGGCATCGTCATTGGCATAGCTGGCGCGTGCGCGATCGCCGGCCACGCGCAGATAGTGCGCGCCTTTCGGCTTGCTCGCGCTCAGACTGAAGTGATGTCCGAGCAGTATGAGATCTTCGAGGCGCTCGGGCTCATGGCCATAGAGCCTCTCGAGCGCCCCACCGATCCGTCCATGAAGCTCGATCCGGCGCTGCAGAAGCAGGTTTTGATAGATCACGTCCTGAAGCATGGTTTGCGTGAAGCGGTAGGTCCGCAGCGAAATCGAGTTCGAGCCCGCGATCTCCTCGACGATTTCCGCGTCGCAAAGAAGTTCGAGCCCTCCTTCAACCCTTGCCGGCTCGGTTGCCGCCGCACCGAGAGCAGCCGCATCAAAACGCGGGCCGATCACCGCGGCCTCCTGTGCCAGGCGGCGCACCTGATGCGGCAACCGGTCGAGACGCGCCAGCAACAACGCCTGAATGCTTGCCGGAATATCGGCGGCGGCTTCA
Source organism: Bradyrhizobium sp. cf659 (assembly GCF_900113725.1). Taxonomy (NCBI): domain Bacteria; kingdom Pseudomonadati; phylum Pseudomonadota; class Alphaproteobacteria; order Hyphomicrobiales; family Nitrobacteraceae; genus Bradyrhizobium; species Bradyrhizobium sp. cf659. Next base: position 77,406 of record NZ_FOQJ01000011.1, read on the forward strand.
TCCGACGTCATCCGCCACTGCGCGCCGTCGCGCTGCAGGGTGCCGGCTTCGATCAGGCCGCGTATGATCTCCTCGAGGAAAAGCGGATTGCCGCCGGCACGATCGAGGATTCGACTGAACAGACGTCCCGGTGGTTCACGCCAACCGTGACTGAAATAGGCCGCGAGCAGCTTTTGTCCGTCGGCATCGCCAAGCGGGGGCAGCCGGAGGGTTGCCTGACTGATCCTGCTCGAACCGAACTGGTCCAGTTCCAGCATCGGCCGATGCGTAAACAGCAGCATCAGCCGCGTCCGCTCCAGTCGGTCCATCAGGAAGCGCAACGCTTCAAGAGACACCGCATCGGCCCAATGCAGGTCCTCGACGATGATCAACAGTGGCGACAGTGCCAGGCGGCGTTCGAAGACGGTGCGAATCGCGAAGAATATCTGCCGGCGGAGCTGTTCGGGCTCGACATGCCTGAGCACGGCGTTGGGGTCGCCGAGGCCGAGTACGTGCAGATAGAGGGGCATCAGGCGGTCGGCCTCGTCGGTCGCGAGGCCAAGCTCCGACAGCGCTTCGGCGACCTTCGCCTCCGCCTCCGTGGCGCTCGCCTTCTGCGCGATGCCATAGGCGCTGCGCAGCACGGCGGCGAGTGTGCCGTAGGATTGTTCGCCGAGCGGCGAGCACGCCGCCTGCCGGATCGCCACGCCTGCGAATCGATCCTGATCGCGGATGTGGGCGACGAACTCCCTGACCAGGCGCGTCTTCCCGATGCCGGCTTCACCGACCAGCCGCACCAGTTGAGCCGCGCCGCCGCACGCGAGATCAAGGCTGCCAATCATGCGCGCAAGCTCGGCGTCGCGCCCGATCAACGGCGCATTGAGGCCCAGCGTGTCGAGACCTCGTGCCGCGCGGGGCGTGTCGAGCGGCTCCTTCAGACGGTGGACCAGTACGCTGCCCATCTTGCCCTTGAGCGAGACCTCGCCAAGCGAGTCATAGGAGAACGCATGCCGCGTCAGACGGTGGGTCAACGGCCCGACCAGCACCTCGCCCGGAGCCGCCATCGATTGGAGTCGCTGGGCGGTATTCACCGTGTCGCCGGTCACCGAATAGGATTTGGTAACGCCCGCACCGAGCCCGCCCGCGACGACGTGCCCGGTGTTGATGCCGACATGGAGCAGCAGCGGTGAACCTGCATACGCCTTCGCGCGCTCGCTGAGGCGCGCCGTCCGGTCGATCATGTCGAGGGCAGCACGCACCGCCCGCTCCGGGTCGTCCTCGTGCGCCGCCGGCGCGCCAAACAGGGCAAGCAGCGCATCGCCGATGAATTTGTCCACGAAGCCGCCAAAGCTTTGCACCGCGGCCGTCAACTCCTCGAACAACTCGTTTTGAAGCGTCTGCATGACCTCCGGGTCGAGCCGCTCGCTCATCGCAGTGAAGCCGCTGAGGTCGGCAAACAGCACGGTGATAGTGCGGCGGTTCGCCTCGCTGTCGATCTTGTCCGACTGAGGTCGAAATGCGGCTTGAGCTTCCTCCGTCGGCGCGAGCGGCGGAGAGGAGGACCGGATCGGGAGCGTCGTCGGGCTCGTCCGCGCCGATGCCTGCCCGCCGCCTGTGGGGACCTCAGAGACGAGGGCGCCGCATTTCGGGCAATAGGCGAAATCCGGCGCGCATGGAAAGCCGCAGCCAGGGCACGCGTTCGGCTGCTTCGTGCCGCACTTCGGGCAGAAGGCAAAGCCGCTCTGGACCTCTAAACCACAGCAAGAGCAGTTCATGGGTCAAGACCCGCAATCCACTGAACCCGCCGGATGGGCCCAGGAACCAGACAAGCATGGGCTCGTCGCACGGGAAGAGCAAGTGGTGGCCGGTCAACGGCCGCGCGCGCGGCTTCACTCCTCCCAGCAACCGGGCGGTCTGTCGGTGTTGAGGATAGACCCCGGCGATTGTCGCACGCGCTTTTCTCGGCCTCGCCGACGAGCTTTCGCGCAAGCCACACCGCCTCGCCATAGCGGGTCTCCTTCGCGAGCGACGTGATGCGCTGCATCAAGGCGAGCACGTTCTGCGGACCCGCCCGGGAGGGCGACACGACGACGCTCACGAGAAACAGCGGAGACGGCGCATTGGTCGTGGCGTTCAAGCATGTTGGTATGCGGCAGCGCTGATTGACACGAGCAGTGTCAGCGCTACGCTGTCCGACTAGAAAGAACAAGAACAAGGGCAGGGAATCGCCGTGACACCCGTCATCGCATCTTGAGCACATCCGCATTCGCACCATTCCGCATCCGCAACTATCGCTTCCAGTGGCCATCGGACCTGCTCACCTCCTGGGCGTTCGAGATCGAAACGCTGGTGCTCGGCTGGTACATCCTGGTCGAGACCGGATCGGTGCTGCTGCTGACCATTCTCGCGTCGCTGCAATATGTCGGAACGCTGATTGCACCGGCGCTCGGGATGATCGGCGACCGCATGGGTCATCGCGATCTCCTCGTCGTGCTGCGCCTTACCTATACGGCGCTCGCCTGCACCATCATGGTCCTGGCGCTCACCGGACACCTGGCGCCGCTCAACGTCATGACCATCGTGGCGATCATGGGCCTGATCCGCTCCTCGGATCTCGGCATTCGCAGCGCGCTGCTCGCCGACATCATGCCGGCCAAGCAGCTTGTCGGCGCGATCGGCTTGTCACGCACGACCCAGGATAGCGCGCGCATTGCCGGAGCGCTGACGGGAGCCGGACTGTTTGCGGTGCTTGGCATTGGGCTCGTCTACGCGGCGGTCGCCAGCCTCTACCTCGTGGCCGCGCTTCTCATGCTCTGCCTGACCCGGCCGGAAAGGACCGTTGCCACAACTCATCTCCGGGCGAATAGCCGCGCCGTTTCAAGATTGCTGGACGACCTGAAGGAAGGGATGGTCTACGCCTGGAACGGCCCGGGAATGCGCGCGGCGCTGTGCGTCGCCTTCCTGGCCAATCTCACCGCTTTTCCCCTCACCGGCGGATTGCTGCCCTATATCGCGCGGGAGATCTTTCATACCGACCAGACCGGCCTCGGTTATCTGTCGGCGAGCTTCGCCGTCGGCTCGCTGATCGGCTCTATCACGCTCAGCCTCGTCGGCGGACTGCGCATTGCCCGGCTGCTGATAGGCGCGACGCTAGCCTGGTACGCCATGCTGCTAATGTTCGTCGAGATCAGGACCATGCCGGTGGCCATGGCCTGCCTTGCCCTCGCCGGCATCGCCCAGAGCATGTCGATGATCTCGGCCGCCGTGATCCTGATGCGCACGGCGAGCGCGCATCTGCGCGGCCGCGTGATGGGCGTGCGCATGATGGTGATCTACGGCCTGCCGATCGGATTGCTCGCAGCCGGCAGCCTGATCGACGTCATCGGCTATTCCGCGACGGGTTCGCTCTATGCCGCATCGGGCTTCATCGCGATGACGGCGATCGCCGTGCGCTGGCGCGCCGACCTCTGGCCCGTGCACGCCCCCGCCAATACGCGCTAGTCCCCGTACCCGCGCAGCCGCTCGACATCGAGGATGGTAACGCCGCCATATTCGAGCCGCAGCAGGCCCTCCTTCTCCAGCCGGTTCAGCGCGCGATTGGCGTTCTGGCGGGACATGCCGGAGAGCGCCCCGATCTCCTCCTGGGTGATCTCCAGATGCGCGGTCGATTCCGGATAGAGGATCGGGTTGAACAGCGAGGCGATGCCGCGGGCGAGGCGCGCGGTGGCGTCCAACGTGCGGTTGACCTCGAGCATGCCGATGAACTGGCCGAGCCGCTCGTTGAGCTGGCGCACCAGGAAGCGGTTGAAGCCGACGCTGTTCTCGAACAGCCACATGAAGGCGCTGCGCTCCATCAGCGCGACACGGCTGTTGCGCAGCGCGACCACGTCGTAACGGCGCGGCTCGTTCTTGAGTACGCTGCCCTCGCCGAACCAGGCTCCCGCGGTCAGCCCGGCAAGGCTCGTCTCCTTGCCGTCGCGCGACACCCCGCCCATCCGGGCAAGGCCAAAGACCATGCCGGCCCAATAGTCGAACGTGTCGCCGCGCATGAACACGGCCTCGCCGGTGCCGTAGGACCGCTCCGTGATTCCCGCGCGCGCGACCTCGATCTCCGCTTGCGTGAGCTCGCGCGACCAGGCGGCGATGCGCTTCAGTTGATCCTCTGAAATCATGATCCCGAAGCCAGCCGCACCGTTTCGTCACTCCGCTCTTCTGTTGCACTGCAACACGACCGCTTCGGCCACCATCCGACGAAAGATGAAGACCGCCTCCGCCTGAAAAACTTTGTCGCAGAATTGTCAGGCCGGAGACATTTCAAAATAGCGCTTTCCCCTATTGAGAACCACCTCGGGCGATGCGGCTTTTGATCCCCTGGCGGGAACGAGAGCCTCACGGGTCCGGTCGAGACCAATAGCTGCATGGTCTGGCCGACACGACCGTACTAGGATCGCCCGACAGGAACCGACGAAGAGCGCCAATCAAGCGCCATCACCGGGAGGGATTTGTTTGGTGGCTACCAGTCTTGAAGTGCGCGGCGTGTCCCTGCGGTTCGGCGGCGTCCGTGCGCTGACCGACGTCGGTTTCGCCATCAGGGACGGCGAGCTGTTCTCGATCATCGGCCCCAACGGGGCCGGCAAGACCTCGATCGTGAACTGTATTTCCGGCCGCTACAAGCCGACCGAGGGCCAGCTGTTCTATCAGGGCCGCGACATCACCGGCCTGACGCCGAACGCCCGCGCCTCGCTCGGCATCGGCCGTACCTTCCAGAACCTCGCCCTGTTCCACCACATGAGCGTGCTCGACAACATCATGGTCGGCCGCCATCACCTGTTGAAGAACAATTTCCTCACGGGCTCGTTCTACTGGCTCACCGGCGCGCGCAAGGAAGAGCTCGCGCATCGCCGCAAGGTCGAGGAGATCATCGACTTCCTGGACCTCCAGTCGGTGCGAAAAGCACAAGCCGGCACGCTCTCCTATGGCCTGCGCAAGCGCGTCGAGCTTGCCCGCGCCATGGCGCTGGAGCCGCGCCTCATCCTCCTCGACGAGCCGATGGCCGGAATGAACTTCGAGGAGAAGGAGGACATGGCCCGCTACATCGTCGATCTCAACGAGGAATTCGGGATGACGGTGGTGATGATCGAGCACGACATGGGCGTGGTGATGGACATCTCTCACCGCGTCATGGTGCTGGATTTCGGCCGCAAGATCGCCGAGGGCGATCCGGGTGCGGTGCTCGCCGATCCCCACGTCAGGCGCGCCTATCTCGGCGAGGAGGACGAGGTGCTGGTCGATCCCGACGATGCGCCGCCGGCGCAGGAGAGCGCGGCATGATGGATTATGCAGGCCGCGTCGCACAGGCCGATACCTATCCCAAAATGCTCCGGCTCAACGCCAGGGAGCATGGCAACGAGATCGCGCTGCGCGAAAAGGATCTCGGGCTGTGGCGTGTCTTCACCTGGAACGATTACCAGACGCGCGTGCGCGATTTCGCGCTCGGCCTCGTCGAGCTCGGCCTTGGGCGCAACGACGTCGTCGGCATCATCGGCGACAACCGGCCGGACTGGGTCGCCGCGGAAATCGCCACCCACGCGATCGGCGGCCTGAGCCTCGGGCTCTACCGCGACGTGCTGGACGAAGAAGCCTCCTATCTCCTCAATTATGGCGAGGCGCAGCTCGTCTTCGCCGAGGATGAGGAGCAGGTCGACAAGCTGCTCACCCTCGCCGACCGCGTGCCAAGGCTGAAGCACATCATCTATTCCGACCCGCGCGGGATGCGGAAATACGACGATCCCAGGCTGCTGTCGGCGGAGAAATTCGCCGAGCTCGGCCGCGCCCGCGCTGCGCGCGAGCCGGGGCTTTACGACAAGCTCGTCGATGCGACCAAGGGCGAGGACGTCGCAATCCTCTGCACCACGTCAGGCACCACCTCGCATCCAAAACTCGCAATGCTCGCCGCCGGCCGCGTGCTCGGCCATTGCGCGACCTATCTTGCCTTCGACCCCAAGGGCCCGGACGACGAATACGTTTCGGTGCTGCCGCTGCCGTGGATCATGGAGCAAGTCTATGTGCTCGGCAAAGGCCTCCTGTGCCGGATGAAGATCAACTTCGTCGAAGAGCCGGATACGATGATGAACGATCTGCGCGAGATCGCGCCGACGTTCGTGCTGTTTGCCCCGCGCGTCTGGGAATCGATCGCCGCCGACGTGCGCGCCAAGGTGATGGACGCCACGCCCTTCAAGCAGCGCCTGTTCGATATCGGGATGAAAAGCGGCCTTGCCGCGCTCGAACAGGGCCAGCGCTCGGGTCTTGCCGACGCCATCCTGTTCCGCGCGCTGCGCGACCGGCTCGGCTTCACCCGCCTGCGCTCGGCCGCAACCGGCGGCGCGGCGCTCGGGCCTGACACCTTCAAGTTCTTCCAGGCGATGGGCGTGCCGCTGCGCACGCTTTACGGCCAGACCGAGCTTTTGGGCGCCTACACGCTGCATCCCGAGGGCAAGGTCGATCCCGACACCACGGGCGTGCCGATGGCCGACAGCATCGAGATCCGCATCGACAATGCCGACGTCCACGGCGTCGGCGAGATCGTGGTGCGGCATCCCAACATGTTCCTCGGCTATTACAAGAATCCCGAGGCCAGCGTTGCCGACATCAAGGATGGCTGGATGCTGTCGGGGGATGCCGGCTATTTCAACGCCAACCGCCAGCTCGTCGTCATCGACCGCATCAAGGATCTCGCCGAGACCTCGCGCGGCGAGCGCTTCTCGCCGCAGTTCATCGAGAACAAGCTGAAATTCTCGCCCTATATCGCCGAAGCCGTAGTGCTCGGCTCGGGGCGCGACGCGCTCGCGGCGATGATCTGCATCCGCTACTCCATCATCTCGAAATGGGCGGAGAAGAACCGCCTCTCCTTCACGACCTACAGCGACCTCGCCTCGCGGCCCGAGGTTTACACGCTGCTCCAGAAGGAGGTCGAGACCGTCAACGCCACGCTGCCGCCCGCGCAGCGCATCTCGCGCTTCCTGCTGCTCTACAAGGAGCTCGACGCCGACGACGGCGAGCTCACCCGCACGCGAAAGGTGCGCCGCAGCGTCATCAACGAGAAATACGCCGGCATCATCGACGCCATCTACCGCGGCGATGCCGACATCCCCGTCGACACCGTGATCCGCTTCCAGGACGGCACCACGCAGCGGGTGCGCACCACGCTGCGGGTGGTGGATCTGGGCGGGCCCGGGCATCTGGCGGAGGCGGCGGAGTGAACTTGAGCGCAGGCACTGCTGCCCTTCGCCTCTCCCCGCTTGCGGGGAGAGGCCGGAGCGCGTCAGCGATCCGGGTGAGGGGGAGCCTCCGCGAGGGCGGTGACAATCGTCTCGAGGACGCCGGACAAATTGCGGGACACGTCGTTGTTCCAGAAGCGCAGGACCCGATAGTTGCGGTCGGCAAACCATTTGTCACGAATGACGTCGCGCGGACTGTCCGCATGCTGCCCGCCGTCCACCTCGATGATCAAGCGAGCTTCGCGACAGATGAAGTCCACGGTGTATGGCCCGATGGGCTCCTGCCGAACGAATTTGTAGCCGTTCAGCCGGCGGGCGCGCAGGCGATACCAGAGCGCCCCTTCAGCATCCGTCAACGCAGCTCGCAGGCTTCTTGCGCGCCCGGTCTTGGACTCATCAGCACCGCGCATGCGGAGGCTCCCCCTCACCCGCCGCGCGTTCCGCGCGTCGGCCTCTCCCCGCAAGCGGGGAGAGGCGAAGGACAGCATATCACATGAACACCGCCTTCCTCATCCAGCTCCTGGTCAACGGCCTCGTGGTCGGCACGCTCTATGGCGTGGTCGCGATGTCGTTCGTGCTGATCTACAAGGCAACGCAGGTCGTCAACTTCGCGCAAGGCGAGCTGCTGCTGGTCGGCGCCTGGGTGTGCTGGGCGCTGCTGGCGAAATACCAGGTGCCGTTCTGGATCGGCATGCCGATGACGCTGGTGTTCATGTTCGTGTTCGGCATCGCCATCCAGGTCCTGATCCTGCGGCCGATGATCGGCGAGCCGATCATTTCGGTGATCATGGTGACGATCGGCCTCTCGACCGTGCTCCAGGCCACGCTGAAATGGATGTTCGGCGTCAACCCGCAGCCGTTCCCGCGCGTGTTCGAGAGCCAGTCGGTCAGCTTGTTCGGGCTTCAGATCCAGACCGTCTATGTCATGAGCCTGGTGGTCTCGGTCGCCATGATGATCGGCATGGCATGGTTCTTCCGCGCTTCCAAATACGGCCTTGCGATGCGCGCCACCGCGTTCAACCAGCAGGTCGCGCAGTCGCTCGGCATTTCCGTCAAGAGCGTCTTCGCGATGGCCTGGGCGATCTCGGCCACCGTCTCGGCGGTCGCGGGCGTCGTCGTCGCCGTCGTCAACGGCGTATCGTCAGGCCTCGCCGCCTACGGCATCAAGGTGTTTCCGGCGGCGATCCTCGGCGGGCTCGATTCCGTCGGCGGCGCCGTGCTCGGCGGCATCATCATCGGCTTGCTTGAGAACATCGCGCAATATGTCGACAGCGAGTATCTGCACTGGGGCAATCTCTACGAGATCGCACCGTTCTACGTCCTCATCATCGTGCTGATGATCAAGCCCTACGGCTTGTTCGGCACCCACGACATCGAGCGGATCTGACCCATGGCCGGCCCTGCCCTCATCCCCGCTGGTGATTTCCGCACCTCCTATGCGGCCGACACCACGATCTTCCCGACGGCGACCAGCCGCAACTTTGCGATCGTAGGCGTGCTGCTGCTCTGCCTCGTGCCGCAATTCCTCGGCGGCTACTGGCTCAGCATCCTGATCCAGATCGGCATCTTCTCGATCGCGGCGCTCGGGTTGAACATCCTGGTCGGCTTCACCGGCCAGATATCGATCGGGCATGCCGCCTTCTTCCTGCTCGGCGCCTTCACCTCGGCCTACATCTCCAACAATGCGCCGATCCCGGTGTTCTTCGCGATCCCGCTCGCGGGAGTCGTCACCGCGCTGGTCGGGCTGATCTTCGGCATTCCGGCGGCGCGGCTGAAGGGGCTCTACCTCGTCATCGCGACGCTCGCCGCGCAATACATCCTGCTCGACTTCTTCTCCCGCGCCGAATGGTTCACCGGCGGCTCGGTGCCGGCCAGCGCCAATCCGTTCTCGATCTTCGGCTTCACCTTGCGCGGCGACAAGCAGTATTTCTACGTCGTGCTGGCCTATGTGCTGGCGAGCTACATCCTGGTCACCAATCTGATGCGCACGCGCGACGGCCGCGCGCTGGTGGCGATCCGCGACCATTATCTCTCCGCGGAGATCATGGGCATCAACCTGACCAAATACCGCACGCTGTCGTTCGGCCTTGCCGCCTTCTTCGCCGGCATCGCCGGCGCGCTCTATGCCCACTACCAGCTCGTGGTCTCCCAGGAAGGTTTCGGCATCGAGCGCTCGATCCTGTTCCTCGCCATGATCATCATCGGCGGCACCGGCTCGATCATGGGCACGCTGATGGGCACCGCCTTCGTGGTGCTGCTGCCGGAATCGATGGAATTCATCAGCCTGTATCTGAAGGGCGGCGCGATCGACAAGGCGCTGTCGCTCAACACCAACATCACCTTCCTGCGCGAGATCGCGATCGGGGTGATCATCATCGCGTTCCTGATGTTTGAGCCGGACGGGCTCGCGCATCGCTGGCGGCAGATCAAGGCGTACTGGAAACTCTACCCGTTCTCGCATTGAAGGCGGGCAACTTCACTTGAACGATAACAGGAGGAACCAACCCATGAAGACAAAAGCCCTTTTGAGCTCCGCTTCGCTCGCGCTTGCGGTCGCGGCCTTCTCGGCGCCCGCGCAGGCGCAGATCGCGCTCGGCCATCTCGCCGACTATTCCGGCGCGACCTCGGATGTCGGAACGCCCTATGGCCAGGCCGTAGCCGACACGTTTGCCTGGATCAACAAGAACGGCGGCATCGGCGGCAAGCAGGTCAATCTCGACAGCAACGACTACGGTTATCAGGTGCCGCGCGCAATTGCGCTGTACAAGAAGTGGTCCGGCGGCGACAAGGTCGCGGCGATCATGGGCTGGGGCACCGCGGACACCGAGGCGCTGACCGGCTTCGTCGCGCAGGACAAGATCCCCTATGTTTCCGCCTCCTATGCGGCGGCGTTGACCGATCCGGAAGGCGTCAGCGGAAAGGCCAAGCCGGCGCCGTATAACTTCTTTTATGGCCCGAGCTACTCGGACGCGATGCGGGCGCTCGTGACCTGGGCCGCCGAAGACTGGAAGGCCAAGGGCAAGCCGGGCAAGCCCAAATTCGTCCACATGGGCGGCAATCATCCCTACCCGAACGCACCGAAGGCGGCCGGCGAGGCGATCGCCAACGAGCTCGGCTTCGAAGTGCTGCCGCCGATCGTGTTCGCGCTGACGCCGGGCGACTACTCGGCGCAGTGCCTGAGCCTGAAGAGCTCCGGCGCCAACTACGCCTATCTCGGCAACACCGCAGCCTCCAACATCTCCGTGCTGAAGGCCTGCAAGGCCGCCGGTGTCGACGTGCAATTCCTCGGCAACGTCTGGGGCATGGACGAGAACGCCGCCAAGACCGCGGCCGAAGCGGCCGAAGGTGTCGTGTTCCCGTTGCGCACGGCGGTGACCTGGGGCGGTAACGCGCCGGGCATGAAGACGGTGATGGAAATCTCCAAGATGTCTGATGCCGGCGGCAAGGCGTATCGCCCCGTGCACTATATCGCTGGCGTCTGCAGCGCGCTCTACACGAAGGAAGCGCTCGATTGGGCCGTCAAGAACGGCGGCGCCACCGGCGAGAACGTCGCCAAGGGCTTCTACCAGAAGAAGGACTGGGTGCCGGCCGGCATGGAGGGCGTCTGCAATCCCTCGACCTGGACCGACAAGGACCACCGCGGCACGCTGAAAGTCGACCTCTATCGCACCAAGATCGCGGGCGCGACCGACGGCGACCTCAACGACCTCATGACCAAGGGCACGATCAAGCTCGAAAAGGTCAAGACCGTGGAGCTGCCGCGCAAGCCGGAATGGCTGGGGTGGTGAGCTTAGCACTCACCTCACGCACAACGGTCATCCCCCGCGAAGGCGGGGGATCCAGTACGCCGCGGCTTCTCAATGGGTCTCGGGCGTCTCTGGAATACTGGGTCGCCCGGTCAAGCCGGGCGACGACAGCGGAGTTATAAAGAATGACCGAGACAGCCGAAGCCACTCGCCCCTCGCCCAGCATCGTGCCCGCACCGCCCCTTCTCGGCGTGCGCAACATCGAGGTCGTCTATGACGACGTCATCCTGGTGCTCCGCGGCCTCAGCCTCGACGTGCCCAAGGGCGCGATCGTGGCGCTGCTCGGGGCCAACGGCGCCGGCAAGTCGACGACGCTGAAGGCGATCTCGGGGCTGCTCAAGACCGAGGACGGCGAGGTCACGCGCGGCGAGATCCTGTTCGAGGGCGAACGGATCAACGGCATCGATCCCGACAAGATCGTCCGCCGCGGCATCTTCCAGGTGATGGAGGGCCGCCGCATCGTCGCCGACATGACGTCGCTGGAGAACCTCAAACTCGGCGCCTTCACCCGCAGGGACCGCGAGGTCGATGCCGACATCGACATGGTCTTCAACTATTTCCCGCGCCTGAAGGAGCGCACCGGCCTTGCCGGCTATCTCTCCGGCGGCGAGCAGCAGATGCTCGCGATCGGCCGTGCGCTGATGGCGCGCCCGAAGATGATCCTGATGGACGAGCCGTCGATGGGCCTGTCGCCGCTACTGGTGAAAGAGGTGTTTTCCATCATCCAGAAGATCAACCGCGATCTCGGCGTCACCATCCTGCTGGTCGAGCAGAACGCGCGCGCCGCGCTGTCGGTGGCGAGCCACGGCTACATCATGGAGCAGGGCAAGGTCGTGCTCGACGGGACCGCCGACGAATTGCGCGACAACGAGGACGTCAAGGAATTCTACCTCGGCGGCGCCGGCGACCAGCGCAAGAGCTTCAAGAACCTCAAGAGCTTCAAGCGGCGCAAGCGCTGGCTCTAACATCGCGTTTTCAAGCGAAGCGGGAACCGGTTCGCGTGAAGAAAACGCGTCAAGACAAGAGACTCTTACTCCAGCACCTGCTCCGCTTCCGTGACTGCGCAGAGAACATGATAGAACGACGACGCAGGAATGGTGTCGACCAGCGACTTGCCGTCGCGATCGAACTGGTCGTACCAGCCGCCCCGCACGGGATGGCTGAGATAATGCCGTTCGAGCCGCACCAGCGCCGCGCGCGCCTCATCCGCCGCGCCCGCCTCGCCGGACTCGGCTTGCGCAGTCCACGCCTTCGCGATCTCGGTCTGCGGCCACAGCCGGCGCGTGCTGCGGCGGATGTTGCCGGTGGCATCACCCTCGTCGGTCAGGCAGCCCGTCGCCTCGTCGCGATAGCGCAGCGCGCTCGCCAGCAACTCCGCACGCCGCTGCCCGGTCGGGCAGCCCGTGATGCGCTCGAATCCCTTCAGCAGCCAGACCCACTCCGCCTGATGGCCAGGCTCGACACTGACCGGCTCAATCTTCGACCAGTCCTCCTCGAAATACTCGGTGAGGATGTGCTTCTGCTTGTCGTAGAGATTGGCGAGGAACAGCGCGAAGAATTCGCCGGCGCGGTTCTGGAACGACAGATCGTGGGTCGCGTCGAAGCACGCGATCATCGCCTCGAACAGGTGCATGTGCGGGTTCTGCCGCCGCGGCAGCGAGACCGGCAGCCCCTCGTGGACGCCGCCATGCGGCGAGCGCAGATGGCCGTCGAGGAAGGCGAGCAGCGCGTCGATCTCGGCGCGAACCTGCGCGTCCTTGTCGAGCGCGTAGACGGTCGCAAGCGCAAACAGGATGAAGGCGTGGTCATAGGCGTCGCGCCGGCCGTCCAGCACCGCACCCTCCGGCGTCAGCCGGTGCACATAGCCCGGCCGGCCGTCGGGCGCCTTCGCGCGTGCCAGCAGGTGCTCCAGCCCCTTCAGCGCGATGGCGCGCCCCTCGGGATACCAGCCCATCTGCGCCGCCTTGGCGTAGCAGTAGATCTGGCGGGCCTGCACGAACACGCGCCGCGGCGCGGCGGCATCCGCCGTGCCGTCGCGATGCAGCCGGTCGATGAAGCCGCCCGCGACATGGTCCCAGCCGACGGTCGACCACAGCGGCATCGCATCGTCGATCATGCGGCGTTTCAGGCGCGCGACGACGCCGGCCGTCTCCTCCGCCGCCATGATCCGTTCGTCCGCCATCTCGCTCTCTCCACGTCCCGACAATGGCCGTCTGATACCCATGCCAGCGGCGGCGTGCAACGGATGCCAACCCGGAAAGATCAGCCATGACCGCCCATTACGACCCCCTCGAGACGCGCGAGCAAGCCGCGCGCGAGGCCGAGCTGCTTTCGCGCCTGCCGGGCGTGCTGCGCAGCGCGATGACGGCGCCCGCCTATGCCGACCGGCTCAAGGGTCTGGATCCGGCCACGGTGACCACCCGCGCCGCGCTGGCGCGCCTGCCGGTGCTGCGCAAGTCGGAACTGCCGGCCCTGCACAAGGCCTCCGCGCCCTTCGGCGGCTTCGTGGCGGCGGCACCGGGCTCGTTCGCACGGCTCTTCACCTCCCCGGGTCCGATCTTCGAGCCGGAGGGCCGGCAGGCCGATCCCTGGCGCGGCGCACGGGCGCTGTTCGCGGCCGGGTTCCGGCCCAACGACATCGTGCTCAACACCTTCAGCTACCACCTCACCCCCGGCGGCTTCATCTTCGACTCGTCCGCGCGCGCGCTCGGCTGTGCGGTGATCCCGGCCGGGCCCGGCAATACCGAGCAGCAATTCGAGCTGATCGAGGCCTACCGGCCGGTCGGCTATAGCGGCACGCCGGACTTCCTGAAGATCCTGCTCGATGCAGCGGCGACCGCGGGCCGCGACGTCTCCTCGATCAAGCGTGCGCTGGTCTCGGGTGCGGCCTTCCCGCCCTCGCTCCAGGCCGAGATCAAGGCGCGCGGCATCGACGCCTACCAGGCCTTCGGCACCGCCGATCTCGGTCTCATCGCCTTCGAGACGGAGGCGCGCGAGGGCATGGTCGTGAACGAGGGCCTGATCATGGAGATCGTCAAGCCCGGCACCGGCGATCCCGTTGCGGAAGGCGACGTTGGCGAGATCGTCGTCACCTCGCTCGACCCGCACCATCCCTGGATTCGCCTCGCCCTCGGCGACCTCACCGCGGCACTGCCGGGCCCGAGCAAATGCGGTCGCACCAACATGCGGATCAAGGGCTGGATGGGCCGCGCCGACCAGACCACCAAGGTCAAGGGCATGTTCGTCCGGCCCGAGCAGGTCGCCGAGATCGGCAAGCGGCATTCCGCACTCGGCCGCCTGCGTCTCGTCGTCACGCGCCAGGGCGAGACCGATGCGATGACGCTGAAAGCGGAAACGGCGGCGGCCAATGAGGCTCTGCGCGAGGAGATCGCGGGCACACTGCGGATGGTGACAAAGCTCGGCGGCGCGGTCGAGCTGGTCGGCCCCGGCACGCTGCCGAACGACGGCAAGGTGATCGCGGACGAGCGGTAGCCCTAGCCCGCCTTCGACAGCCGGTAATTGCCGAGATACAGCACGTCCAGCCCCGAGCAGAAGTAGGTGTGCAGCGCCTCCAGCGGGGCGTTCACCGTCGGCTGCTCGTTGATGTTGAGGCTGGTGTTGATCAGGACCGGCAGCGAGGTCGCCTTTGCGAACTCGCCGAGCAGGCGGCTATAGAGCGGATTGCTGTCCGCATGGACGCTCTGGATGCGCGCGGTGTTGTCGACATGGACCACCGCCGGCATGGTCTCGGCGACTTTCTCGTTGACCGGAAACGTCACCACCATGAACGGAGCGTCGAACGTGTCCTCGAAATACTCGGCCTGGCGCTCGTAGAGCACGGACGGACAGAACGGGCGGAATTCCTCGCGATATTTGATGGTGAGGTTAATGCGGTCCTTCATGCTGGCATGCCTGGGATCGGCGAGGATCGAGCGGTTGCCGAGCGCGCGCGGGCCGTACTCCATCCGCCCCTGGAACCAGCCCACCGTCTTCTGATCCGTCAGGTCAGTGACGCAGCGCGCCACCGGATCGTCGAGCAGCTCGAACCGCGCGCCGATCTTGTCCAGCGTCTCCCTGATGGTGTCGTTGGAATATTCCGGTCCCCAGTAGGCGTGGGTCAACGGCGCGATCGCATGGCCAGCCTCCGCGCATTTCATCATCGCAGCGCCCAGCGCCACGCCCGCATCGTGCGGCACCGGCGGAACGTAGAGACGCTTGACTGACGGCTCGGCGGCGATCTCCATGTTCATCTTGCAGTTCAGCCCGACGCCGCCGGCGATGCAGACGTCGCCGCAGCCGGTCTCCTTGATCGCGGAACGGATCACCTCGGTGGTGACGATCTCGAGCTGCTTCTGGCCGCTTGCCGCGATGTTGGTCAGCCGCTGGTCGAGCGGCTGGCCGCGCAGCCGCCGCGGTCCCAAGATCTCCTCCATCTTCTCGGTGAAGATGCGTTCCTGCCGCGTCGAGAAATCGCTGGTGAAGATGTCGGCGTCGCGCCTGCGTTTGTCGAGCTCGGGATCGAGCTCGTAGCTGATGCCGTTCGGACGGAGCAGCCTGGCGAACTTGTCGAGATAGTCCGGGCTGCCATAGGAGGACAGGCCCATGACCTTGTACTCGTCGTTGGTCATCTGATAGCCGAGATACTGGGTCAGCATCCCGTAGTAGAGACCGAGACTGTTGTGGCGGGCGAACCGCGTCAGCACGCGGAAGTCGTTGCCGCGCGCATGCGCGACGAGGCCGGCGCTGGAATCGCCCGAGAAGTCGAAGCAGGCAACCGTCGCTTCGGAAAAACCGGAGCCGTAGAACGAGCTCGCGGCGTGACAGAGATGATGGTCGTAGAGCTCGATCTTCGGGCTGTGGCCGAACTGGTACTTGAAGTATTCGGTGAGGCGCTGCGCATAGTTCGTGTAGGTCTTCAACGGCGAACAGATCCAGTCGACGTCGCGCATGGTGATGCCGGCCTGCTTGAGACAGAAGCCGATCGCGCCGCGCGGCAGCTCGCCGCGCGCGTGCTTGGCCAGCGTGAAACGCTCCTCCTCAGCCGCCGCAATCAACTCGCCGTCGCGCAACAGGACGGCCGCGCCATCGTGGTGGCCGTGCTTGATGCCGGAGCTGATCCCAATCACATACATTCGTACGTACCTCCGGGGTGGCCTTCTATAGGAACTGAGGGCAATGTAAATCGCACATCATTGGCGATTTTCCCCCGCAGGTGGGCATTCCGGGCCGGTCTGGATCGCCTTGGGGCGCGCCAGCGGAACCTTGCATCACCCCACCGGCTCCCGTATTACCGGACGGTGAGAAACCGGGCATGCGCCTTCATTGCGGCCGGGAGAATTCGGCCTTCCCTGGACCTAAAACGTGCTTGAGCGAACCCTCGTCACCATCGCCGAGACAGAGACGATTGAGGAAGCCTTCCGGCGCCTCAACGCCAACAGGCTCGGCATCCTCTTCGCGCAGGATCCGGGCGGACGCATCGTCGGCGCGGTGACCGATGGCGACATCCGCCGGCGGATGCTGGCGGGCATCACGATCCACGACCAGGTGGCAGCCTGCATCAACCACAACTTCGTCTGGGCGCAAGCCGGGGGGCCGCGGGAGCAGATTCTCAAGCTGCTCGACCAGCGCGTGCACGTCGTACCCATCCTCGATACCGAGGGCCGGCTGGTCGACGTGTTCAGCCGCGAGCTGTTCAACCTGTCGGAGGAGAGCGAGGTGTTCGCGCGCGCCCGCTCGCCGGTCCGCATCTCCTTCTCCGGCGGCGGCACCGATCTCACGCACTACTTCGTGGAAAATGACGGCGGCGCGGTGATCAACGCCACGATCAAGATGTATGCGCACGCGACGTTGCGGCGCCGGAGCGATCCCCAGATCCGGATCTATTCGCACGATTTCCGCCGCACCGTCGAGGCCGGCAGTCTCGCCGAGCTCGGCACGGGCGGCGATCTCGCCCTGATCAAATCGGTGGTGCGCCTGATCAAGCCGACTTACGGGTTCGAGCTCGAAGTCTCCGCCGACTTCCCGGTCGGCTCCGGCCTCGGCGGCTCGGCGGTGGTCTCCTCCGCCATCATCGGCTGCTTCAACGAATTCCGCGGCGACCAGTGGGATCGCCACGAGATCGCTGAAATGGCGTTCCAGGCCGAGCGGCTGATGCTCAACATTCCCGGCGGCTGGCAGGATCAATATGCCACCGTGTTCGGCGGCTTCAACCACATGGAGTTCTCTTCCGACCAGAACACCATCGTACCGCTGCGTCTCGACCCCAACATCATTGCCGAGCTCGAGGAGAGCCTGGTGCTCTGCTACAGCGGCGCAGGTCATGACTCAGGCGCGATCCATCGCGACCAGAAAGCGCAGCACGAGACGGCCGACGCGGTGACCGCCGCTGCCAAGCAGAAGGAGGTGACGCGCGAGATCCGCAAGCATCTGCTTCGCGGCCGGCTGCTGGATTGCGGACGCCTCATCGACGAAGCCTGGCACGCCAAGCGCAAGCTCAGCTCCAAGATCTCTTCAAGCGAGCTCGACGCCATCTACGATTTCGCCAAGTCGAACGGCGCCGTCGGCGGCAAGCTGCTGGGCGCCGGCGGCGGCGGCTACTTCATGTTCTTCGTGCGCCCGTTCGAGCGCTACCAGCTCATCGCGGCGCTGGAGCAGCAGGGACATAGCTGCTCGCGCGTCATGTTCGAGGAGAACGGGCTGCGGACGTGGAAATCGCGCTTTCCCGCGCGATCCATTTGACGCATGTGAAACGAGAATGTTGATGATACCGCCCAAACAGCCAGCTCCTGTGCGCATCGGCGACCGCCTTCTGGGAGACGGCAAGCCTTGCTACGTCATCGCCGAGGTCGGCAACAACCACAATGGCGACTTCGATCGTGCCATCGCGCTGGTCGATGCGGCGGTCGCCGCCGGCGCGGATTGCGCCAAATTCCAGATGCGCAAGCTCGACGAGGTCTATCGCGCCTCCTCGCTCTCCGGAAAGGACGACGACCTTGCGGTCGAATACACGCTCGATCTGCTCCGCCGTTTCGAGCTGACGACGGAGCAGCAGAAGAAGATCGCCGACTACTGCGCCTCGAAGGGCATTCAGTATCTCTGCACGCCCTGGGATGCGAAGAGCGTCGCGATGCTCGAAGGCTTCGGCGTGCGAGCCTACAAGGTCGCCTCCGCCGATCTGACCAACCTTCCCCTGCTCGCCAAACTCGTCGCGACCGGCAAGACATTGATCGTCTCGACCGGCATGAGCACGACCGAGGAGATCAAGACCGCCGCAAGATTCCTCGACGAGCGCAACGCAAGTTACGTGCTGCTACATTGCCAGAGCACCTATCCGGCTGCGCTTCACAACATCCATCTGCGCTTCATGGAAACGCTGCGCGAGATTCATCCGATGGTCGGCTATTCCGGACACGAGCGCGGCGTTGCCGTGTCAATGGCCGCGGTGGCGCTCGGCGCCGTCGTCATCGAACGCCACATCACCCTCGACCGCGAGATGGAAGGTCCCGACCACGCCGCGAGCCTGGAGCCGGAGGAATTCAAGACGCTGGTCTCGGGCATCCGCGAGATCGAGGCCGCGCGTGGCGAGAAACTGGCCGAACGCGTGTTGAGCCAGGGCGAGCTGATCAACCGCGAGAACCTCGCGAAAAGCCTGGTGGCTGCGCGCGACCTTGCGCCGGGCACCGTGATCTCCGAAAGCGATATCGCGGTGAAGAGCCCGGGACAGGGCCTGTCGCCGCTGAAGATGCCGGCCCTGATCGGCCGCAAGCTGACGCGGACGATGGCAGCCGACGACTATTTCTTCCAGAGCGACCTCGACGAGGGCGTCGCAAAGGCGCGGCGCTACCGCTTCGACCGTCCCTGGGGCGTGCCGGTGCGCTACTACGACATCGAGCGCTTCCTGGAGATCTGCAAGCCCGACATCATCGAATTCCATCTCAGCTACAGCGACATGGAGCGCGATCCGGCGGCATATCTTTCCGGTACCTACGATCTTGGCTTCGTCGTGCATGCGCCGGAGCTGTTTGCCGGCTCCAAGCTGATGGACCTCGCGACCCCCGACGAGGCGCTGCGGCGCTACTCGCTCGAGCAGACGCAGGCGGTGATCAACATCACCCGCAGGCTGAAGAAATTCTTCCCCAAAACCAAGCGGCCGCCGATCGTCGCCAATATCGGCGGCTTCACCATGGACGCGCCATTGTCGCCGGAGGAAAAGGCCGAGCGTTACCAGATCTTTGCGCAGAGCCTGAAGGAACTCGACATGGACGGCGTCGAGCTGACGCCGCAGACCATGGCGCCGTTCCCCTGGCATTTCGGCGGCCAGCGCCACCAGAACATCTTCATCCTCCCGGAGGAGTCGGCGGCGTTCTGCGCCAAGCATGGTTTGCGCATGTGCGTCGACATCTCGCACACAAAGCTCGCCGCCAATCATTTCGGCTTCGACTTCGCGCAAGGCCTCGCCCAGCTCGGCCCCCACACCGCGCACCTGCATTTCGGCGACGCCAAGGGGCTCGACGGCGAAGGCGTCCAGATCGGCGAAGGCGAGATCGATTTCGACGAGATCGGACAGGTGCTGCGCAAGCATGCGCCAACAGCATCGTTCATTCCGGAGATATGGCAGGGCCACAAGAACATGGGCGAAGGCTTCTGGACCGCGCTCGAGCGTCTCGAGGGACATATCTGATGGCGCGCAAGACGCTGGCCGTAATCGCCGCACGCGGGGGCTCGAAAGGCATCCCCCACAAGAACCTGCTCGATCTCTGCGGCAAGCCACTGATCGCCTGGACGGTCGAGCAGGCGCGCGCGGCGCGCGGCGTCGACGTAGTGGCGGTCTCTTCCGACAGCGACAAGATTCTGCAAGCGGCAGAAGCCGCCGGCGCGGTGGGCGTGCGGCGTCCCGACGACATTTCGGGCGACCTCGCCTCCTCGGAATCCGCCTGGCTGCATGCGCTCGACGCCATCGACGAGCGGATGGGCCGGTTCGAGCGCATCGTCGCGCTCCAGGCGACCTCACCGATCCGCGAGCCCGCGGACATCGAAAACGCGCTCGCGACCTTCGACCGCGAGCATCTCGACAGCCTGCTCTCGGTCTGCGAGGTCGAGGATTATTTCAACTGGCGGATCGGCGCGAGCGGACCGGAGCCGATCAACTACGACTTCCGCAATCGCCGCATGCGGCAGCAGATCGAGAAGCGCTACCTGGAGAACGGCTCGTTCTACGTGTTGATTCCTTCACTCCTGCGCGAACAGAACAATCGTCTCGGCGGCAAGATCGGCTTTCACGTGATGGAGCGCCACAAGATGTTCCAGATCGACCGCCCGGAAGACGTCAAGCTCTGTGGCGCCATCATGCGCAGTTACGGCTATGCCTGATCTCAGCGCCTTCTCTCTCGCAGGCAAGATCGCCGTCGTAACGGGCGCCTCGCGCGGCATCGGCGCTGCGATTGCGAGCGGCCTGAAGGATGCCGGTGCCACGGTATTCGGTCTCAGCCGTTCCGGGACTGCGCCGCAGGGCGTGATCGCGATTGCCTGCGATCTCTCCGATGATGCCGCGATCGGGCATGCTTTCAACGCCATCGCGGCGCAAGGCGGACGTATCGACGCGTTGGTCAACGCCGCCGGAATCAGCCTTTCCCCGCAGAGCGCCGAAAGCGAGCTGGCGCGCTTCCGCGCCACGGTCGCGACCGACCTCACCGGCGTCTACGCGACGATCCTTGCCGCCTATCCGCTTCTGAAGACGACGGGCTCGGCCGCGATCATCAACGTCACCAGCATCAACTCGATCCGCGGTTTCCCCGGCAATCCCGGCTATGTGGCGGCGAAAGCCGGACTCGCCGGGCTGACGCGCGCACTGGCCGCCGACTATGCGCCCGACGGCATCCGCGTCAACGCACTGGCGCCGGGCTATGTCGCAACCGAGATGACCGCGAAGAGTTACGCCGATCCCGCCATGCACGAAGATCGGCGCCGCCACACCATGCTCGGCCGCTGGGGACAGCCCGCCGACATGGTGGGCGCCGCGATCTTCCTGGCGTCGGACGCGTCGGCCTATGTGACGGGCCAGGAGATCTTCGTCGACGGCGGCTGGACCGCCAAGGGCCTCGCCATCAGCTCGGATAGCAAATCGTGACCGCAACGCTGCAACGCATCGGCTTCATGCAGGGACGCCTGTCGGCCCTGGTCGACGGCAAGATCCAGGCGTTCCCGTGGAACGAATGGCGCGAGGAATTTCCCCGCGCGAAGGCGCTCGGCCTGACGCGGATGGAATGGACCATCGATCAGGAACGGCTGCGGGAAAATCCGCTCACGACCGCAGCCGGCCAGGCGGAGATCGCCGCGCTGTCGCGCGAGAATGGCCTGCGCATTCCGAGCCTGACCGGCGATTGCTTCATGCAGGCGCCGTTCTGGAAGGTCGACGCCGTCGTGCGCGACGCGCTCGTCAACGATCTCGATCTGCTGATCGCCGCCTGCAGCCGGATCGGCATCGAATTCGTCGTGATCCCGCTGGTCGACAACGGCAAGATCGAACGCGAAAGCGAGAGCGATACGCTCAAGCGGGTGCTGATCGCCCGCCGCGAACAGCTTGCAAGACAGAACGTCAAGATCGTGTTCGAATCCGATCTGCCGCCGGGCGATCTCGCCCGCTTCATGGAAGCCTTTCCGGCCGACGTCTTCGGCATCAACTACGACAGCGGCAACAGCGCCTCGCTCGGCTATGACAGCACCGAGGAGATCGAAGCCTATGCACCGCGCATCCTCAATGTGCATGTGAAGGACCGCATGCGCGGCGGCACGACCGTGCCGCTCGGCACCGGCAACGCCGATCTTGCCAAGACGATCCGGCTGATCGAGCGCTCCGGCTACAGGGGGCAGTATATCCTGCAAACCGCACGCGCCGGGGACGGCGACCACGCGGGCGCGCTCGCCAGGTATCGCGACATGACGGTCGGCTGGATCGAGGACGCGATGCGATGAAGCTCGAACTCGACGATCGTGTCGCCCTCGTCACCGGCGCCAGCCGCGGCATCGGCCTTGCCATTGCCGCTGCGCTTGCCGCCGAGGGAGCGAAGGTCGCGCTGGCTGCACGCGGCACCGACGCGCTGAACGCAGCGCGCGCGACCGTCGGCGGAGACAGCTCGATCCATATTGCTGATGTCACCGATCCGGCCGCCGCCGCGGCGCTGGTGCAGGACGTCGACAAGCGGTGGGGCCGCCTCGACATCCTCGTCTGCAACGTCGGCAGCGGCGCGTCCGTGCCGCCGGGCAAGGAAACGGCGGCGGAATGGTCGCGGGTGATGGACCTCAACCTCTTCGCCACCACCAACACGATCGAAGCCGCACGCCCGCTGATGGCGCGCGGCGGCGGCGACCGGTCCATCATCTGCATCTCCTCGATCGCCGGCATGGCGGCGCTCGGCGCGCCCGTGACCTACTACGCGGCGAAAGCAGCACTGAACGCGACCGTGCGCGGACTGGCGCGGCCGCTGGCGCTCGACGGCATCCGCATCAATGCGGTCGCGCCGGGCAATGTCCTGGCCGCCGACGGGACCTGGGCGCGCAAGCTCGTCGAGAACAGGGCCGCGGTCGAGGACATGCTTGTGCGCGAGGTGGCGCTGCGCCGGCTCGGCAAGCCGGAAGAGATCGCCGACCTCGTCGCGTTCCTTGCCTCGCCTCGCGCGGCCTTCATCACCGGCAGCGTCGTGGTCGCCGACGGCGGCCAGTTGCGCAGCTGAACAGGAGCCTTCCAATGGCAAGCCCGTCCTCCCGCTACGACCTGACCGGACGCACCGCGCTCGTGACCGGCGCCGGCGGCCTGCTCGGGCGGCAGCACGTCGCCGCGCTTTCCGAGGCGGGGGCGCGCGTCGTCGTCACCGAAATCGGCCTCGCGCAGGCCGAGGCGGCCGTCACCGCGCTGAAGCAGAGCACGCCCTCCGCCGATCTGATCGCGCTGGCGCTCGATGTCACCTCGCAGGACTCGGTGCGCGCCGCGAACGAGCAGCTCGCAGGCCGCGGCGTCACCGTCGACATCCTCGTCAACAACGCCGCCATCGATCCGAAAGTGACCTCGAGCCCGGGCGTCATGCACTCATCGCGCTTCGAAGCGTTCCCGGTGCCGCAATGGCAGACCGAGATCGCAGTGGGCCTAACCGGGGCGATGCTGTGCGCGCAGGAATTCGGCGGCCAGATGGCCAGACACGGCCGCGGCGTGATCCTCAACATCGCCTCCGACCTCGGCGTGATCGCGCCGGACCAGCGGCTCTACCGCCAGCCGCATGTGACGCGCGAGGAGGAACAGCCGGTGAAGCCCGTGACCTACTCGGTGATCAAGCACGGACTGATCGGTTTGACGAAATATCTAGCGACCTACTGGGCCGACCATGGCGTGCGCGTCAACGCGATCTCGCCGGGCGGCGTCTTCAACAATCAGGATCCCGCCTTCGTGGAACGCCTCACCCGCCTGATCCCGATGGGGCGCATGGCAGATGTCGAGGAATACCGCGCCGCGGTTCAGTTCCTCTGCTCGGACGCGTCGAGCTACATGACCGGGCAGAACCTCGTCATGGATGGCGGCCGGAGCGTGTGGTAGCAGCCGCGCAGTGTTGACCAACTCCCGGTTGCCGAGCCAATATCGTGACCGTCCGGCCTCACACGGCGCCGGCCAATCTCCGTTACCGGATTCATCGACCGACGCCGGCCGGGCACGGCCCGACTGCGCAACATGGAACGACCGACGAAATGAGTGACGAGTCGATGACGGCCGAAGCGCAACTGCGCCGCCCGCAAACGCTTGGGGCAGCAGGCGTCGCCAATGCAATCCTGGCCGTGATGGCGATCGGAACCGTGGTCTGGCTCGGCCTGCTGCTCGCCACCATGCTGCGGCAACCGTTCGAGGCGACTGACGATCTGATCTGGCTCGCCAAGCTGCGCAGCGACAGCTTCCTCGACCTGCCGCTGTCGCCCGCCTGGATGGTCCAAAGCTCGTTCTACCGACCGGTCGCCGAGTTCCTGCTGAAGTGCCTGTATGCGCTGTTCGGCCTCAACCCGACGCCGTACCGCTACGTGCAGTTTGCGGTCTTCCTGCTGCTGATGGGATTGAGCCTTCAGGTGGTGCGGCGGTTGGGCTTGCGCGTGGAAAGCGTGTTGCTGATCACGGTGTTCGCGATCGGCTCGCCGTTCATTTCCGGATCGGTGGTATGGATCAGCGAATTGCCGCACGTCCTCGTGCTCGTCTGTTTCGCCGCCGCGCTACTCGTCGTTCTCTCCGACAGGACGGTCACGGCAAAGCTTGCGCTGTGCGGGCTGGCGTATGCGATCGCGCTGCTCTCGAAGGAGAACGGGATCGTTCTGATCGCGTTCTCCATCTACTTCCTGCGCACAGCGCCGTTCAGGGCGGCGATCGTGTTCGGCGGCATCACGCTGGCCTATTTCGCCATGCGCGCCGTCGTCCTCGGCCCTGCGATGGGAACCGCCGGGGTCGATGAGTCCGTTGGCTACTTCTTCCAGATGCTGTCGAACGAGGAACGCCGGAGGTTGTTCTCGGGCTATGCCGTCTACAAGCTCTATGCCTACAATGTGGTGGCCCAGCTGGGCGCACTCGCGTTCCGCATCACCCAATGGGGCATCATCTTCGATCGCCCGCACTACCAGACCATCGTGGAGACCCTCTCGACCGCACTCATCGTGGGGGGCTTCGTCGTGTTCAGGAATCGGCCACGGCCCCACTCGATGGTCCTCGTCGTCGTCACCGTCGTCGCGATCGGGGCTCCGCTCCTCTCCTATTCCTATGCGCGCGACCGGCATCTTGCCCTGCCCGCCTTCGCCTACGCCTTCCTGCTCGCGGTCGCGGTCAACGAGCTTGCGAGCCTCTTGCGCAGCCGGACACAGGCGACCGCACTGATCGCCTGCGTCTGGATCGCCTGGTCGCTGCAGGCTGGCCTGATGCTGCGCCAGATCAACTGGTCCTCGGCGGACGTCATCGAGCGCCTCTACCGGGCGAACGAGACGCCGCTCAATCCCAACTTGCCGCCGGACGTCTGGGCTACGGCCCGGGCGCACGCGCTGTCGCTGGCACCGCCCTCACGGCAATGACGCGGGGATCCGCCGTGACGCCTGCTCGATCCGCATCCACAGCGCGATGATGTCGCGCTGACGCTGCGCGTGGCCTGCGTCGGGCTCGCTGAGCGAGCGGCACAACTGCGCCAGCACGTCGACCCTGGGATCGCGAGCGACCCTGGGATCACTGGCGACCCTGGGATCGCGAACGTTGTCCGAGGCCGGCTTGGCCGACACGAAGGGATCGAGCTGATCCACGATCGCGCCGCGCGGGGCCGCGGTGATCTTGAAGCAGGTCTGCGGCGCGCGGCTATCAACGCGCAGCGCAAACGGCGGCAAGTCCTTTCCGGTCAGGGTCGCTTCCCAGCACGCGGTTTCGGACTCCGACGGACCACTGATCACGGATGATGCCACGTCATCGTAACCGAGCTCCGCGAGCAGCGCGACGAGGTGAATGCCGTAGAAGCGGAGCGCGCCGCCGCCACTGGCATCGAACCGTTTCCAGTTCGCGAGATCGGCGCGGTAGTGATGCGCCATGAAGCTCCAGTCCAGCGAGAGGCCATCGGTCCGCTCGCCGAGCACCGCGCGGAGCCGCTCCGTCCACGACATGAAGCGAAACGTGTAACCGACACGATAGCGCTTGCCGGTTTGCGCGAACGACTCGATAAGCTGCGCCGCAAGCTGGGGCGTCGGCGCGACGGGCTTCTCCAGGATGAAATCGGAAATCTCAGGCGTTGCTGCCAACCGCTTCATCCAGTCGGCCTGATCGGTGGGGCGAAGCGCAACCACCGCGCCGCTCGCCCGCGCCAGCGCCTCCTCGGTGCCGGCGCACCAGGTCACCTCCGGCACATACTGGACGAGTTCGCCCCGGCCGGCGACCACCGCTCGATAGCGCTCCGGCAGCGCCACCTTGATCCCGCACTCGATCAGCGCGGGCAGATATCCGTACATCCCGAAACCCGATCCGAGGATCGTGAAGACGGGCGCCTCAGGCATGGAAATCGTCGGCGCCGAGCACGTCGATCACCGGACCATTGTAACCGTTGTCGGACAGATACTGGCGGATCTCACGCGAGATGTGCCAGGCGAGATTGAGGAGCGGCTTGCCCTGGTCACCATGCGCGAACAGTTCATCGTCGGACACGATCGGAATCCGGGTGCCCGGCACGTAATGCCCGATCTTGATCGAACCGGGTTTCTCGTGAACGGCGGTGATCTCCTTCTCCGTCAGGCCGAGCAGCTTGACCAGAATGGCCGCACGGCCCGGAAACGCCTTGGCGCGAATCGGCCCGTACGCGGCGATGATTTTCTTCAGCTCTCCGCCCTTATGCGCCTTCCAGAGCTCGACGTCGCGCGCGAGCTGGGCGAACTCGGTCTGGAAATTGTTCTCGCGCGCCATGACGTCAGCCGCCACGATATCGCTCTTCGCCGCGCGTCCGAGGATGACGCGGATGTTGCCGCCATAGCGCGCGGGGAACTCGACATTGACGATGTCGAGGCCGAGCGATTTCGCGATGAAGCTGAACGATTTGTACGAATAGGTCCGCGGATGCTCGTGATAGAAGGTGTCGAACTGATGCCGGTCCAGCACCGCACCGAGATAGTGGTTCTCGATCACGATGACGGTGTCCGGCCCGAGCAATGCCTTCAGCGCCGCGAGCACGCCGTTCAGGTCCTCGATATGTGCGAACACGTTGGTGAACGTGATGATGTCGGGCGTGCCGACGCCGCGAAGAATCTCGGCGGCGGTCTCGGCGCTGAGATAGTTCTGCACCACGAAATGGCCCTTCGCCGCGGCGTCCTGGGCCGCGCCGGTCGGCTCGATGCCGGCTGTTTTCGCGCCGGCTTCGCGGAAGAAATCGAGCAGGCTGCCGTCGTTGCAGCCGATGTCGAGAACCACCTTGCCTGTCAGCGCCCCCATCCGCTCCGTGCAGGTCGCCACCAGGCTCTTCATCCCGGAGAGCACGTCAGCGGTGAAGCGCGAGCGGTAGTGATAATCCTTGGGGAACAGGTCCTCCTTCGGAACCTGGACGCGCTGGTGGCCGGTGGCGCAGGTCGGACAAAAATCGATCAGAATCGGATACTCGCGACACTGGCGCGAATCGCCGACCGCCACCAGGTCGTCGCACAGCGGATGCCGACCGAGATCGAGCACCGGCACGAGCTTGTCATTGCCGCAGACCTCGCAGCCCTTGATCTCGGTGAGCGGTCTGGTCGACGTGGTGGCCATCATATTGAATCCGGTTTGCGGCCCACCGGGCCGGAGTAAGCGAGCTAGTCGCGTTTTGTGTCCATGAAAGCGTCGATCTGGTCAACCATCACCGGCCTGACCGCGGCGCCCTGCTCGAACGCCTTGTACCATTCCACCACGGCGGAAGCGGCACGATCGAGGCCCCAGCGCGGCGCCCAGCCCAGATTGGCTCGCGCCTTGGAACTGTCCAGCGACAGAAGCCGCGCCTCGTGCGGATGCTGGCCGGGCTGCGGCATCTGCTGCGGCGGAACACCCCACAGCACCGCCAGGCGATCGACCAGCCAGCGCACCGTCCGCACGCTGTCCGCATCAGGACCGAAATTCCATTCGCTGGAGAAGGTGATCGGATCATGCCACAGTTGCTCGGCGAGCAGAATATAGCCGGACAGCGGCTCGAGCACGTGCTGCCAGGGCCGCACGGCATCGGGATTCCGGACCGGCACCGGCTGGCCGCTGCGGATCGCCGCGATCACATCGGGAATGAGACGATCCTGGGCCCAATCGCCGCCACCAATCACATTGCCGGCGCGGGCGCTGGCAAACCCGATCCGGCTGGCTCCGCTGAAAAACGACGAACGGTAGGCCGCCGTGACCAGCTCCGCGCAGGCCTTGCTGCTGGAATAGGGATCCTTGCCGCCGAGCGGATCCGCCTCGCGGTAGCCCCAGACCCATTCCCTGTTGTCGTAGCATTTGTCGCTGGTGACGTTGACCACCACGCGCACGTCCGAATTCCGCGCCGCCTCGAACACATGCACCGTGCCCATGACGTTGGTCGCGTAGGTGCCGACCGGGTCCTCGTAGGACGCGCGCACGATCGCCTGCGCCGCCATGTGAAACACGATCTCGGGCTGAAACCGGTCGAACGCTGCCTTGACCGCGGCGGGATCGCGGATGTCGGCGAAGACCGACAGTGTGTCCTGCGCGGTCTGCGCCAGATCGAACAGGTTGGGCGTCGTCGATGGCGGCAACGCGAGCCCCGCGACCTCGGCGCCGAGGTGGCGCAGCCACGCCACCAGCCAGCCGCCCTTGAAGCCGGTATGGCCAGTGACGAGAACGCGCTTGCCCGTCCAGAAGCCAGCGTTCATTGCCAGCGTTTCCAGGGCGCCCGCCCGCTGTCCCAGAGCTGCTCCAGATGAAGCTTGTCACGCAGCGTGTCCATCGCCTCCCAGAAGCCGGTGTGGCGGTAGGCCGCGAGCTGTCCGTCCTGCGACAGACGCTTCAGAGGCTCCTGCTCCCAAATCGTGGTGTCGTTGCCGAGATAGTCGAAGATCGCAGGCTCCAGCACGAAGAAGCCGCCGTTGATCCAGCGGCCGTCGCCCCGCGGCTTCTCCTCGAAATGCTGGACGACGTCGTGGTCGATATCGAGTGCGCCGAAGCGTGCCGGCGGCTGAATCGCGGTCACCGTCGCATGGCGCCCGTGAGCGCGATGAAACTCGCGCAACGCGCCAATGTCGACGTCCGCGAGCCCGTCGCCATAGGTCATGCAGAACGTCTCGTTGCCAACATAGTCCCTGATGCGCTTGAGACGGCCGCCGGTCATGGTGTTCAGGCCAGTGTCGACTAGCGTCACCTTCCAGTGCTCGGCGAACTTGTTGTGCACTTCCATCGAATTATTGGCGAGGTCGAACGTCACGTCCGCCATATGAAGGAAGTAGTTCGCGAAATATTCCTTGATGACATAGGACTTGTAGCCGCAGCAGATGATGAACTCGTCGATGCCATGGGACGAAAAGATCTTCATGATGTGCCACAGGATCGGCTTGCCGCCGATCTCGATCATGGGTTTCGGCTTGACGTGGCTCTCTTCGGTGATGCGAGTCCCGAACCCACCCGCCAGAATCACGGCCTTCATGCTCATACCCGTCCAGCCGAAAAGGTCACATCAGAACGATTAGCCCAGCCTTGTCAACAAGATCGGGCGCCCGCCACCCTTCGGGAGCGGTTGAACTTGTCCGCTTACCTGCTAAAGAAACGATTGAAAGATGGCAACCCCACCACCGGGCGCTGCCATCCGTCCGATTCCGCCCCACGGTAAGGACGTCCTGGAGGATGGATGCGGAAGAAGATCAGCCTTGTGACGCCCTGCTACAACGAGGAGGCGGGAATCCGCGAGTGCTACGCGGCGATCAAGGAGATCTTCGACCGCGAGCTTCCGGGCTACGAGCGTGAGCACATCTTCTGCGACAATGCCTCGAGCGACCGGACCGTGGAGATCCTCAAGGAGATCGCGGCCGAAGACCCCTCCGTCAAGGTCATCGTGAACGCCCGGAACTTCGGCGTGTTGAGGAACACCTATAACGGCGTGCTGGCCTCGACCGGCGACGCCACCGTGCTGTTCATGCCCGCCGATCTGCAGGATCCGCCGTCGCTGATCCCAACCTTCGTCAAGCATTGGGAAGACGGCTATGAGATCGTGTTCGGCATCAGAGCCCGGCGCGAGGAGCCGTTCCTGAGCCGTACGGCCCGACATCTGTACTACAAGATGATCAGCCGCATGTCCTATGTCGACTACCCTGCCGACGTCGGCGACTACCAGCTCGTCGACCGCAAGGTGCTCGACGCCATGAAGCAGTTCGAGGACGTCCAGCCCTTCATGCGGATGATGCCGTTCGAATGCGGCTTCCGCTCCATCGGCGTGCCCTACACCTGGCTGGCGCGGAAACACGGAATCTCGCGCAACCGGCTGTCGAGCCTGATCGACCAGGGTCTGCTGGGCGCCATCAGCTTCTCCACCGTGCCGCTGCGCACGGCGTTTTTCTGCGGGCTGATCATCTCGTCGCTGAGTTTCGCTTACGCCTTCATCGTATTCCTACTCAAGATTGCCGGCTTCGACATCGGCCCGCACGGCATTCCCACCATCATCATAGGCCTCTTCTTCTTCGGTGGCGTCCAGCTCTTCTTCCTTGGCGTGCTCGGCGAATATATCGTGGCGATCTTCAATCAGGTCCGGCGACGGCCGATCGTGGTCGAGCGCGAGCGGGTCAATTTCTGATCGTCCTTCCGTTCCACCGCGTCTTGGATGCGCAGCGACGCGGACCGGCGTGACGGCGAGCAGTCTTTTCCTGCCGCTATCCGACGGCGCGACTTTTGCCGAGGCAATCGCCATACATGGTCAGGAACGACCCTAAGTTCGCGTTCGGGTGCAACGAGTTCGGGACCGCAAGCGAAATGCCGACCGGGATGACGAAGACAATCCATTCCCGGCGATCAGGCCATCGCCTCTCGAACGGCGCGAGGCCCGTCCTAATGCTGGAGGATGCCAGCGAGGTTCATGTGTGCAGGGCGCGAATGCTCAATGCCCAGCAGCGTCCGCCGGTTATCGTTTGTACGCTGCAAATGCAGGCTCGCGAGCGTCATGCCGGTGCAGGTCGTGACCGTCGTGCCGCGCCCGCCGAACGGCGCGAGAAAGTCGAACACGCGGCTGCCGAATATGTCCACGACCGACATCTCCCGCGCACCGAGCGGCGCAATCTCGCCGAACTCGCCCTCGATCTGCTCGCCGTCCTGGCGGATCAGCTTCGACGTCGGCCGCGCCGCATGCGCGTATTCAGGATCGGAGGAATGATTGATCAGCATCAGGCTGCTGACGATGTCGCTGGTCGCGATGATCTTCGGATTGATGCCGGTGAACCCGACATGCGCCTTGAGCCTGCCCTCGTTCAGCGGCCGGGCGAACGCGCCGGTGCGGTAGATCGCGACATTGTCCTGATCGACATAAGTCATCGAATAGCTGGCGGGCGACGAACGAAAGCCGTCCATACGCCCGCGCGACATCACGGCGACGACCACATAGTCGTCCTGCGGCAGCTTGAGTGACGCGAACAGGCGCGACAGCTCGACCTCGACGGTGGCACCCGGCGCATAGTCTTCCGGGAACTCGTAGGTTGCCCGGTGCTCGCCCTGACGCGACAGGATGTGCAGCTTGAATCTGAGCTTCTTGCTCAAGCCCGAGGCGACCAGGCTGGCGAGCTCGGGAACGAGATCCTTGACCGTTTCGCGAAAGTTCTTCCGCAGGCTGCCGGCGACGAGGCTGCGGAGATATCTGATGTCGACCGGACGATACCAGGCAGGGATCGAGAAACCCATGCGCGACTCGACCCCCGCAAAGGTCGGGAACATGAACCTGGGCTCGTAAGGTTTCCAGGGACTGGACGAGAAGCGTGTCACGGTCGCGGCCTCTAGAAATGATGCAGGCTGAACTTGCCGTTGGCAAATTCATAATAGCTGAACGGGCTGGCGATGTTGGTGCCCTTGAACTCCAGGGCGAACCCCTCGCTCGCACCCACCAGTCTTTCGGCCTCGGGAAAAAGATCCAGCGTGCTGATGCGGGCCGCGCCCATCGGCGCGATTTCCGGGAGCACACGCTCGCCCAGGGCGGTACCGTCCAGAGCCATGAGTCGGGCTGTCCCCACCGAGACGCCTTCGGGCGCCATGCAGGAGTTCACCAGCACCACGCCTGACTCCTTCAGGAAGCGCGTGAGATAGGACTGCATCCAGGCGGAGGTCGGGAACGGCGCTGCCGCGACGGGCTCGCGCTCGTGCGACAATGTTATCGCGCCGTGCGGCGAGAAATATTGTGCGTAATAGCCGGTGGTCACCTTCCGTCCGGGACGAAGCCTGGTCTCGTGTTTCGGCACCAGCGTCATTGCCACCGTTCCCGAGACGCGCGGACACAGCTCCGATGTCAGCAATTGCAGTTGTCCGTCGACGCCGAGCTCCTTGTGGAAATATCCAGCCTGCTTGCCCGCCCCGTCGAAGAACCAGACATGGGCATCCACGTCCGGATTATCCTTCATGAAGATCGAGAAGTAGTTGAATGCGCAGACTTCCGTCGTGACGGTCTCGTCGTTGCGCAGGTAGAGCACGGCCGGCGGATAGCCCCTTGCGACGGCCTCGCTAATCTGCAATTCACCCGGCATGCGGCGAAACTCGGCGGGAAGCAACAATCAGGCCCGATCGGCCGGCGGATAGCGAAGATTGCGCCCGGATATTCTCGCCCGCCTGCTAAAAATCCTGCACAATTCGACGGATGTTTACGCTTAGCCGCATGTGGAATCAACCGTACATGGAGCTGCGCCGCACCTTGGGAAAATCCGGCATAACGCCCCCAACTGGCGCGAAGACCAGTGACGCGGTATGGACATTGGAATGACACCTGCTTTTCACCGACAGCTCGATCGATGTCGCAAAACACCCGCTCCATGTTGAGACAGGCCGTCATCCTCGTCGGCGGGCTGGGCACACGGCTGGGTGAGCGCACCAGGCTGGTGCCGAAGCCGATGCTCGAAATCGGCGGGCGGCCGTTTCTCGACACGCTGATCGACGAGCTCGTCCGCTATGACGTGTTCGATGAAATCCTCCTGCTTGCGGGCCACAAGGCGGAGATCGTCGAGACGCACTACGCTGCAGCCGCCAGGGGACAGGCGCGAATCGTGGTGTCGCGCGAGACCGAGCCGCTCGGCACCGGCGGTGCGCTTGTGCATGCGCGCGACCTGCTGCACGACCGCTTCCTGCTGCTCAACGGCGACTCGCTGTTCGACTTCAACCTGCTCGACCTGATCGCGCGCGCGCAAGGCGGGCGCGTTCACATGGCACTGCGCGACAGCGTCGTCGGGGATCGCTACGGGCGCGTCGCGCTCGACGGCGACATCGTACGCGACTTCATCGCCCCGGGTGCGGGCGCCACGGGACCGGTCAATGCCGGCATCTACGTCGTCGACAAGTCCATTATCGCCGATATCGCAAGGCTTCCCGCCTCGCTCGAACAGGACGTGTTCCCCGGCCTCGTCAAGTCCGGCGAGCTGCGCGGGACGGCCTATCGCGGCTATTTCATCGACATCGGCATCCCCGATGATTTCGCGCGGGCCGACCGCGAGCTGCGCGAGAAGCTGCGGCGTCCCGCCGTGTTCTTCGACCGCGACGGCGTGCTCAACCATGATTCAGGCTACACCTTCGAGACGCACAAGCTCGAATGGATCGATGGCGCGCGCGAGGCGGTGAAGGCGGTCAACGACGCCGGCTATTTCGCCTTCGTCATCACCAATCAATCCGGCGTCGCGCGCGGCTACTACGAGGAGCATCACGTCGTCGCCCTGCACCGCTGGATGGCGGACCAGATGGCGTTGATCGGTGCGCATATCGATGCATTCGAATATTGCCCCGATCATCCCGACGGAACCGTCGCCCGCTATTGCCGCATCAGCGACCGGCGCAAGCCGGCGCCGGGCATGATCACCGATCTCGCACAGCGCTTTCCGGTCGACCTGACGCGCAGCATGGTGATCGGAGACAAGGACAGCGACATGGCGGCGGCGCAGGCCGCGGGCCTTGCCGGCCACTTGTTTGAAGGCGGGAATCTGGAGGCGTTCGTGAAGCAGCGCCTCAACGCGGCCGGCAAGGCCTAGGCGCGCGTCACGAAAACTGCTGCATCCCCGGGCATTTGGCGGGTGCCGGGCGCTGCTCTGTTGCGCGCAACCGCCAGTGTGCTATAGCGCCATCTTGTTGCGAACACTGGCTTAATCGCCTTCTGGGGTCCGGCATGGCAGATCTGAGGGACGCCCGCGTCCTCGTTACCGGCAGCGACGGCTTCATCGGTTCGCATGTCGTCGAGGAGCTGGTGAAGGCCGGGGCCCGCGTCAAGGCGATCGTCTACTACAATTCCTTCAATTCCTGGGGCTGGCTGGACACGGTTCCAGCCGACATCATGAAGTCCGTGGAGGTGATGGCCGGCGACATCCGCGATCCGCATTTCATGATCGCGGCCGCCGGCGGTTGCACCGACGTGCTGCACCTGGCGGCGCTGATCGCAATTCCCTTCTCCTATGTTGCGCCCGATTCCTACGTCGAGACCAATGTGCGCGGCACGGTGAACGTGCTCCAGGCCGCGCGCCTGGCCGGCGTGCGGCGCTTCGTGCAGACTTCGACCAGCGAGGTCTACGGCACCGCGCAAATCGTGCCGATCAAGGAAAATCATCCGCTGGTCGGCCAGTCGCCCTACTCGGCCTCGAAGATCGCCTCCGACCAGATGGCGCTGTCGTTCCAGGCCTCGTTCGACATGCCGGTCGTCGTCATCAGGCCGTTCAACACCTACGGACCGCGTCAGTCGGCGCGCGCGGTCATCCCGACCATCATCAGCCAGATCGCGACCGGCAAGCGCAAGATCCGTCTCGGCGCCGTCAGCCCGACGCGCGATTTTTCCTTCGTCACCGACACCGCGCGCGGCCTGATCGCGGGCCTCACCGCGCCGGCCGAACAGAGCGTCGGCCAGACCATCAATCTCGGCAGCGGCTTCGAGATATCGGTCGGCGCAACCGTCGAGATGATCGCCGACGTGATGGGCGTCGACATCGAGATCGAAACCGACGAGGCGCGCTTGCGCCCGGCCAACAGCGAGGTCGAGCGGCTCTGGGCCGACAATTCCAAGGCGCGCCAGCAGCTCGGCTGGGCGCCGGAATTCGGCGGGCTCGACGGCATGCGCCGCGGCATCGAGAAGACTGTCAGCTGGTTCACCAATCCTGCCAATCTCAGCCGTTACAAGGCGGATGTCTACAATGTCTGAGGCAACGGTGGGCACTGCTGTAACCGGATCCGACGCGCGCGCGTTCGATCCCAAGGCCGTGGTCGACGCCGTCCGGCGCGCCGCGGGTACGCCCAACGGCGTCCTCGGCCTGCACGAGCCTGTGTTCGCGGGCAACGAGGTCGCCTATCTCGAAGAGTGCATCAAGAGCACCTTCGTCTCCTCGGTCGGCCCGTTCGTCGACCGTTTCGAGCGCATGCTGGAGGAAGTGACGGGCGCCAGGCGCGCCGTCGCCGTCGTCAACGGCACCGCGGCGCTGCACGCCTGCTTCAGGCTGGCCGGCGTCGAGCCCGGCGAGGAAGTCATGTCGCCCGCGCTGACCTTCATCGCGACCACGAACGCGATCGCCTATTGCGGCGCGAGCCCGCATTTCATCGACAGCTCGCTCGTCACGCTCGGCATGGACCCGCGCGCCCTCGCCACCCGGCTCGCGGCGATCGCCGAGCGGACCCCCAGGGGCGCGATCAATCGCGAGACCGGACGCCGCATCGCCGCGATCTCGCCGATGCACACGTTCGGACATCCCGTCGAGCTCGACGAGATCGCCGCGATCGCGCAAGAGTGGGGCATTGCGCTGGTGGAAGATGCCGCGGAATCGCTGGGCTCGACCTACAAGGGCCACGCCGTCGGATCGCAGGCCCGGCTCGCGGCGCTGAGCTTCAACGGCAACAAGATCGTCACCACCGGCGGCGGTGGCGCCATCCTCACCAATGACGAGGAATTGGGGCGCCGCGCCAAGCATCTCACCACCACCGCGAAGCTGCCGCACAAATGGGCCTTCGTGCACGACGAGATCGGCTTCAACTACCGCCTGCCCAACCTGAACGCCGCACTCGGCTGCGCGCAGCTCGAGCAGCTCGACGGATTTTTGGCGAGCAAGCGCCGGCTGGCCGCAGCCTACGAGCGCGTCTTTGCGAACGTGTCCGGCGTGCGCTTCTCGCGCGAGCCCGAGGGCACCACGAGCAATTATTGGCTGAACGCCATCCTGCTCGACGAGGCGTATGCGCAGCGGCGCGACGATGTGCTCACGGCGCTGAACGAGGCCGGCTTCGGCGCGCGTCCCGCCTGGACCCTGATGCACCGCCTGCCGATGTTCGCGCAAAGCCCGCGCGGCGATCTCGCCACGGCCGAATCGATCGAGCGGCGGCTGATCAACCTGCCCTCGAGCGCCAGCATCCGGGCCCGCGATGAATAGCATCGCGCGAAAGATCTGCTTCGTGACCGGCAGCCGGGCCGATTTCGGACTGCTGGTCTGGCCGATGCGCGCGATCCGCGAGACATCAGGCCTGACGCTCCAGCTCATCGCCACCGGCATGCATCTCGCGCCGGAGTTCGGCTACACCTTCAACGCCATCCGCGACGAGGGATTCGAAGCCGACGAGCGCGTCGAGACGCTGCTCGCCAGCGACACCGGTGCCGGCGTCGCGAAATCGGTCGGGCTCGGCGTGATCGGCTTTGCCGATGCCTTCACGCGGCTGCAGCCGGATCTCGTCGTCGTGCTCGGCGACCGCTTCGAGATGTTCGCGGCGGCGCAGGCCGCGATGTTCATGCGGCTGCCGATGGCGCATCTGTTCGGCGGCGACGTCACCGAAGGCGCGGTCGACGAGTCCATTCGTCACGCCATCAGCAAGATGTCGCACCTGCATTTCACCAGCAACCGGGGCTCGACGCAGCGGCTCATGCAGCTCGGCGAGGATCCGTCCCGCATTCACACCATCGGCTCGGTCGGCATCGACGCCATCAAGCATCTCGACCTGATGGACCGCGACGGCATCGGCCGTGCGGTTGGCATGCCGCTCGGCGAGCACAATGCGCTCGTGACGTTCCATCCGGTCACGGTCGAGGCCGGACGCTCGATGGCCGAGCTGGACGAGCTGTTCGCGGCGCTGTCGACGCTCGATCCCGCCTTCCGTCTCATCTTCACGCTCGCCAATGCCGATGCCGAGGGACGCGCGCTGAACGACCGGACCAAGGCCTTCGCGGCGGGCCGGCCGAACACCATCGCGGTCGCCTCGCTCGGACAGCTCCGTTATCTCAGCCTGATGAGCCAGGTGGACGTGGTGATCGGCAATTCGTCGAGCGGCATCCTCGAAGCGCCGTCATTCGGCGTTCCCACGGTCGACGTCGGCGACCGTCAGAAGGGGCGCGAGCGCGCAGCTTCGGTGTTTCACGCGGCATCCGAACGCGGCGCGATCGGCGCCGCCATCTCGCAAGCGCTCGGGCGCGGCCGTCAGGCCACCGTCAACCCCTACGGCGACGGCGACTCCAGCCGGCGCTTTGCCGACATCATTGCCGGCATCCCCGATTTCGGACAGCTGCTGAAAAAGGGCTTTTACGAACTTCCCGCAAGCGGAGCGCGGCCATGACGACGCACACGCTGATCATCGCGGAAGCCGGCGTCAATCACGACGGCAGCCCGGAGAAGGCACTGGCCCTGGTCGATGCGGCAGCCGACGCCGGCGCCGACATCGTCAAGTTCCAGACCTTCAACGCGAAGGCGCTGACGAGCGGCGCGGCGAAGAAGGCCGACTATCAGCAGCGCACGACGGACGCCGCCGAGAGCCAGCTCGCCATGCTGGAGCGGCTCGAACTGCCGCAGGCCGCACATCACACGCTGATCGCGCGCGCCGCCGAACGCGGCATCGAATTCCTGTCGACGCCGTTCGATGATGCTTCGCTCGGCTTCCTGCTGTCGCTGAAGCTGCCGCGCATCAAGATCGGATCGGGCGATCTCACCAATGCACCGCTGCTGCATGCGGCGGCGAGGGCCGGCGCGACACTGATCCTGTCGACGGGCATGGCGACACTCGGTGAGATCGAGGAAGCGCTGGGCGTATTGGCACATGGCTACGCGCAGCGCAGCGATCCTGCCGGCGTCGCCTCGTTCCGCGCGGCATGGCGCGATCCTGCGGCGCGCACCGCGCTCGCGCGGCACGTGAGCCTGCTGCATTGCACGACCGAATATCCCTGCCCCATCGCGGATGTGAACCTTGCCGCGATGGCGACGATGCGATCCGCGTTCCAGCTTCCGGTCGGCTATTCCGATCACACCGACGGTTTCGAGATTTCGGTGGCCGCGGTTGCGCTCGGTGCCACCATCATCGAGAAGCACCTGACGCTGGATCGCAATGCGCCCGGTCCTGACCACGCAGCCTCACTCGAGCCGGACGATTTCGGGCGGATGGTGCGCGCCATTCGCAACGTCGAAGCCGCGCTCGGCGACGGCGTGAAGACGCCGAAAGAGTCAGAGATCAGGAATGTGCCGGTGGCGCGCAAGAGCATCGTGGCGACACGCGCACTGCGGGCCGGCGAGATCATCGGCCCGGCCGACATCACCGCCAAGCGGCCGGGCGCAGGCCGGCCGCCGATCGACTATTGGTCCTTGATCGGAACGGCGGCGCCGCGGGCGCTCGAGCCGGACGATCCAGTTTAGCGACGCGGCTTGGCAGGCCCCCGCGCCTGCTCGCCGCCGCCTGCGTGCGTCGATCGCAGCGGCCGGCGGCGGGTCTTCAAACCACTGATTCGGCCCACGAAACGCCGGGGTTGACGGCGCCTCTCGCAGCCGCGATATAGCAGGCTCAGCCGTGGGCCGCCCCCCGATATCTGGCGTATACGAGGCAGATTGCCATGAAATCCTGGCGTAAAGCCGTCGTCGGAACGCAGGCGACCGTGGGCGAGGCCATCGCCGCGATCGAGAGCGGCAGCATCCAGATTGCGCTGGTGCTCGACGACCAGAACCGCCTGCTCGGCGTGGTCACCGACGGCGATGTCAGGCGCGGGCTGCTGCGCGGCATTCCGCTGACGGGGCTTGCGACCGACATCATGAACCGCGCGCCGGTGTCGGCACCTGCGACGCTGCCGCGCGACGACCGCCTGCATCTGATGCGGCAAAAGTCGATCAAGCAGCTCCCGCTCGTCGACGAAGGCGGCCATCTGGTCGTGGTCGAGACGCTCGATGAGCTGCTCGAGCCGCGCCATAACGCAAATCCGGTGTTGATCATGGCGGGCGGCCTCGGCGAGCGCCTGGGCGCGCTGACGCGCGACGTCCCGAAGCCCATGCTCAACGTCGGCGGCCGGCCGCTGCTCGAGACGATCGTCCGCAACGTGGTGCAGCAGGGTTTTCGCAACATCTACATCTCGGTCAACTACAAGGCCGAGACGATCAAGGACTACTTCGCCGACGGCGCCGCCTTCGGCGCCAATATCCAGTACGTGCACGAGACCGAGCGCCTGGGCACCGCCGGCGCGCTCGGGCTCTTTGCGACGCCGCCGGATCTGCCGATGATCGTCACCAACGGCGACATCCTCACCACGATCAACTATGGGGCGCTGCTCGACTTCCACAACGGAACGCCGGCGGACGCGACGATGGCCGTTCGTGAGCACAAGGTGCACGTCCCGTATGGTGTGGTTTCGACCTCGGACGGCTTTCTCCAGGCCATTCGCGAGAAGCCGACCGAAAGCTGGTTCGTCAGCGCCGGCATCTATGTGATTGGAAGCTCCGTCTT
This sequence comes from Bradyrhizobium sp. cf659, assembly GCF_900113725.1. Classification (NCBI taxonomy): domain Bacteria; kingdom Pseudomonadati; phylum Pseudomonadota; class Alphaproteobacteria; order Hyphomicrobiales; family Nitrobacteraceae; genus Bradyrhizobium; species Bradyrhizobium sp. cf659. The sequence continues at coordinate 116,852 of NZ_FOQJ01000011.1, forward strand.
CAACCATGTCGCGCCCGGCGTCAGCATCGACATGCCGACCGTGCTGGAGCGCGTGATCGCCGGCAAGGGACGCGTCGCGGTCTATCCGATCCGCGAATACTGGCTCGACATCGGCCGCCTGGAGGATTTCGAGCAGGCGCATGCGGAGTTTCACGAGGTCTTCCCGTGACCTCGACAACCGCCGTCGTGATCGGCCTCGGCTCGATCGGCACGAGGCATGCGCGGATCCTGCGTGAGCTTGGCCTTCGGGTCGCGACCGTGAGCCGCCGTGATGGCGGCGACTATGGGTCGATCGCGCAGGCTGTCGCCGGCGCGCATCCGGATTACGCAGTGATTGCCACCGAGACCGCACGCCATGCCGACGACCTGCAAGAGCTCGGGCAGGCCGGCTTCCGCGGCGCGGTTCTGGTCGAGAAGCCGCTGTTCGCAACAGCGGCGGCTCCGCCGAAATATCCGTTCGCCCATGTCAGCGTCGGATATAATCTTCGCTTCCATCCGGTCATGACGGCTCTCGTCGAAAGATTGCGCGGGCGCGAGGTGATCACGGTCGCCGCCTATGTCGGCCAGGACATCAGGGACTGGCGGCCCGGCCGCGACCATCGCACGACCGCATCCGCAACGGTTGACGCCGGCGGCGGCGTCCTGAGGGATCTCAGCCACGAGCTGGATTATCTCCTGTGGCTGTTCGGGCCGTGGCATCGTGTCGCCGCCCTCGGCGGCGCGTCCGGCGCACGCGACATCGACGTCGATGATCACCTCGACCTGCTGCTCGATATGCAGCGGGCGCCATCGGTCCACGTGCACATGGACTATCTCGACCGCCAGGGCATCCGCCGCATTCGCGTCAATGTCGACGACGACACCATCGAGGCCGACCTCGTCGGCAGCCGCCTCGTCGTCAACGGCAAGGCGACGGACTTTGCCAGCGAGCGCGACCAGAGCTATCGCGACATGCATGTCGCGGCGATGCGGGGCGCACGCCCGGTCTGCTCCCTGCCCGAGGCACTCGGCGTCGTGCACCTGATCGACGCCAGCGAGCGCGCGCTGCGCACCAAGACCTGGATATCGCCATGAGCCTGCTCTGCACGATCTGCGCGCGGGGCGGCTCGAAAGGGGTCGTCGGCAAGAATGCGCGCGATCTCCTCGGCAAGCCGGTGCTCGCGTGGAGCATCGCGCAGGCGCGCGAGACCGGCCTGTTCGATGCAATCGCCTTCAGCAGCGATTCAGACGCGTTGCTCGAGGCGGCGCTGAAGGCCGGCGCCGACATTGCGGTCAAGCGTCCGGACGAGATGGCGACCGATACCGCGCCGAAGCTGCCGGCGATCCGCCATTGTCTCGAACAGGCCATCGCGCAAACGGGCAGGACGCCGGAGATCTTCGTCGATCTCGACGTCACCTCGCCGCTCAGGCTTGCCTCCGACATCGCCGGCGCGGTGGATCTGCTACGTCAGTCCGGCGCACCCAACGTCATCACCGGCGCGCCGGCCCGCCGCTCGCCCTATTTCAACCTGGTCGAGCAGCGCACCGACGGCAGCGTTGGTCTCTCCAAATCTGCCGATCCTCCGATCACGCGCCGGCAGGATGCGCCGCGCTGCTTCGACATGAACGCGTCGATCTACGTCTGGCGCGTCGCGTCATTCCTGGAGAGGCCGGCAGTCTTCTATCCGGACACGCGTCTGTTCGAGATGCCGGAAGAACGCTCGATCGACATCGATTCCGATCTCGATTTTGCGCTGGTTGAATTGTTGCTGCGCCAACGAATGCCGGCCTGAGGAGGCCAAGCGATGACCACGAGCTTCAAGGCTCTGTTCGATCTGACCGGCCGCACGGCCGTCATCACCGGCGGATGCGGCATCCTCGGACGCCGCTTTGCCGAAGGCCTCGCCGAGTTCGGCGCCAATGTGGCGATCGTCGATCTCGATCAGGCCGCGACCGATGCGGCGGCAGCCGACCTCACCTCACGCCACTCCGTCCGCGCCAGAGGCTATGGCTGCGACATCACCGAGCCCAGCTCCGTGCGCGACACCGCCGATGCGATCGAAGCCGACCTCGGACCGGTCTCGATCCTGCTCAACAACGCCGCGAGCAAGACCCGCGATGTCGACGCCTTCTTCGCGCCCGTCGAAGAATATTCGCAGGATATCTGGCGGGAGATCATGGCGGTCAATCTCGACGGCATGTTCAACGTCGCGCAGGTGTTCGGCGGCCGAATGGCCGAGCACGGCTATGGCGCCATCGTGCAGACCGCCTCGATCTACGGCCTGATGGCCCCCGACCAGCGCATCTACGAAGGCTCCGAATATCTCGGCCGCGCCATCAATACGCCGGCGGTCTACACCGCGTCCAAGGCCGGCGTCATCGGCCTGACCAAGCACCTTGCGACCTACTGGGCAGCCAAAGGCGTCCGCGTCAACACGCTCACCCCGGGCGGGGTCGAGAGCGGACAGAACGAGACCTTCAAGCAGCGTTACGGTGCCCGCATTCCGCTCGGCCGCATGGCCCGTGCGGACGAGATGGTGGGGACGATGCTGTTCCTGGTGTCGGATGCTGCGTCCTACGTGACCGGCCAGAACATCGCGGTCGATGGCGGACTGAGCGCGTGGTAAGCAGCAGCGCATGCTCAAACAGCTGATCCGCAATACGGTGATCTCCAGCGCGGCCTTCGGGGTCGCGGCCGTGCTCGGGCTGATTGTCATTCCCGTCATCATCCGGACCTGGGGCGTGACCGAGTTCGGCCTCATCGTGCTGGCGCGCATCCTGCTGCCGAGCGGCATGATGGGCCTGCTCGATCTCGGCCTGTCCGAGGTCACGACGCAGGCGGTGGCGCGCGCACGCGAGCACCGCAATTGGCACCGCGCTGGCCAGCAGCTTGCGCTGTTGACCGCGATGGCCGCCGGCCTCGGCGCGCTTCTTGCCGTCGCGATCTGGATCAGCGCGCCCTATCTCAGCATCGCGCTCCGCGTCGATCCCGTCCATGTCGATCGGTTCTCGCAGATCCTGCGCTACACCGCGCTGGCCAATCTGGTGCTGATCCCGGCGCTGGTCTGGGAAGGCATCGTCAAGGGCTTTGAGCGCTACAACGTGCTGCGGCTGGCGGAGGTGGGCTCCACCATCATCTATGTCGCCGGCACGATCTGGGCCTCCAATGCCGCGGCTTCGTTCGAAGTCGTGGCCTATATTTATCTCGCCAGCACCCTGACGCGTGCATGTCTGGTGTTCATCGCGGCCTTCGTCGCCGTCGTGCGCAAGGTCCGGCTCGCGATGTGGGACGCGCCGATCCGGCGCGAGTTGTTCCACCGCTGCGCGCTGTTCGCGCAGGGCAAGCTGACCGGCGGCCTCGCGCTGCCGGTCCAACCCTTCCTCGTCGGCCTGTTGTTCGGACCCAAGGGCGTCGGCGTGTACGACACCGTGGTCCGGCTATCGCGGGTCTCCAAGGTCGTCGTCGGCCTGCTGACGTCGGCGCTGCTGCCGGTGGCGAGCCGTCTGGACGAGCGCGGCAACGCCGACGCCTTCCAGCGGCTCGGCGAGTTCGGCCTCGTCATCCTGCCGATGTTCACGGTGCCGCCGCTGATGGCGGCCGCCGTGCTGTCGCCCGAGATCATGCAGGCATGGATCGGGCCGCAGATGGCTCCTTACGCGGTCTGGATGGGCCTGAGCTTCGTGGTGCCGATCTGCGCTCAGTACCTCGCGTTTGGCAACGTCATGTTCCTGACACGCACTGACGTGCAATCGCGCCTGAACCGGCTGATGATCTATCAACTGGCGGTCTGGGCCGTGGTGGCGGTTGCGACGCTGCACATGTTCGATGAGCGCGCGCTGATCCTCGGGCAGGTGGTCGGCAACGCCGCGATTCTACCGTTGCAGATCGGCGCCGTGAGCCGCGGGTTGCAGCTTGACTCCCACCGCCTCCTCAGAGCACTTCTCGCCCAAGCCGTCATTCTCGCGGTCGTCAGCCTGCTGCTGCTCAAGCTTGCCGACTACGTCGCCATCGACGGCTTCTGGGGACTTGGGCTTGCGATCGCCGCATTTTGCGTCGTGAGCTGGTCCCTGCAATATTTCCTCGTTCTGGAAGAGCGCCAACGGGCGATCTTCGCGGAACTGGGCCATCGCTTCGGCTGGGCCTCGACCTAGCTCTCTATTTCGCCCAGCATGTTCGGGAGACCTATGACCGCCTTGGTTGAGTCCACGAGGAGACGCGAACGGTGCGCATAGGCCTGGTGGTCGATCACCCCAAGCGTGACCTGCCGGGGGCGGTCATGCTCGGTTATCAGCTCGCGCGGCGTGGCGTCTCTGTCATGCTGGTGCCGATGTATGAGCAGGCAGTCGATGTCCCGCGGCTCGGGCTCGATGCGCTGGTCGTCAACTACGCGCGGCCGGTCAATCTCGACCTGATGCGCAGCTTCGCCAAGGCCGGCCTCGCGCTGTACGTGCTCGACACCGAAGGCGGCGTGCTTGCGGAGACGGGTGGCAACTCGCCGCCGGCGATGGCCGCACACATCAGGCAAAGTGGCTACGCCGCCATCCTGGCCGGCTATTTCTTCTGGGGCAGCCGGCTCCACGATGCCTTCCTGGCGGCGGAAACCATGAAGCCGGAGCAGCTGCACCTCACCGGATGCCCGCGCTTCGACTTTGCGGCCCCGCGCTGGCGCGCGCTTCTCGACGGCGAGCCGCGCGGCTATCTGCTCGTCAACGCCAACTTCCCGCTGATCAATTCACGCTTTACGGGTAAGCCGGGCGGTGAGCGCGAGGCCATGGTGCGGGCCGGCTGGGACGGTGCCTATGTCGATCGCTTCATCGCGGACCTGAAGCAGGTCTTCAGCAACTATCTCGCCGAGATCGACCGGCTCGCCGCGGCGCGGCCCGACCGCAACATCCTCGTGCGTCCGCATCCTTTCGAGAGCGAGGACGTCTATCGCAACGCGCTCTCGCGCCACGCCAACGTCCTGGTCGACGGCACCGGCAGCGTGCTCGACCGCATCCGCAATGCGGCCGCAGTCGTTCACCTCAACTGTGGCACGGCCGTCGAATCGGTCCTGCTCGGAAAGCTTCCGCTCCAGCTCGACTACCTGAACACACCGACGACCGCCGGACACGCCGCGCTGCCCGCGCGCGTGAGCCGGTCGGTCGCCTCGTTCGAGGAATTGCTCGGCGCGATCGATCACATCGAGCGCGAGACCGAGACCTTCGATTTCGCACGCGTTCACGCTGCCGATATCGAGGCTTTCTTCCATCTCAACGATGGACTGGCCGCCGAACGCGTCGCCGATGTCCTGACCCGCACCGCAGGCTCGCGCCGGCCCTACGTCTCGTTGCTGGCGACCGTGAAGGGCACGCGCGACAAGCCGAGCATCGGCCAGATCGTCAAGGGCGCCGCCAGCGCCGTGCTCGGATCGGCCGTCACGGAGCGGCTGCGCAGCTGGTTCAATCCAGCCCGGCGCGACAAGCGGATCGAGCCGATCTTCGTCAACACCCTGCTTCAGCGTATCGGGACCCATGATCGCGCGAGCCCGGCGCAATTCACGGCAAGACGTGCGCACTGCGCGACGACGGGCCTGCCGCTCGCGAGCATAGCCATCGAACCCGCCCGATAGACTCATGGCCACATCTGCAAAAACCATTCTCATCACCACCCTTGCCGAATACCAGACCCGGTTCTGGATTCCGGTCGCACAGCGGCTGCGCGCGGCGGGCCAGGACGTCGAGTTGCTCGCCTTCGACGACCGCAGCGCCGAGATGTCGGCGGCCGAGGGCGTGCCCGTCACGAACATGTACCGCGAGGGCCTCAAGGCCGGCCCCTCGCCCGACGATCGCCGGGCGTTCGACGCGCGCGTCGCCGCTTACGGCCTCGACGGGACCAATTTCCTGTTCAGCCATGAGCGTTTTGCTTTCGGTATCAGGGATACTGCCGCTTTGCGCCGGCGCTTCATGATCTATGCCAACGCCATGGAGGCGTTGCTCGACCGCCTGGAGGCGCAGGGCAGGTCCGTCGAGCTGGTCCAGGAGCTGGGCGGCTTTCTCTCCGTCATCGCGAGCTTCTACGCCGCGAGGCGTCGCAACATCCGCAACTGGTTCATCGAACCGTCGTTCTTTCGCGGCCGGATGTATTTTACGCCCGACAGCCTCGCCGCGCCCGACGTGATGCCGGCGCCGGCGGATACGACGTCCCCCGAGGTGCGGGCCTATCTGGACGATACGCTGACACAGCGCGCGATCGTCATCCCCAAGAAGGATCAGCACCATTACTCGGCGGCCTTCAAGAAGGTCGTGAACCTGCGCAACGCCCGCCGCCTCACCGAAAAGCTGTGGGACCAGTTCGCGCTCGGCAAGCATCAGGAGTTCGGGCACAATCTACGCCACGCCCGCGTGCACGCTGCGATGGCGCTCAACGCGACGCGGCTGCGCAAGCTCTACAAGCCGATCCCGGACGTGCCCTTCGTCTACTATCCGTTCCACGTTCCGGCCGACATGGCGCTGACGCTGCGCTCGCCCGACTATCTCGACCAGGTCGCGACCGTCGACTTCCTGCTGCGGACGATCCCGGACTCGCATGTGCTGGTGGTCAAGGAACATCCCGCCCAGATCGGCGCGATCTCGGCCGACCGCCTGTTCGAGCTGGCGCGCCGGTTCGACAATTTCGTGCTGCTGCCGCCGCAGACCAACAATTACACCGTGCTGAGCCGCGCCGATGCGGTCATCTCCGTCAACAGCAAGTCGGGCGCTGAAGCATTGCTGCTCGGCAAGCCGGTCGTGGTGATGGGCGATGCGTTCTACCGCTCCTGCCCGCTGGTCTACGCGATCGATCGGCTGGCGGACGTGCCCGCGCGGCTGCGCGAGGCGCTGCGCGTGGGGCCGTTCGATCCGGCCAGGGGCGCGCCCTATTTCGAATCGGCGTGGCGCAAGTCGTTCCCGGGCGAGCTCTATATCAGCGATCCCAAACTGCTCGATACGTTCGCGGCCTCCTTGCGCGCCGCGATCGCCGAGCCCGCCCGCGTGAATTGAACGGACCCGCCATGCCGCTCGTCTCGATCATCACACCATCCTGGAACGTCGAAGGCCTGATCGAGGAGACGATCCGCTCGGTGCAGAGCCAGACCTTTGCCGATTGGGAGCTCCTGATCGCCGACGACTGCTCGACTGACCGGACACCGGAGATCATCGCGGCGATTGGCGAGCGCGATCCTCGCGTCAAGCTGATCCGGCAGGCCAGGAACGGCGGCCCGGCGCTGGCGCGACAGGCCGCGATCGACCGGGCGCAGGGCCGCTACCTCGCCTTCCTCGACAGTGACGATCTGTGGCTGCCCGAAAAGCTCGAGCGGCAGCTCGCCTTCGCTCGGGAGAAGCAGGCCGCCCTCAGCTACACCGCCTTCCGCCGCATCAACGAGGCCAACACGCTCACCGGACGCCTGATCTCCGTGCCGGCCTCACTCACCTATGGTCAGCTCCTGAAAAACACCGCGATCGCGACGCTGACCGCGATGGTCGACCGCGAGATCGCGGGTCCCATCGCGATGAAGAACGAGGGTTATGACGATTTCTGCCTATGGCTCTCGATCCTCAAGCGCGGCCACACCGCGTACGGCCTCGACGAGGACCTTGCCCGCTACCGCGTCAGGGGCTCCTCGGTCTCCAGCCGCCCGGCGCGCTCGGCCAAATGGGTCTGGCAGATCTACCGCAATGTCGAGCACCTCTCCCTGATCAGGTCGGCCTGGTGTTTTGCCCATTGGGGCGCGCGGGCCTGGCTGAAGCGGCGGGAATTCTAGCCTCGGCGCCGGGCGCCCTGCCCACCCGTCTGAAAAATGGCGAAAACAACCCCATGCACAGTAGAGGTAGTTAAATACCTCGGCCCAAGGCCACTTGGCTATTGGCGAGTCCGGCCGTTGCCGATACCACTCAGCCCGCGCCCGCCGCGGACAATCTGGAACCGATCATGCCGTTTGAAAGCTACAAGAACAGCCGCATCCTCGTGACCGGAGGCGCCGGCTTCATCGGATCGCACATCTGCGAGCGGCTGCTCGATGCCGGGGCCGAGGTGGTGTCCGCGGACAATTATTTCACCGGCAGCCGGCGCAACATCGCCCATCTGATCGCAAATCCGCTGTTCGAGGCGGTCAGGCACGACGTCACCTTCCCGCTCTACATCGAGGTGGACGCGATCTTCAACCTGGCCTGCCCGGCTTCGCCGATCCACTACCAGCGCGACCCCGTGCAGACCACCAAGACCTCGGTGCACGGCGCCATCAACATGCTGGGCCTTGCCAAGCGGCTGAAGGCGCGCATCTTCCAGGCCTCGACCAGCGAGGTCTATGGCGATCCACTGATCCATCCCCAGACCGAGGATTATTGGGGCAACGTCAACCCGATCGGCATCCGCTCCTGCTACGACGAGGGCAAGCGCTGCGCCGAGACGCTGTTCTTCGACTACTGGCGTCAGCACGGCCTGCCGATCAAGGTTGCGCGCATCTTCAACACCTACGGCCCGCGCATGCAGCCCAATGACGGCCGCGTGGTGTCGTCCTTCATCGTCCAGGCGCTCAAGGGCGAGCCGATCAGCGTGTTCGGCGACGGCGGGCAGACCCGCTCGTTCTGCTATGTCGACGATCTCGTCGAAGCCATCATGCGGCTGATGGTGACGAAGGAAGACATCACCGGCCCCATCAACATCGGCAACAATCACGAGTTCACCATCCGCGAGCTCGCCGAGAAAGTCATCGAGCTCACGGGATCGCGCTCCAAGCTGGTGTTCAAGCCGCTGCCGCAGGACGACCCGCGCCAGCGCCAGCCCGACCTTACCAAGGCGAAGGCGGCGCTGAACTGGGAGCCGAAGGTCGCGCTCGAGGACGGCTTGAAGGAGACCATCGCCTATTTCAAGCACTCGCTCGAAATCGCCTGATCCGCTCGCAACTCCCCTCGTCCGCAGCGAGCCTATCCGCCATGAGCGAACCGTCCGGCATCATCAGGGACCTGCGGTCGCGGCTGGACTCGAAGGCTGCGCTGACGCTCCTGGTGCTGCTGCACAGCGCCGTCGCCTGCCTGTCGCTGATCAAGGTCGCGACCTTCCAGTACTATATCAGCTTCAGCGCGGAGCGGGTCTGGATCGCGGTCATCGTTGCGCTCGGCTTCTCCGTCGTTTCGCTGCTGTTCGTCGTCGCCCGCTTCAGCTTCGGCTATTTCGCCGGGTTCTATTTCTACACGATGATCCTCGGCTTCCTGTGGATCGACGTGTTCTCGTACTACAGCTACCCGCAATTGCTCGCGGGCATCTCGGCGGCGTTGGCGCTGGTGCTCTTCCTGCTGCCCGTGCTGTTCGTCAGGGCGCCGCTGCGGCAGCTCATCACATTGTCGAATGCCGGCTTCGAGCATCTGCTCACGGCTATCCTGGTGATCTCCATCGGCACCATTGCCGTCGCCTCGACCTACAATTTCCGCCTGGTCGCGATCGCGAACATCTACGACTACCGTAGCGCGCTCGATTTTCCCGGCCCGGTGCGATATCTCATCGGCTGGGTCTCCAGCACGCTGCTGCCGTTCGCCTTCGCCTGCTACTGGCTGCTCGGCCATCGCTGGCGCGCCGGCCTGGTGCTGATCCTGCTCCTGTTGTTTTACCCGATCACGCTGACGAAGTTCGCTTTCTTCACACCCGCCTGGCTGATCGTACTGGCCGTGCTCTCGCGCCTCCTGGAGGCGAGGACTTCAGCCATCGCTTCGATCTTCGTCCCGATGCTCCTTGGCCTCATCCTGATCGTTCTGACGGGCGCCTCCATCAACAGCATTCCCGGCAAGTATTTCGACCTCGTCAACATCCGGATGATGGCGACCGCATCCAGCGCCCTCGACATCTACAACAATTTCTTCTCGAGCCACCCGCTGACCTGGTTCTGCCAGATATCCGTCCTCAAGCCGCTGACGCATTGTCCCTACCAGGCGCCGCTGGCGGTCGTGATGCAGGAGGCCTACGACCTCGGCAACCTGAATGCGTCGCTGTTTGCGACCGAAGGGGTCGCATCGGTCGGCCTCTATCTCGCGCCTTTGACGGCGCTCGCATCGGGCTTCATCCTGGCGCTCGGCAACCGTGCCTCCGCAGGACTTCCGGCCCGCTTCGTCCTGATGTCATCAGGCGTGCTGCCGCACGTCCTGCTCAACGTGCCGCTCTCGGTTGCCATGCTCACCCACGGCATCGCGATCCTGTTCCTGCTCTGGTACGTGATGCCCCGCAGCCTGTTCGAACCGAAGTCGTGACGCCGTGCGCATCCTGATCCTCAACGCCGACTATCCTCGCTTCCTCTCCTGGCTCTACCGGCGCCGGCCGGGTCTCGAGAACGAGCCCTATGCGGCGCAGATGGCGGCGCGGAACGCCAGCCTGTTCGGCGTCGCCGATTTCTACTCGCGCAATTTCGCCGGCCTCGGGCACGTCGCCGCCGACATCCATGTCAACAATCCCTGGATGCGGGCAGCCTGGGCACGTGAGCATGGCCTTGCCGTCACCGAGCCGCCGCCGCCCGGCGCGCCGGCCGCGCGCGATGCCGTTCCCGGCTGGCTGCAACGCGCGGTCGCGCCGTTCAAGCCGGTGCTGAGACCGCTCGCGCGCAAGGTCGGCCTCAGCCCGCGTCTCGACGCGGAAGCCGAAACTATCCTGCTGGCGCAGGTCGAGGACTTCAAACCCGATCTCGTCCTCAACCAGGATCTGTTTCACGTCGACACGCGCCTTGCACGCCGGATCAAGCAGATCGGCCGCCCGATCCTGATCGGCCAGGTCGGCATCTCGCCCTCGCGCGGCGAGGACTGGTCGGTCTACGACCTCATGATCTCGCAGATGGCGGCGGTGGTGGACTTCTTCCGCCAGCACGGTGCACGCGCCGAGGTCGTCCATCTCGCCTTCGAGCCCACGATCCTCGACACCCTGCCTCCGTCGCCCTCGCAGAATTTCGACGTCACCTTCGTCGGCGCGGTCTCGGCGGATCACCAGCTCCGCGTCGCGCAGCTCGAGGCTGTGGCACGGCGCTACGATCTCAAACTGTTCGGCAGCGGCCTGCACACCCTTCCGGCCTCCTCGCCGCTGCACCGCTGCTACCAGGGCGAGGTCTGGGGCGTGGAGATGTACCAGGCGCTGCGCGCCTCGCGCGTTACGCTCAACTCGCACATCGACATGGCCGGCCGCGAGGCCGGCAATGCGCGGCTGTTCGAAGCGACCGGCGTCGGCGCCTTCCTGCTCACCGACTTCAAGGACAACCTGGATACGCTGTTCGCGCCCGAACGCGAGGTCGCGGCATGGCGCACGGTCGAGGACTGCCTTGCGCAGATCGAACGCTATCTCGCCGACGACGCGGCGCGCCTGTACATCGCGAAGGCGGGACAGGCCAGGACCTTTGCGGCCCATACCTTCCGCCGGCGCGTCGAGGAGATCCTGGCCTTCGTCGGTTAAATCCCGGCCGGCCGGCATGACGATTGCCATCGTCCGTCCGCCCTTGACGGTCCCGGCCAAAATGGCCAAAGTGCGCAGCGAGACCGTTATGTCACTCTAATTACAGCGTTTTTTTCGAGGCTCAGGATGGAACACGTCGAACATGTTCGATTCGGCGACCAGCTCTACGCGATCATCGTGCGCGCCTCGTTCCGCGAGCCGGGTATCCATTTCTTCTCGTCGCCGGAACTGTCGCAGCAGCTCGCCTATATGAGCCATCCGAAGGGCAAGAGCATCGAGCCGCATCGCCACAACAAGGTGACGCGTGAGGTGCACTACACCCAGGAAGCGCTCCTGATCCAGAAGGGCAAGCTCCAGGTCGATTTCTACACCGTGGAGGAGAACTATCTCGAAAGCCGCGTGCTCGGTGCCGGCGACATCATCCTGCTCTGCAGCGGCGCCCACGGCTTCCATGTGCTCGAACCGCTCGAGATGTTCGAGATCAAGCAGGGTCCCTATTCCGGCGAAGACGACAAGACGCGGTTTGCCGAAGTCTCCCGGTCCGAAATCCGGATCAAGGGCCCGGGCCAGTGACTGCGCCGTTCATTCCCGTCAACACGCCGCTGCTCGACGGCAACGAGGCCGACTATCTCGCCGAATGTATCCGGACCGGATGGATCTCGTCGGAAGGACCGTTCATCAAGCGCTTCGAGCAGGCGATGGCCGAGGTTGCAGGCCGGCGCCACGGCATCGCGGTGACCAACGGCTCGGTCGCGCTCGACATCGCCGTGCATGCGCTCGGCCTCGAGCAAGGCTCCGAGGTCATCATCCCGACTTTCACGATCATCAGCTGCGCTGCCGCGATCGTCCGCGCCGGCCTCGTGCCTGTCGGTGTCGACTGCGACGCCGCGACCTGGAACATGACGGCCGAGGGCGTCGAAGCCGCAATCACGCCGCGCACGCGCGCGATCATGCTGGTTCACATCTACGGCCTGCCGGTCGATCTCGATCCGATCCTGGCGCTCGCACGCAAGCACGGCCTGAAGGTGATCGAGGACGCTGCCGAGATGCACGGCCAGACCTATCGCGGCGCGCCATGCGGCGGCTTCGGCGACGTCTCGACCTTCAGCTTCTATCCCAACAAGCACGTCACGACCGGTGAAGGCGGCATGATCCTCACCGACGACGACGCGCTCGCCGACCGCCTGCAAGGCCTGCGCAATCTCTGCTTCCAGCCGCAGCAGCGTTTCGTCCACGAGGAGCTCGGCTGGAACGCGCGCATGACCAACCTCCAGGCCGCGCTCGGCGTCGCCCAGGTCGAGCGCCTGCCGCGCACGGTCGAGATCAAGCGCCGGATCGGCCGGCTCTATGACGAGCATCTTGCGGGCCTCAACCGCATCCGCCGCCCGGTTGCCCGCACCGGCTATGCCGACAACATCTACTGGGTCTACGGCATCGTGCTGAACGACGACGTGCCGTTCGACGCCAAGGAAGCGATGCGCCGCCTCGGCGAAAAAGGCATCGGAACGCGGCCGTTCTTCTGGTGCATGCACGAGCAGCCGGTGCTGCGCCGGATGGGACTGATGCGCGACGAATCCCATCCGAACGCGGAATACATCGCCCGCCGCGGTTTTTACCTGCCGAGCGGCCTTGCCTTGACCGACGACGAGATCGCGCGGTCCGCGCAGGCGCTGAAGGAGATTTTGGCGTGACGGTGTTCGCCGAATACGCGCCCTGGTACGATCTCCTCTACCGGGACAAGGACTACGCGGCGGAGACGGCATTCGTCGAAGCGCGACTGCGCGACCACGGCGTCGCCTCGGGCAGGCTGCTCGATCTCGGCTGCGGCACCGGCCTGCATGCGCTCGCCTTCGCGCGCGAGGGCTGGACCGTTGCCGGCATCGATCTCAGCCACGAAATGATCGCGAGTGCCAAGGCCCGCGCCGAGCAGGCCGGCCTTTCGATTCCGTTCCGGCAGGGCGATGCCCGTGAAGCTGGTCCCGAGCGCGACTACGACGCGGTGGTGTCGCTGTTCCACGTCGCGAGCTACCAGACCAGCCGCGATGCGCTGGCGGCCATGTTTCGCACCGCGCACGCCGCATTGAAGCCCGGCGGCGTGTTCTTCTTCGACTATTGGTACGGCGGCGCCGTGCTGGCGCAGGGCGTCGAGACCAGGGTCAAGGTGATCGAGCAGAAGCCGCTGCGCCTCACCCGCATCGCGCAATCCGACCACGACGAGCAGGCCGCGACCGTCACCGTGAACTACACGTTGTTCTGCGAGGACACGGATCGTGCCACGATCCGGCGTGTCGAGGAAGCGCACCACCTGCGCTACTGGTTTCCGTTCGAGATCGATGCGGCGCTCGAGGCGAGCGGCTTTCGGCCCGCCGTCCACGCCGCCTGGCTGACACAGGACGCACCGCACACGAAGAGCTGGGCCGCCTACGCGGTCGCCAGAAAGAGCGGCACGCCGTGAGACCCCTGCGGCTCGCCGTCATGCTGGAGCAGGCGCTCGAGGTCGGTGGCGGCTTTCAGCAGCCGCTCAACGATTTGCTCTGGCTGCGCGACTGGGCGGCCGCCTCCGGCAACGAGATCGTGGTGTACTCGCCCTATCCGAAGACGCTGGACATCCTGAAGGAATTCGGCGTCGCGGCCCGCCTGCTCAAGTTCGGCGTGCTCGATTATGCCTTCCTGTTCCTGAAATATTGCGGGCCGTTCGATCTCGTCCAGATCGCGCTGAAGCTGAGATCGCCGTTCGAACGCGCGTTGATCCGCGACGGCATCGACGTCGTGCACTTCACCTCGACCTCGAAGCGGCACCTCTTGCTCTACCAGTTGCCCTTCATCATCACGATCTTCGACGGTTGCCATCGCGACGCGCCCGAGTTTCCGGAGGTCCGGACCTTCGGCGAGTTCGAGCGCCGCGAGATCCTGTTCGGCCTCGCGAGCACCAAGGCGGCGGTCGTGATCGTCAATGCGCCCGAGCTGATCGACGATCTCTGCCGTCGCTACGCCATGGAACGGGAGCGCGCGGTCTGCATCCCGTTCTCGCCTTCGGCCTATGTCAGCCAGTCTGCACCTGACGCACCCGATGATGCGGCGGTGCTGGCGAAGTACGGGCTCGAGCCGGGCTATCTGTTCTATCCAGCGCAGTTCTGGCCGCACAAGAACCACATGACGCTGCTCGCCGCGCTCGCGCTGCTGCGCGAGCGCGGCATCACCGAACGGCTGGTGCTGTGCGGCTCGGACCGCGGCGGCCGCGACAAAGTCAACGCCGCGATCCGCACTTACGGATTGTCGGATCAGATCGCCATCATCGGCTTCGTCGAGTCCGCAGAGCTCGGCGCGCTCTACCGCGGCGCCGCGGCGCTGGCGATGCCGAGCTATTTCGGCCCGACCAACCTGCCGCCGATGGAGGCCTGGGCGGTCGGCACGCCCGTGATCTATCCCGAGGCCTTCAAGGCGCAGGCCGGCGATGCCGCGCTGCTGTTCGACTATGACGATCCGCGCTCGCTGGCGGACGCGATCGTCGCCCTTCGCACCGACGGCACGCGCGAGCGGCTGCGCACGGCCGGGCAACTGCGGCTCGCGCAGTTTGCCGGGGAGACCGAGGCCGGGCATCGGCAATTCGCCCGCCATCTCGAACGGCTGAAGCACCGGCTGGCGCTGACCGCGCGTTGAATACGACCGGCTAGGCCGGAACCAGCGCCCGCAAACGCGCGCGCACGGCCGCGTTCAGAAGCGGACTTGCGAGCAGGCCCACCACGAACAGCCAGATCGCGCACTCTACGATAAAATGCACGAGCCCGCTCCCCGGCACGAGCGCGGTGATCGCGAGCCCGATCAGCCAGCCCGACGCCACGACGCCAACGGCCAGCAGCATCAGGAAGGCGATGTGCCTGAACGGATGATGCAGGGTCTGCTGCATGACCATCAATGCGAGCAGACCGAACTGGACCAGCATGTCGCTCGCGACCACGGCGAGCGCGGCGCCGAGCGGTCCGAGCCGCGGGATCAGGACGAAGGACAGCACCAGGAAGACGACGAGCTGAAGTCCCTTGGTCCGGATCAAGAGCTCGCCGCGATTGCTGTGGTTGGCAAAGCCGAGCGCCAGCAGCGAGGGCGCGACCGCAGCCGAACCGAGCAGCAGCGTCACCGTGAGCGGCGCGTCATAGGGGATGCTGCCATGGGTCCACAGCGCGAAGAAATCGGACCAGAACGGCAGCAGGCCCGCGACGATCAAGCACGCAAGGGCGGTCACGAACACCGAGCCATGGGCGTAGAGCCGGCGCAGCCGCTCCTTGTCGCCGATCGCATGGTCGTGGCCGAGCTCGGCGGCAAGCGGCAGCGTGACCTGGAGGCAGAGGCCGCGGACCAGGCTCGCGATCACGCGCGTCAGGCCCCATTGCGCCACCGCGACGCGGTTGGTGACCAGCGCGGACACGAGCAGCACCGGAACGTTGACCAGCGCGAGCTCGGTGATATTGGCGACCGCGAAAGGCAGCGCGCGGCCGAACTGCCCGATGCTCCAGCGCAGGGACGGCGACACGAATGGCCGCCTGCCGGCACGGCGCAGGAACGGAAACAATCGCGGCGCGTCGAACGCAGCGAGGAAGACCGCGAACAGGAGCTGCATCGACACGAAGGCGATCGCGACCGCGAGCAGGCTGCCGAACGTCGCCAGTGCAGCGAGCTGCGCGATTTGTCCGAGCAGCAGGGCAGCGTTTTGCAGCCAGACCGTCCGGCCATACCGCCCGCGCACGCGATAGAGGCCGGAGACGAGGTTGGCGGGCAAGGTCAGGAGCATGCCCACAATCATCACCAGCATCGCGGCATCGAATGTCGGCGTCGCGTGAAAGCCGAGCACCACCGATGGCGGCGCCAGGACAACGGCCGCGCACAAGAGGACACCGAGCCCCGCAATGATCGCGAGATAGATCCGCAGCAGGGCTGAATAGAAATACGCCGTGCGCCCGTCGCAATCGGCGCAGGACTTGAAGGCGAGAAAGCGGTTGATCGCGCGAAGCTGCAATCCTGCGTCCGCGACGACGACGAGGCTGCCGGCCGCGTAGATCGTCAACCACGCCGCCAGCATGTCGCCGCTCCAGACGTGGAGGAACGCGGGGATCAGCAACAGCTGCTGGGTCAGCCCCAGCACCATCTGGACGAGGTTGGCGGACCAGCCCTGCACCAGCCGGCGGGCGCGGCCGACGCCGCTCGCACCGTCGGACTTGCCGGGCACGTCAGTTTGCGTGTCGGTCAAGCCGCATCCTTCCCGGCAAGCAAACGCGCGACAATCGTCATATCCGAGGCCGATCTCACAAAAAGTGCGAAAACAACCCCATGCAAAGTAGACGGATACAGCTTTGTCAATGACTTAGCCGCCGGCCGCGGGCGCTTTGCGGATTTTACGAAGCGATTTTGACACATCGGGCAAAACAGGGGCATTATGTCACCATGGCGATAGTGCCCGACTTCGCCCCGTCACACTGACCACCCAGCTATCTCAGGCAGTACACTCGTCAATCCGCGAAGCGCCCCCATGTCGGAGCTCGCGGCACGCTGAGGGCATACCGGTTCCGGGCGACGAGACGCGCATCGTCAGGCGAGCAGGAAGCCCAGGCTCAGCACATTGTGGAGAAGGTCATGCGCCGTGGCATCGTGATTCGTCGGCGTCTCGACGGATGCCGACACCGAGGGCGTGGCCTGCGCGCCAGCCCAATCGGGCATGGGGTCGGGCACATCCGGCGAGCTGGAGAATGACGATCCCCCCTGAACGGAATTGAACGCGAATCCGTCGGTCCAAGGCGCTGCGCCGACGGCGCCGTCGCCGTTGAGATCCTGATGGAGCGTCGGCTCCAGTGCCTTCAGCGCTGCATCGCTCCCCAGCATCTCGGGAGCGGAGCCGAGAGTTGCGAGGAAGTTGCCGGTGCTGTCCGTGCTCCAGACCGAATAGTGGCCGGTGCCCGAATGCTTCCAGACCACGTCGTAGCCACCGCCCGTCACCTGCTCGGCGGCAATGACCGTCCACGCTCCCCAATCCGCTGCGATCACCGGAGAGCCCGCATATTTCAGGATGGGGCCGGTGCCGGTTGCGATGCTGTTCAGGTGGTAATTGCCGCCGGACAGAACCAGGCTGGTCGATCCGAGCGCTTCGATCGTCGTGCTGCTGGTGACGGGGCCGCTGATCGTGCCGTCGCCGTTGAGGTCCTGATGAAGCGTCAGCTCCAGCGCTTTCAGCGCTGGATCGCTCCCCGCCATCTCGGGAGCCGAGCCGAGAGTCGTGAGGAAGTTGCCGTTGCTGTCGGTGCTCCAAACCGAATAATGGCCGCTCGCCGAATCCCTCCAGACGGCATCGTAGCCGCCGCCCGTCACCTGCTCGGCGCCGATGACCGACCACGATCCCCAATTCGCGGCGATCACCGCATTGCCCGCATATTTCAGGATGGGGCCGGTGTCCGTGGCGATGCTGTTCAGGTGATAATTGCCGCCGGATAGAACCAGGCTGGTCGATCCGAACGCTTCGATCGTCGTGCCGCTGGTGACGGGGACAACAACGGGCACATCGATCGTGCCGTCGCCGTTGAGATCCTGATGAAGCGTCGGCTCCAGCGCTTTCAGCGCCGGATCGCTCCCCAGCATCTCGGGAGCCGAGCCGAGAGTCGTGAGGAAGTTGCCGTTGCTGTCCGTGCTCCAGACCGAATAGTGGGCGGTGGCCGAATGCTTCCAGACGACATCGTAGCCGCCGCCCGTCACCTGCTCGGCGGCAATGACGGTCCACGATCCCCAATTCGCGGCGATCACCGCAGAGCCCGCATATTTCAGGGTAGGTCCGGTGCCGCTAGCGATGCTGTTCAGGTGGTAATTGCCGCCGGACAAAACCAGGCTGGTCGATCCGAGCGCTTCGATCGTCGTGCTGCTGGTGACGGGGACAACGGGGACATCGATCGTGCCGTCGCCGTTCAGATCCTGATGCAGTACCGACTCCAGCGCTTTCAGGGACGGATCGGTCCCCAGCATGTCGGGAGCAGAGCCGAGAGTCGTGACGAAGTTGCCGCCGCTGTCCGTGCTCCAAACCGAATAATGGCCGCTCGCCGAATCCCTCCAGACGACATCGTAGCCGCCGCCCGTCACCTGCTCCGCGGCAATGACGGTCCACGATCCCCAATTCGCGGCGATCACCGCATTGCCCGCATATTTCACGATGGGGCCGGTGTCGGTTGCGATGCTGTTCAGGTGATAATTGCCGCCGGACAGCACCAGGCTGGTCGATCCGAGCGCTTCGATCACGATTGCCATCAGACTGGTGCTGGCGACCGTGCCATCGGCAAACTGGAAATTTTCGACGCCGGTGACGGTGTCGGTGCCATCGGGCGCGCCACTGCGCTGGTCGGTCACCGTGAACGTCTGGGTCGTCGCGTTGTACGAGATCAGATAGTTGGCCCGGCTGCCCGAATACACCGCGGTGTCGGTGCCCGCGCCGCCATTGATGGCGTCGTTGCCCGCGCCCCCCGTGATCGTGTCGTTGCCGCCGCCGCCGTTCAGCGCGTTGGCGATCGCGTTGCCCACCAGCGTGTCGTTGCCGGACCCGCCGATGGCGTTGTCGATGTAGGAGCGCGCGTCGCCATTATAGAGATAGGCGTTGTAGACGTTGCCCGATGCGTAATGGCCATTGCCGAGATTGGCCAGCTGCACGGAGGAGAACACCGACGCCGCACCCGGATTGAGGTTGATGCTCAGGTTCGTCGTGTAGTTCGACAGGTCATAGGTATCGACGCCGCCGCCGTCCCAGACCGTCTCATAAATGCGATTGGCCGAGCCTCCGACGCCGCCGCCCGGCGCGAGCTGCCCCACGCCGTTGATGAATTCCTGTCCCGTGGTCGGATTCCAGGTGTAGACCGTGTTGCTGCTCTGGGTCGTGTAGTCCGCGCCGTACATCGTCTGGAGCGCGAGGATATCGTTGGCCATATAGGTCTGCGAAAATCCGTACGCCTCGTTGGTGTAGCCGGACGTGGTCGAGCCGCCGACATAGCTGCGATAGCTCATGACGGTGTATTCGCTGTCGTCGTGCGCGCTCGGCACAGCGACGTTGGCGACGCCGCCCGTTTCCTGGCTGTGCTTGAGGCCGAGGGCGTGGCCGAGCTCGTGCAGCGCGGTGGTGAAATAGTAATTGCCGAGCGCGGCAAGCGAGTAATTGTACTGAGTCCCGAACCAGACATCGCCGCCGGACGCGTAGTTGCCGGGGTAATAGGCGTAGGAGGTCGGATTGGCCGAAGGTGACTGCGCGACCATGATGTCGGCGCCGTTCGTCCCTGCGTACTGGATAGTGGCGTTGGTGTAGCCGAGGATTAGTCCGATCGCGTAGTTGATCGCCGACTGCATCTGGCTCGGCGCCGAGGCAAAGCCCGACGTGGTCGGCTCACTGTAGCCGCCGCTGTAGGGATTGGCGTAGTCGCTGGGCGAGTCCGGAAAGCTGTAGGTGATCGTGCCGGACCATTTGGCGCCCGACAGCAGGCCGTCGATCTCGGCGTTATTGGTGGCACTGACGGTGACAGCGGTGGCCAATGGATTCTCCGGAGCTACCCGCGCGATTCGGGCGAAGGCGTGTGATTCTAGCTTCAGAGGTAAACGTTTGGCTTAAATTTGGCGCCTGCGTGCGGGCCCCTTCCATAAAATTGTGCTAGCCATCAAATCCCGTAATCATACGGGCCAGGCCATTCCGTAGTCAAACGGGACCGAGCACGGGATGCGAGCTTCCGCATGCTTGATGATCTCCAGAGGAGAATCATGAAACTTGGCTCCTTCTCGGCCGGTCTCGTCGGCGTCCTCGCGGTGGTCGCCGGGCCGGATCGTCTGTCCATTGGAGAACAGCCTGTCATGGTCGTGAAGGCCAACGCGGATGAAAACGGCAAGGACGGCGGCAAGGACCGCGGCAAGGCGGGCCGCGCCCCCTCCATGCCAATGGCTCGCGATCCTTCCGCCGCGGTCGCCGAGGAGTACGAAGCCGCCCGCCGGACGGGAACGCGGGAGGCGCTCGAGCTCTTCATTGCGCGCCACGGCGATGCCCCGCTGGCCGAGCAGGCGCGCGCCGAGCTGAAGCGCCTGCCGCGCTGATCCCTTTCACGCGGCGCGGCAAGCCGCGCCAGCCCAGACCCCGTCAGGCACTGCATTTCGACAGGCGGCATCCGCGTCGGCCCAGACTTGTCGCATGAGCGTTGGGCACTATGGTAGGCCCGCAATTTGTCCCGGAGCCCTTCAAGATGCCCTTTCCGCATGCCTCGGAAGCCCTCTCGCGCTTCACCGTGCTCGATCTGACCCGTGTCCGATCCGGGCCCACCTGCGTGCGGCAGCTCGCGGACTGGGGCGCCAACGTGGTCAAGATCGACGCGCTGACCGAGGATACCGGCGGCGAGCAGCCGGGCGGGCCGCGGCGGGGCTCCGATTTCCAGAATTTGCACCGCAACAAGCGGGCGATGACGCTGAACCTGAAGGACGAGCGCGGTCTCGCCGTGTTCAAGCGGCTCGCCGCCAAGGCCGATGTCGTGGTCGAGAATTTCCGTCCCGACGTGAAGAAGAAGCTCGGCATCGACTATGACAGCCTCGCCGCGATCAATCCGCGTATCGTCTATGGCAGCATCTCCGGCTTCGGCCAGGACGGCCCCTATCACAAGCGGCCGGGCTTCGATCAGATCGCGCAGGGCATGGGCGGGCTGATGTCGATCACCGGCGCGCCGGGCGAAGGCCCGATGCGGGTCGGCATTCCCGTCGCCGACCTCACCGCGGGCCTGTTCTGCGCCATGGGCATCCTCACGGCGCTGCTCGAGCGCGAGGTCTCGGGCAAGGGCCAGTGGGTGCAGAC
Source organism: Bradyrhizobium sp. cf659 (assembly GCF_900113725.1). NCBI lineage: Bacteria > Pseudomonadati > Pseudomonadota > Alphaproteobacteria > Hyphomicrobiales > Nitrobacteraceae > Bradyrhizobium > Bradyrhizobium sp. cf659. The sequence goes on from NZ_FOQJ01000011.1 coordinate 138,109, forward strand.
CTCGCTGCTCCAGGCCCAGATCTTCATGCTCGACTTCCAGGCCGCGCGCTGGCTGATGGAGAAGGAGGTCGCCAGGCAGGCCGGCAACAACCACCCGACCAGCATCCCGACCGGCGTGTTCAGGACCTCGGACGGCTACATCAACATCGCTACGACCGGCGGACGGATCTGGGAGCGCTGCGCCCAGGCGATCGGCGCGCCGGAGCTCTTTAGCCATCCCGACTATGCGACGGCCCCTGCCCGCTCCAAGAACCGCGACGCGCTCAACGCCGAGATCGAGAAGCGCACCGTGACGAAGTCGACCGAGACCTGGGTCCGCGAGCTCAACGATGCCGGCGTGCCCTGCGGGCCGATCTACGCCATCGACCAGATGTTCGAGGACGCCCAGGTCAGGCATCTCGGCATCGCGCAGGACGTGCCGAACGACGAGGACCGCCATATCCGCCTGATCGGCCAGCCCGTGACGCTGTCGCGCACGCCGAGCAAGATGGTAGCGCGGCCGCCGGAATTCGGCGAGCAGACCGACGAGGTGCTGAAGGAGTTCGGCTTCGGCGCCGACGAGATCGCGGAGCTGCGTCAGCGCAAGGTGGTCTGAAAGCGGCGGACGCAGTCGTCAGATCTTGCGCAAGCCGTCGAAGCGCGTGTCGACATAGTGGCCGCCGGCATCGACAACCCGACAAAGCTCTCCGCCATCATGGTAGAGCAGAACGACCTTGGCTCGCGCCTCGAATTGTCCGGTCGGTGGTCCGCTCGGCGTGCCGCGCGAGGCATAGAATGGCTGCGATCTCGCCACCTCGTGGGTGAACTGGTTGGGCGGAGGCGAGATCAGACAGTCGGACGGGATCAATGACGAATCTGGAAGCACAATCGCTTCCGGTCGCTTCATACCCTCCATGATCCGGTTTCCCTGAATTCCAAGAGAAGCCTTGCTCGGCAGAGCCTTGTTCGGCGGTACCTTGGCCTAAGGTTCGAGACTCTCGTCGGGCAACGTGATCGGAATCCGCGGGAGCACGACGCCTCTTGGCTTTTCATCATGCGCGGCCGCAAGTCCCGCCTCAGCCATATGGAGATGATTGGGCAGGTGATACGGCTGGGCAACGTCCATGTTCACCTGATAGCCCAGATCCTGCAAGCTGGCGATCGTCAACCGGCTCATCGGATTGCCGCCGTCATTGACGAAGCCGGTCATCAATTCTGCGCCGAAAACAGTGTCGCGCCAATGCGAATCCACCGTCCCTTCGCCACCTTTGTTTTCGACGGGAACGGGGAGAGGCGTCGCGGAGCCGCGGAGCTTGCCGTATTCGCGCATGGCGTTGGCACCGTGGAATGTCGGATTGTGCGTGCGGACGCCCTTCAACAATCTCTTGTTCGTCCAGATCGTTCCGATGCCGATCACATGCCCCATCTCGTGCGTGATGACGTCGTTCAGGGTGCCGTCGGCTTCCATGGCGGCGAGATCGGCAATGTCGAATTGCATGTCGCCTGTCGCCGGCAGGAACGCAGCGGCCCCCGCACTCTTCGGGCGCAAGCGGTCCGGCCCCGCCTGGCCGAGAACATTTCCGGGGCCGTCAATGTCAGTGCCTTGCGCTGTGATACGAAGATTGTTGATCCTTTCGCCGCCAACCGTGACGTCAGGCAAGTCGCCCACGATGGCGTGGGTCCACCGGTTTGCCGCAAGCTTGAAAGCGGTCTTTTGTTTAGCGGTCAGTCCGCCCAGGAAATGAACTTCGATCGTGTAACCTCGGGCGGCTGCGGCTGCGACCGCGTGCGAAATCTCGGCGCCCTTCTGGGCGCGATAACGTTCAATGGCCATGACATCCTCCAAAAAACAGATCAAATAAATTTCTATCTATGCTTGCATAGTGATCCCGATTAACGCCGCTGACAAGGGAGAGAAAGCGTCACGGGGCCTGACTGTTTTCACTCCGGACACGCGAAAGCCCGGCGCGACCACCGGGCTTTCGACTCGCAACCACGCCCTGCGAAGCAGTCGCTCAGGTCCCGCTGAAGCGATAGTTCACACCGAAGCGCAGGATGTTGTCGGTGACGTGCGCGCGATAGCCCACGACCAGCGGCGCGCCGCTGAGCGCGATCACGGGAGTCGCGAGCGTGCCCGACACCGTTCCGAGATCGACATAGAGATATTCGAGCCTGGCGCTCCAATTGTCGGCGAAGGCGCCTTCGATGCCGGCGCCCGCGGTCCAGCCGACCTTCGTCGTGCTGCTGCTGAAGCTCGCCGCAACAGGCGTGAACGTTCCTCCGTCGGCGCCCGGGAAGCCGCCGACATTGATCGCGCTCACGCTGCCCGCGGTGGAGACGCGGCCATAGGCGAGACCGCCGGTGCCGTAGACCAGCACGCGCGGCGTCACGGCGACACCGAGACGGCCGCGGACGGTGCCGAACCAGTCGAGCTTCTGGGTGAGATTGAACGTAACAGGCAGCGCGGGATCGAACGTGTTGTCGCCGCGATGGCCCGGCGTGCAGACGCCGTCCTGCAAACCGGCCGGTGCGCCGGCGCACAGCGCGTCGAAACGGCCCTTCTGGCTGCTGCCCTGGAAATCGGCCTCGAAGCCCGCCACGAACATCTCGCGCTGCCAGTTGTAGCCGATCTGTCCGCCGCCGGTGACGCCGTTGAGATCGAACGTGGCGGCGCTCGAGCTCAGCAGCGCGCCGCCCCCGCTGTCGATGAAGTCGGCCGTGGTGGCCGAGCGGCCCCAGCCATAGCCGACATTGATGCCGGCATAGAAGCCGCTCCAATTGTAGCCGGGATCGACGGCCACCGGCGGCGCCTTGGTGTAGATGTGCGGCACCGCCAGATCGGCGGCGAAGGCACGCGGTGCAAGCAGCATGGCGATCGCCGCCGCGACCAGCGAAATTCGTGTCATCAATCTTCCCTCGAGAAATGGCGTTGCCTGCTCGCCTGCTCGAAAGATGCGCGGGCGATTCAGTGCGGCGACACTAGGAAAGAGCGCATCGCTTCGCGTCCTGCGTTCGAACGTCGGTCGTTCAGAGGACGCGGGTGGCCGATCGCGCGCGTGAGGCGTGCGCGCACCATCCGGACGATCGCGAAATCGCTGCTATTTCAGCGCGGTTTGGCGGCGGGGATGAATCTTGGGGACGGGCGCGAGGGCGTCGAAAGAGGCCCGGTACGCGCAGCTTCGACAATCCAATCAGAGCCGATCAGGCTGCGGATGTGGCACGACCGCAACAAACGGACCGCACTGTCCGATCGTCGGCCCGGCGCCATTTCCAAAAATCAGGACAGAAACGACAAAGCCCGGCGCGAGCCGGGCTTTGCTTCTTGTTGACGCCTTTGTTGATCTTAGTACTTGGCAACCACCGGGCCAGCGAACTGATAGTTGATGCCGGCGCGCAGGATGTGGTCGGTGAAGTGCGACGAGACACTGGCGCTGATCGGCAATGCGGGCGACAAGCTGAACGGGCCGGACGAGAAGCGGCCGAGATCCATGTAGAGATATTCGAGCTTGGCGCTCCAGTTCTGCGTGATCTTGCCTTCGACGCCTGCGCCGGCGGTCCAGCCGACGCGCGTCGTGGAGCTCGAGCCGACCGCCGCAATCGGACCGAAGGGCGCGACGGTGCTGAAGCTGGAGATGGTGCCCGTGGTCTTGATCTCGCCGAAGGCCACACCGCCGGTGCCGTAGAACAGCACCTTCGGGGTAGCCAGGATGCCGACGCGACCACGAACCGTGCCGAACCACTCGAGCTTCTGGTCGACCGTCAAGGTCGTACCGGCCAGACCGCCAGGCGGAAGGAATGTAAAGGTGGGAAGACAGGGCCCGGCGACCGGTGCGGCGGCGGTACCCACGCAGCTATAGCCGGCGCGGCCCTTCTCATCCGACCATTGCAGGTCGCCCTCGATGCCGAACACCCAGTTGGAGCTCTGCCAGTTGTAGCCGGCCTGGCCGCCTGCGATGGCGCCGTTCATGTCGAACGCCGCGCTGGTGATGGATCCGGCCGGAGGCGCGATCACCGCACCAGTCGCCGTGTTGTTGTAGGTGACGTCGGTGTTCGAACGGCCCCAGCTGTAGCCGGCATTGGCGCCGACGTAGAAGCCGGTCCAGCTCCAGACCGGATCGACCATGACCGGTGCCTTGACGTAAGGCCTCGCCGCGAGATCAGCCGCCAGTGCCCCCGTCGCGAACAGCGACATCGCCGCAGCCATTCCAATCACAATCCGCTTCATGGCAATTCCTCTTCCCGCACAATTTTGTGATCAAAATATACCCCGCTCCCTGCCTGAGGGCTGTGCCGCGCCAGCAACATCTGGAAATAATCGGGCTTAAGGTTGTGCCGGTACCGGAACGCCACCGCCTCCCCTAAGCCATTGATTTGGAACAAAGTTGTTCCACAGGCCTATCGCGATGTCGCCCTGGTCCGCTGCGTCAGTCCGACGCGGGCCAACAACCCGTCGATCACCGGCCAAAACAGCAGCACGATCGCCAGCGTCGTGATCGAGCCGACCAGCCCGTTCGACCAGAACACCTTGAGGTCGCCGCCGGCGCCGATCATCGACAGGCGGAAGGCATCCTCGGCGCGGTTGCCGAGCACGAGCGCCAGCGTAAACGGCGCGAGCGGAATGCCGACCTTCTTGAAGACGTAGCCGACGACGCCGAAGCCGAGCATCAGCCAGATGTCGAACATCGCGTTCTGGATCGCATAGGCGCCGATCGCGCAGGACACCACGATCATCGGCGCCACCGCCGCGAACGGCACGCGCAGGATCGAGGCGAAGATCGGTACCGTCGTCAGCACCAGCACGAGGCCGACGACGTTACCGAGATACATCGAGGCGATCAGCCCCCAGACGAAGTCCTTGTGCTCGACGAACAGCAACGGGCCCGGATTGAGCCCCCACACCATCAGGCCGCCGAGCAGGATCGCGGCGGTGCCGGAGCCGGGAATGCCGAGCGCCAGCATCGGCAGCAGCGCCGAGGTGCCGGAGGCATGCGCCGCCGTTTCCGGCGCGAACACGCCCTCGATGCGGCCCTTGCCAAAACTCTCGGGATCCTTGGAAAAGCGCTTGGCGAGATTGTAACCCATGAAGGACGCGGCGATCGCCCCGCCCGGGGTGATGCCGAGCCAACAGCCGATGAAGGAGGAGCGCAGCAGCGTCACCCAGTATTTCGGCAGGTCCTTCCAGACGCTAAGCACGACGCGCAGCGAGATGCTCGCCGCATGTCCCCGCAATGCCAGACGCTCCTCCATGGTCAACAGGATCTCGCTGATGCCGAACAGGCCGATGACGGCGACGAGGAAGTTGATGCCGCGCAAGAGCTCGGCCGAGCCGAAGGTCATGCGCAGATTGCCCGACACCGTGTCCATGCCGATGCCGGCGAGCAGCAGCCCGAGCGACATCGAGATGACCGTCTTGTGCTTGGCCTCGCGCCCGAGGCCGACGAAGGAGCAGAAGGTCAACAGATACACCGCGAAGAACTCGGGCGGGCCGAACTTCAACGCAAAGGACGAGATCATCGGCGCGAGAAAGGTGATCAGGAGCACCGCGACCAGCGAGCCGATGAAGGAGGACGTGAACGCCGCGGTCAGCGCCTCCGCCGCCCTGCCCTGTTGCGCCATCGGATAGCCGTCGAAGGTGGTCGCGACCGACCAGGCCTCGCCCGGGATGTTGAACAGGATCGAGGTGATGGCGCCGCCGAACAGCGCACCCCAATAGATGCAGGACAGCATCACGATGGCGGAGGTCGGGTCCATCGTGAAGGTGAGCGGCAACAGGATCGCAACGCCGTTGGGGCCGCCGAGCCCCGGCAGCACGCCGACGAAGATGCCGAGCACCAGCCCGACCATCATCAGCACGAGCGTCTTCCACGTCAGCAGGACCGCGAAGCCGTGAAACAGGAGACCGAGAGCTTCCATCGCGGGGGCGCCTTAGTGGCCGAAGGCCGCTTCGAGCGGCCCCTTCGGCATGATGACGTCGAAGGCGATGTCGAAGGTGACGAACATGATCGCCGTAAACACGAGCGCGGTGAGCAGCGACTTCCACAGCGCGATCTTGCCGACGAGGCGCATGAAGCTCGCGATCAGCAGGAAGCTCGCGACATAGAGGCCGAGGAATTGGGTCACCAGACAGAACAGCAGCGTCGGCACGAACACCGCCATCACGCGGCGGGCCTGCGCGCGCGTGATGAAGCTTCCGGACGTCGCCCGCCGCGCGACGAGCGCCGTGATCAGGCCGTAGAGGCTGCCGCCGGCGAGGATGAGGGAGAGATAGAACGGGAAATAGCCGGGCTCCGGCCCGGTTGCGTCCCAGGACGCCCCGGTGCGCCAATTGTCGTAGCCGAGCGTGATCGCCAGCGCGAGCAGCAGGAGGCAGACAAGGATTTCGATCGTGCCGGAGCTGACGACGGAGGGCGAGTCCTCTTCAGGCGCGGTCGGATCGTCGACGACGATTTCGATATCGGTTTGAGACATGCTTGTTAGGGACGGAGTCCGTTCAATTCCCCCTCTCCCCGCTTGCGGGGAGAGGGTTGGGGTGAGGGGGAGTCTCCGCAGGGACGGTGAGAGTCGGACTCGCGGAGAGAGCCCCTCACCCCAACCCTCTCCCCGCAAGAGCGGGGAGAGGGAGAAAAGAGAAAGTTACTTCGCGACGAATCCGGCTTCCGTCATCAGCGCCTTGTTGGTGGCATCGTCCTCCTCGAGGAATTGCACCATGTCCTTGCCGGTGAGGAAGATCGGCTTCAACGCCTGCTTCTCCATGTAGTCCTTGTACTCGGTGGTCTGCGTCACCTTGTGGAACAGCTCGACATAGAACGCCTGCTGCTCGGCAGTCACCTTGCCGGGCAGGAACATCGCGCGCAGCATCAGATACTGGACGTCAACGCCCTCCTCCTTGCAGGTCGGGATGTCGGCCCAGGACTGCGTGTCCGTCACCTTGCTGGTGTAGGAGATGCGCTCCTTGTCGAACACGCAGAGCGGACGCACCTGGCCGGCGCGCCAGACTTCGAGGTTTTCGCTGGGGTTGTTGACGTTGGATTCGGTGTGATTGCCGACGAGCTGGGTCGCGGCCTCGCCGCCGGACTTGTAGGGCAGATAAGAGAATTTCGCGCCGGTCTTCTGCTCCAGGAACACGGTCAGCACGTGATCCTCGCGCTTGGAGCCGGTGCCGCCCATCTTGAACGGCGAGCTCGCCGCCTTCGCGGCCGCGACGAACTCCTTCACCGTCTTGGGACCCGCGCTGTTGTCCCACAGCACGAACTGGTCGAGCGCAATCACCGAGACCGGGGTCAGCTCACGCCAGTTGAACGGAATCTTCGCCGACAGCGGCAGCATGTAGATCAGGGAATAGGCGATCAGCACCTTGTTCGGGTCGCCCTCGCTCGACTTCATGTACATCAGCGCTTCCGCGCCCGAGGCGCCGCCCTTGAGCGAGACGACCATCGGCTGCTTCATCAGATTGTTCTTCTGGATCGCGGCCTGCATCATCCGCGCCATCTGATCGGAAGCACCGCCCGCACCGGCCGCCACCACGATCTCGACCGGTTTGGTCGGTTCCCAGCCGGCAAAAGCCGGCGTGCTCAACAACAGCGCTGTTGCAGCGCTGACGGCTTTCACTGAAATTCGCACGAGTTTCGTCCCCTGATTCTTATTGGCTTTGTGATGCCGGGAAGACTATCGTTGCATTGTGCGGACTATTGCTGACGAGTTCAAGCAGGCGGTCGTGTCGCCGCATATGACTTTCGGCTGACGGAAAGCGCTCGACGGCGCGCTCGTTACTTGCCCTTCCAGACGGGCGTGCGCTTGTTGAGGAAGGCGTCCATGCCCTCGCGGAAATCTTCGCTCATATAGGCCTTGAGGATCAGGTCCTCGCCCTCTTCGCGCGACAGCGTGCGGCGGATGCGGCGGACCGCTTCCTTGGTCGCCTCGAGCGTGAGCGGGGCGTGGCTGGCGACGAGCTTTGCGGTCTCGTCGGCACGGCGCTGAAGCGTCTCGACGTCGGGCACGATTTCGTTGAGCAGGCCGAGGGCTAGTGCTTCCGGCGCCTCGACCAGGCGCGCCTTGAAGATCAGATCCTTGGTGCGGGCAGGTCCCACCAGCGAGACGACGCGGCTGATGTTGGACATCGACAGGCAGTTGCCGAGCGTGCGCGCGATCGGAAAGCCGATGCGCGCCGTCTCGGTCCCGATGCGGAGATCGCAGCAGGCCGCAATGCCGGCGCCGCCGCCGGTGCAGGCCCCGGCGATCGCCGCGATCACGGGCACGCGGCACTGCTCGAGCGTGCCGAGCACGCGGTCGATGCGGGCCTCGTAATCGAGCGCGTCCTGCGCAGTCTTGAAGGCGCGGAATTGCGAGATATCGGTGCCGGAGGCGAACGCCTTATCGCCGGCGCCGGTCAGGATCAGCGCCTTGATCGAGCGGTCGGCGTTGATCTCGGTGCATATCTCCGCCATGCGGTCATACATGGCGAAGGTCATTGCGTTGCGCGCCTGGGGGCGGTTGAAGGTGATCCGCGCGATGCCGTCCTGGACGGAGTAGAGCAGGTCTTCGTTAGTCGTCGTCGGTGCGTTCATCGCGCGCTCACTTTCTAGGTTAATTCAGGCCACCTGCGCCTTGGCCATCGGCACCACGTCGCGTCCCTTCAGGACGTCCATGGCCGCCAACACGCCGCCGCTCCGGTGCGGAATCTTTGCAAGATCCAGGCCCATCTCGACGCCGGCGAGCGTGCCCATCAGCATCAGATCGTTGAAATGGCCGATATGACCGATGCGGAACACCTTGCCCTTGACCTTGTTCAGGCCGGTGCCGAGCGACATGTCGAAGTTTTCCAGCACCACCTTGCGGAAGGCGTCGGCGTCGTGTCCATCCGGCACGCGCACGCCGGTCAGCGCAGGCGAATGCGCGGCAGGATCGGCGCACTGCGTCTCCAGGCCCCAGACCTTGACCGCGGCGCGCGTCGCCGCGCTGTGGCGCTTGTGGCGGGTCCAGACGTTCTCCAGCCCTTCCTCTTCCAGCATCTTGACCGCTTCGCGCAGGCCGTAGAGCAGGTTGGTCGCGGGCGTATAGGGGAAGGTGCCGAGCTTGTTGAAGCTGATGACCTCCTGCCAGTCCCAGTAGGAGCGCATGCCGGGGTTGGCCTTGGCGACCGCGAGCGCCTTCTCCGAGACGGCGTTGAAGCCGAGGCCGGGCGGCAGCATCAGGCCCTTCTGGGAGCCCGCGACCGAGACGTCGATGCCCCAGGCGTCGTGCTCGTATTCCATCGAGCCGAGGCCGGAGATGGTGTCGACCATCAGCAGCGCCGGATGCTTGACGCGGTCGAGCAGCTTGCGCACCTCCAGCGGCGGCGTCACGCAGCCGGTCGAAGTCTCGTTGTGCACGACGCAGACCGCCTTGATCGTGTGCTGCTTGTCGGCCACGAGCCGCTTCTCGATCTCGGCGAGATCGGCGCCATGGCGCCAGTCGCTCGGGATGAAGTCGACGTCGAGCTTGAACCTGTCGGCGATGCCGCGCCACAGCACGGCGAACTGGCCGGTCTCGCACATCAGGACCTTGTCGCCGGGCGAAAACACGTTGACCATCGCCGCTTCCCAGGCGCCGGTGCCGGACGAGGGGAAGATGATCACGGGCTGCTTGGTGCGGAACACGCGCTGCATCGCGGCAAGCACGGCGAAGCCGAGCTCGGCGAACTCCGGACCGCGATGGTCCAGCGTCGGCATGTCCATCGCCCGCAGCACGCGGTCGGGCACGTTGGTCGGTCCTGGAATCTGTAGGAAATGCCTTCCAGTATGCACGGTCATCGGCGTCCTTCCCGGTCTTGCCTTGATTTTGATGGCCGCCGAATAGCACCATTTGACCGGCTTGTCCCCTCTCCTTAAGGCTCCTCCCATGCACGGACGGCGGGCCTCCGCCGCCCCCTACTCCGCGGGCACCACCTTTCCGGACGGCAGCCTGCCCTCGGCCTCCGCGAACGGACGCTCCGGATGCATCAGGAAGGCGGAAAAGCCGCCGAGCAGCAGCAGCCCCATCGACATCAGGAACGGCAGGTACCAGTTGCCGGTCGCGTCGATCACGAAACCCGCGACCAGCGGGGAGACGATGGCCGCGAAGGCCGAGCCGGTGTTCATGATTCCCGAGGCCGTCCCGGAATATTTCGGGGCGATGTCCATCGGGATCGACCACATCGGGCCGATCACGAGCTCCGCGCAGAAGAAGCCGGCCGACAGGCACAGCGCGACGATGGTGATGTCGTGGACGAACAGGATCGGAAACAGCGAGAGCAGCGCCCCCGTAAATCCCGCAACGGTGACGCTGAGCCGCGCCAGGCGGACATTGCCGGTGCGGTCGAGGATCTTGTCCGACAGCACGCCGCCGACGCTGTCGCCGACCACGCCGGCGAAGAACACGCCGGAGGCGAACAGCGCCGAGTTCTTGATGTCGAGGCCGTAGTTGTTCTTGAAGAACAGCGGCAGCCAGTTGAGGTAGAGCCACAGGCACCAGCCGTAGCAGAAATAGGTCAGCGTCACCGGCCACATCCGCCCGAGCAACGGTCCCCACGGCACGCGCGGCCGCTCGCCGGTCGGGCGCGGCGGCAACGCCGCAAGCTCGGCTTCGGTGATGGAGGCATGCTCCTTCGGCTCGTTGCGGAAGTACCAGACCCAGATCACGCCCCAGATGAGGCTGACGAAGCCGAGCACGACGAAGGCACCGCGCCAGGTCAGCCAGAGGATCAGCAGCGCCACCACGGGTGGCGTGACGGCATTGCCGAGCCGGGCGAAGGAATGCGTCAGGCCTTGTGCAAAGCCGCGGCGGTTCGCCGGCGTCCAATATTGCATCGCGCGCGTTGCGGTCGGGAACGTCGCGCCCTCGCCGAAGCCGAGCGCGAAGCGCGCGACGAACAGCGCGGCCAGACCGTGGACGAAGCCGGTCATGATGGTGGCGACCGCCCAGATCATGCCGCACCAGAACAGCGTCTTGCGCGGCCCGAAGCGATCGCCAACCCAGCCGCCGATCACCTGGAACAACAGATAAGGATAGGCGAAGGCCGAGAAGACGAGGCCGAGCTGGGAGTTCGACAGGCCCAGCTCCTTCTGGATCTCGCTCGCCGCCGTGCCGATGTTCACCCGGTCGACATAGGTGATGAAATACATCGCGCAGAGCATCGCCAGCACGACATGCGTGGCCTTGAACCGAACTCCCATCTCACCCCTCCCGACTTGCTGTTGTTTTGATTGCCGCTCGCGTGTCCCGCGCGACTTACGTGCCGACCACTTTCAGATGCGGCGACGCATTGCCCGGCGGGCGCTGCTCCAAAAGCTTCATCGCGACATCGACGCCGCCGGAGCGATGCGGCACGCCCGCAACCGACAGGCCCATCTCCACGCCGGTGAGCGCGCCGAGCAGCGTCAGCGCGTTGCATTCGCCGAGATGGCCGATGCGGAAGACCTTCCCGGCAACCTTCGACAGGCCCGAGCCGAGCGACATGTTGTAATTGTCGAGCACCACTTTCCGGAACTGATCGGCGTCATGTCCCGGCGGCATCAGCACCGCCGTGAGCACCGGCGAGAACTCGGCCGGCTCCTGGCAGAGCACTTCGAGGCCCCAATGATTGACGGCGGCGCGGGTTGCGGCCGCTAACCGCTGATGCCTGGCGAAGACGTTGTCGAGCCCCTCTTCGAGCAGCATCGCGATCGCCTCGCGCAGGCCGTAGAGCAGATTGGTCGCCGGCGTGTAGGGGAAGAAGCCTTTCGCGTTCGGCTTCAGCATCTCCTCCCAGTCGAAATAGGAGCGCGGCATCTTGTTGGTCTTGGACGCAGCGCGCGCCTTCTCCGAGATCGCGTTGAAGCCGAGGCCGGGCGGCAGCATGAAGCCCTTCTGCGAGCAGCTCACGCTGACATCGACCTTCCATTCGTCGTGGCGGTAGTCGACCGAGCCGAGCGAGGAGATGGTGTCCACCATCAGCAGCGCGGGATGCGAGGTGCGGTCGATCGCGGCGCGGATCTCGGCGATGCGGCTGGTCGCGCCGGTCGAGGTCTCGTTGTGCACGACCATGACGGCCTTGATCGCGCGTGCCTTGTCCTCGGTGAGCTTCGCCTCGATCACGGCGGGATCGGCGCCGCGGCGCCAGTCGCCGGGAACGAAATCGACCTCGATGCCGAAGCGGCCCGCCATCTGGCGCCACAGGGTGGCGAAATGGCCGGTCTCGACCATCAGCACCCGGTCGCCCGGCGACAGCGTGTTGACGATCGCAGCCTCCCAGGCGCCGGTCCCCGACGAGGGAAAGATCACCACCGGCCCCGCGGTCTGGAAAATCTTCTGGCTGCCTTCGAGCACGGTGCGGCCGAGCTCGCCGAATTCGGCGCTGCGGTGGTCAATGACCGGCATGTCCATGGCGCGCAGGACGCGCTCGGGGACCGGGCTTGGGCCCGGAATCTGAAGGAAATGGCGTCCCTGGTGCATAAAAACCTCCCTGTCGGCGGGTTCTGGCCGGCGTTGCTGACTATTTTGCATTCATTTTTTGTCCTTTCAATCGAAATTTGGTATTCGATTGTGGACGTCGACGTGACCAAACGGGCAAACTATTGTGCTGCAAATGAAATCCACGATTCCCGACACCGGGGTTCCAATCGCCCCGCCCGCCGGAAACGGCGGTGACCGCCAGGAGGCCTCGCTCCACGGCGAGATCCTGCTGCGGCTGCGCGACTACGTGGTCGAAGGCAACATTCCCGACGGCGCGCGCGTTCCCGAGCGCCAGCTCTGCGAGATGCTCGGCATCTCCCGCACGCCCCTGCGTGAGGCGCTCAAAGTGCTCGCCGCCGAGGGCCTGATCGAGCTGCTGCCGAACCGCGGCGCGCGGGTGCGCCAGCTCAGCCAGCGCGACCTCGAGGAGCTGTTCGACGTCATGGCGGGCCTGGAAAGCCTTGCCGGGCGCCTCGCCTGCGAGGCCATTACCGATGCGGAAATCACCGCGATCGAGCAGCTGCATTACGAGATGTACGGCCACTATCTGCACCGCGACATGCACGGCTATTTCCAGACCAACCAGCGCATCCACGAGAGCATCGTGGCGGCCGCGCGCAACGAGACCCTGAAGACGGCCTACGCCAACTTCGCAGGAAGGATCCGCCGCGTCCGCTACTCCGCCAATTTCGCCCGCAAGCGGCAGCGCTGGGCGGAGGCCATGCGCGAGCACGAGGCCATCCTCGATGCGCTGCGCCGCCGCGCCGGCAGCGAGCTCAGCGACATCCTGTTCCAGCACCTGCGCAACAAGCGGACGGCCGCGATCGAGCACCTGACCGAGCCCCAAGAGGACGCGCCGGCCTCGCCCTGATGGCGGCTGGCTTGCTCATTTTGAATTCATAATATAATCGATCATGAACAATAATGAATAACTCAGCAAGGCTGAGCCTCGCTGGGTCAGTCCGGGATCAGGGATGACAAACGCCTCCTCGCTCGAACGGCGCCTGCGGTCGGAATTGACCGGCGACGTCCTGTTCGACCCCTTCAGCCGCGGCCGCTACGCCACCGACGCCTCGTTCTACCAGATCGTGCCGGCGGGCGTGGTCGTGCCCAAGACCATGGACGAGGCACTGAAGGCCCTGGCGATCGCCCGTGACGAGGGCCGCAAGGTCACCCCGCGCGGCGGCGGCACCTCGCAATGCGGCCAGACCGTCAATGACGGCCTCGTCGTTGATCTCTCGAAGCACCTCAACCGCATCCTGTCGCTCGACGTCGCGAACCGCACCTGCGTGGTCGAGCCCGGCATCGTGCTCGACGACCTCAACCGCCAGCTCAAGAAGCACGGCCTGTGGTTTCCGGTCGACGTCTCCACGGCCTCGCGCGCCACCATCGGCGGCATGGCCGGCAACAATTCGTGCGGCGGCCGCAGCTTGCGCTACGGCACCATGCGCGACAACACGCTGTCGATGGAGGCCGCCCTTGCGGACGGCACGCTGAGCCGCTTCGGCGAGGTCTCGCGCGATCTCTCCGATATTGATGCGGGCGACAATGCCCGGGCGCTATTTCGCGACATGCTCGATCTCGGCACCCGCGAGGCCGACGAAATCGCGGCACGCTTCCCAAAGGTCCAGCGCCGCGTCGGCGGCTACAATCTCGATGCGTTGGTGCCGCGCAACGCGCCGAACAACATGGCGCATCTGCTGGTCGGCTCGGAAGGTACCCTGGCCTTCACCACCAAGGTCGAGCTGAAGCTCTGGCCCGTCATCCGCAACAAGGCGCTCGGTGTCTGCCATTTCGGCAGCTTCTACGAGGCGATGGATGCGGCCCAGCATCTCGTCAAACTCAAGCCGATCGCGGTCGAGCTGGTCGACCGCACCATGATCGCGCTCGGCCGCGACATCGCGATGTTCAAGCCGATCATCTCGGCCACGATCAAGGGCGATCCGGACGCCGTGCTGGTGGTCGAATTCGCCGAAGAGGACCAGGCCGACAATCTCCTGCGCCTGAAGCAGCTCACCCAGCTGATGGGCGATCTCGGCTTCGGCTGGAACAACGACAAGCGCAAATGGGGCGGCGTGGTCGAGATCACCGAGCCCGCGCTCCAGAGCGGCATCGCCGATTTCCGCGCCGCCGGCCTCAACGTCATGATGTCGATGAAGCAGGAGGGCAAGCCGGTCTCCTTCGTCGAAGACTGCGCCGTGCCGCTGCCGCATCTGGCCGACTACACCGCGCGGCTGAACGAGGTTTTTGCCAGGCACGGCACCAGCGGCACGATGTATGCACACGCCTCCGAGGGCTGCCTGCATGTGCGCCCGGTGCTGAACTTGAAGCTGGAGAAGGACGTCAAGGCGATGCGCGCCATCGCCGAGGAAGCCTTCGCCATGGTGCGCGAATACAAGGGCTCGCATTCCGGCGAGCATGGCGACGGCCTGGTGCGCTCGGAATTCCACGAAGCGATGTTCGGCGAACGCCTCGTTGCCGACTTCAGGGAGGTGAAGCAGCGCTTCGATCCCGATGGCACCCTCAATTCCGGCAAGATCGTCGATGCACCCAGGATGGACGACCGCTCGCTGTTCCGCTACCGGCCGGACTATCGCGTCACGGAGCTGAAGACCAAGCTCGACTGGTCCGCTTATCCCGGCGCCGGCGGCGGTTTCCAGGGCGCGGTCGAGATGTGCAACAACAACGGCGCCTGCCGCAAGCTCGAGGGCGGCGTGATGTGCCCGTCCTACCGCGCGACGCGCAACGAGAAGGACGTCACGCGGGGGCGCGCCAACACTTTGCGCCTTGCGATCTCCGGCCAGCTCGGCCCCGATGCGCTCTCCTCCGACGAGATGATGGAGACGCTCAAGCTCTGCGTCTCCTGCAAGGCCTGCCGCCACGAATGCCCGACCGGTGTCGACATGGCCAAGATGAAGATCGAGGTGCTCGCCGCACGCGCCGCCACCCACGGCCTGACGCTGCGCGACCGCCTGGTCGGCTATCTCCCGCGCTATGCCGGACTCGCCTCGCGCTTCGCGCCGCTGGCGAATTTGCGCAATCACAGCCCGCTGCTGCGAAACCTGTTCGAGCGCTTTGCCGGCATCAGCGCGCGCCGGGCGCTGCCCGCCTTCCGCAGCGACGTGTTTGCGCCGCCGGCTGATTGCGTCGGCCCGGAAAACGGCCGCGAGGTCGTGCTTTTCGCCGACACGTTCAACCGCATCTATGAGCGCGAAAACCTCGACGCCGCGCTACGCGTGCTCGCGGCCGGCGGTTATCGCGTGCATCTGCCCAAGCCCGCGAGCGGCAGCCGCCCGCTGTGCTGCGGGCGCACCTTCCTCTCGGCCGGTCTCGTCGACGAGGCCAGGGCCGAGCTCGATCGGCTGGTGGCCGCCTTCGCGCCCTTCGCCGCGCGCGGCGTGCCGATCGTCGGCCTCGAGCCAAGCTGCCTGCTGACGCTGCGCGACGAGCTTGCTTCGCTGCGCAAGGACGATGACGCCAAGGCCATCAGTGCCCACGCGCTGACCTTCGAGGAATTCCTGGTGCGCGAGGCCCAGGCCGGCCGGCTGCAATTGCCGCTCGGCACCGTCGCCGACAAGGCCGTGGTGCACGGCCATTGCCACCAGAAATCCTTCGGCGCCTTCAAGCCGGTCGAGCAGGTGCTGCGGCTCGTTCCCGGCCTCGAGGTCGAGACCATCGAGTCCAGCTGCTGCGGCATGGCGGGCGCCTTCGGCTATGGCACTGAGACCTACGACGCCTCGATCGAGATGGCCGAGCTGTCGCTGCTGCCCGCCGTGCGGCGCGCAGACGAGGCGACGCTGGTCGTCGCCGACGGCACCTCCTGCCGGCACCAGATCCACGACGGCACGAAGCGCGAAGCGCTTCACGTCGCGCGCGTGCTGGCGATGAGCCTCGATCGCGCCAAGACCAATTCCCCTTCTCCAGCTGCAAAGGAACCCAGCCATGGCTGAACTGACGCTCGAAGTTGCCCGCAAGATCCTCGACGCCGCCTTCGCGAAGGCCACCGAACTCAAGCTCAAGCCGCTCGTCGTCACCATCCTGGACGCGCGCGGCGTGCTCAAGATCGCGGCCGCCCAGGACGGCACCAGCCTGATGCGCGCCGAGATCGCGCACGGCAAAGCCTATGGCGCGCTCGCGATGGGCATGGGATCGCGCGCGCTGTACCAGCGCGCGCAGGAGCAGGCCTATTTCATCGACGCCGTGAATACGATTGCCAAGGGCGCGCTGGTGCCGGTCCCCGGCGGCGTGCTGATCATGGACGGCACGACGCTGCTCGGCGCCGTCGGCGTGTCCGGCGACACCTCCGACAATGACGAGGCCAGCGCAGTGGCGGGCATCCAGGCGGCGGGGCTGAGGGCCAACGCGGGGTAAGCCTCCTCCCGTAGCCCGGATGAAGCGAAGCAATCCCTCGTCTTTCCGCGGAGATAGTCTGGATTGCTTCGCTACGCTCGCAATGACGAGTCTGTAGCGCGCATACCGCCTCCCCAATGTCGTCCTGGCGAAAGCCAGGACCCATTACCACCGGCGGGGGTTATGGCGAAGATTGGTGGTTAAGAGCGCGCGCGATAACTGACTCCTGGGGTAATGGGTCCTGGCTTTCGCCAGGACGACACCGACCAACCCTCACCTTCCCGTCCAAACCGGCTTGCGCTTCTCGCTGAACGCCTTCAGGCCCTCTTTCGCATCCTCGGTCATCGCCAGCAGCGCGATCTGGCTTTCGGTGTAGGCGATGCTCTCGTCGAACGACATCGAGGCGATGGCGCGCATGGCGTATTTGCCGCGGCGGATCGCGGTCGGGGATTTGTCGACGATGCGGCCGATCAGCCAGTCGACCTTGGCGTCCAGCTCGGCCGTCGGGACGACGTAGTTGAGCAGGCCCGCTGCCTGCGCCGCCTTCGCGTCGAACGGCTCGCCGGTCAGCGCCCATTCGTTGACGAGGCGCGGCGGGGCGATGCTCTGCAACAGGCTCAGGACCTGCATCGGGAACACGCCGACCTTCACCTCGGGCAGGCCGAAGATGACGTGATCGGCCGCAACCGCCATGTCGGTCATGCACAACAGGCCCATGCCGCCGGCCATGCAGACGCCGCCGACCCGCGCAATCGCCGGTTTGGTGGCGTTCTGTGACAAACGTAACAGATCGGCATAGTCGACATTTGGTTTGGAATGATCCATCGCGAAAGCCGCGCCGGAGTTCTGCAGATCGGCGCCCGCGCAGAACGCCTTGTCGCCCGCGCCCGTCAGCACGATGACGCGGACGTCCTTGTCGTCATGCGCGTCGCGATAGCCTTTGGTGATGCCGGCGATGACGTCGCCGTTCAGCGCGTTGCGTTTCTCCGGCCGGTTGATGGTGATCCAGAACGCCTGCCCGCGCTTCTCGGTGATGACGGCTGTGGTGTCGGTCATGGCACGCTCGCTTCCTTGCTCCCGTTTTGCTGCCATTTGCGGCAGGTCGGGCGGCGGGCGCAAGGGCATTCTGCAACGCCGTGTCACCATAGCGTGTGAGCGCAACTTCGCTTGCCGATTGAATTACCGGCCACGACCTCTATCCTGACCAGAGATTTTGATGACCGATGAGCCATTTCATGCGCACCACCATTGCATTGCTGCTGGCTGGCCTCATCGCGGTGTGCGCCGGCACCACAAGCCGCGCGGCCGATGCGGCGAAGCTCGCACTGGTGATCGGCAACGCGAAATATCCCGACAACGAATTCGTGCTCAACGACGCCGCCAACGACGCGCAAGCCGTCGCCGATGAGTTGAAGCGCGACGGCTTCGTGGTGGACCAGCAGACGAACCTCACGGGCGACGCCATGCGGCAGGCGCTGGATCGCTTCTATGCCCGCATCGAACGCGGCGCGGTCGCGCTGATCTTCTTCGACGGCTTTGGCATCCAGTCCAACCGGCAAACCTACCTGCTTCCCGTCGATGCGCAGATCTGGGCCGAACCCGACGTGTCGCGCGACGGCTTCAGCCTCGACACCATTCTCGCCGAGATGAACACGCGTGGCGCCGCGATCAAGATCGCCCTGATCGACGCCTCCCGCCGCAACCCGTTCGAGCGGCGCTTCCGCCGCTATTCGGCCGGCCTTGCGCCGGCGATCGCGCCGAGCAATTCGCTGGTGCTCTATTCGAGCGCGCTCGGCGCAGTCGCGCCGACCGGCAAGACCGATCGCAGCCTGTTCGTCGCCGAGCTGCTGCGCGAGATGCGCGCGCCGGGCATCAGCGCCGAACAGGCGTTGACCAACACCAAGAACGGCGTGATCACCGCCACCAAGCGGGAGCAGGTGCCGTGGCTGTCGTCCTCGCTGACGACGGAATTCTCGTTTGCGGGCCTCGTGGCGCGACCGCCGGACAACACGGCCGCCGACCCGGCTCCGACGACGCCGGCGCCGCAGAAGCCGGTCTGCGAGGTGCCGCAAGCAGAGCCCACCCCGAGTGCGGACGACCTCGCAAGAGACCCTGTCATCGCCGATCTCAGCCGCAAGATCGCAGCCAACGCCAACGATGCCATCTCGCGCTACAAGCGCGGCCAGGTCTACGCGATCAAGCGCGCCCACGCGCTCGCCATGCAGGATTTTGACGCGGTGATCCGCCGTGCCCCCCGGGATGCGCAAGCGCTGAACAATCGCTGCTGGACGCGGGCTGCAACCGGCGACCTGCAAGGCGCGCTCGCCGACTGCAATCTGGCGCTTCAGCTCGATCCCGGCTTGAGCGATGCGTTCGACAGCCGCGGGCTCGTCAACCTCAAGCTCGGCCGAACCGCCGAGGCGATCAAGGACTATACCGACGCGATCCAGCGCAATCCGCGCTCCTCGTCCTCGCTGTTCGGCCGCGGCGTCGCCACCCGCAGGAGCGGCGGCGACGGCGCCAGCGACATCGCGCTGGCGAAATCCATGGATCCGAACATCGCGAAGGAGTTTGCGGGCTACGGTGTGACCGAGTGCGTGCCTTAAGCAGCGGTCGCCTTTTTGATCCAGACCTTGTTGTCGTGGAATGCGGCGCCGCCGATCGGCGCCACCGCTTCGGCGCCCGTCAGCATGTTGATGCCGCGGCCGCCGACATGATTCTTGTTCGGATGAACGGACTCCGCGATCAGGACGCCGCGCCGCACGCCCTCGAACAGCGTCGCAATCAGCGTGGTCTCGCCGCGGGTGTTGCCGAGCGTCACGGCGTCGCCGTCGGCGATGTCGAGGGAGGCCGCGTCCAGCGGGTGGATCATCACGCTCGCCTTGCCTTCGCGCGCCTGCGAGGACGGCGTCTCGTTGAAGGTGGTGTTGAGGAAGCTGCGCGAGGGACTGGTCGCAAGCCGGAACGGATGAGCCTGGTCGGCGTGCTCGATCACCGCCCAATGGTCGGGCAGTGACGGCATCCGGTCGACATCGCCCATCGTCTGGCCGAACTGCGGATGCGCCCAGTCCGCCTTAAAATGGAATTTCCCGTCGGCATGGGCAAAGCCGTCGAGGAAGTGCGCGGTGCGGAAGTCCGGTTGCAGGTCACGCCAGATGTCGGCTTCGAGGCCGGCGATGTCGCCGTGGTTGCTGAGCTTCAGCGTCGCGTCGATCAGTTCGCGCGACGTCATCTCGAAGCCCTGATGCCCGGCGCCAAGCCGCGGCGCCAGCGCCTGCAGCAGCTGGTGGTTGGAGCGGCATTCGCCGGGCGGATCGATCAGCTTGGGTCCAACCGAGATGTGCTGATGGCCGCCGCCGTAATAGAGGTCGTCGTGCTCCATGAACATGGTCGCCGGCAGCACGATGTCGGCCATCTCAGCCGTCTCGGTCATGAACTGCTCGTGCACCGCGACGAACAGATCCGCGCGCGCAAAGCCCTGCCGAACGAGCGCCTGCTCCGGCGCCACCGTCATCGGATTGGTGTTCTGGATCAGCATCGCCTTGACCGGCCCCTTGCCGAGCAAGGCCTCGGCGTCGCCGGTGAGGATGCGGCCGATCTTCGACTGGTCGAGTGCGCGCGTGGTCCGGTCGATCGTGTCGTGGCCCTCGATGATGGATTCGTTGAAATGCCACAGCGCGTAATTGTTGAAGAAGGCGCCGCCGCCTTCATATTGCCAGGCACCGGTCACCGCGGGAATGCACAGCGCCGCATGCATCTGTGTCGCGCCGTTGCGCGAGCGGGTAAAGCCGTAGCCGAGGCGGAGAAAGGTTCGCTGGGTCTCGCCGACCAGCTTCGCAAACGCCTCGATCTCGGACACCGGCACGCCGCAGATGGCAGAGGCCCATTCCGGTGTGCGCGTCTTCAGATGCGCCTCGAGCTCGGCAGGGCAATCGGTGTACTTGTCCATGTAGGCGCGGTCGGCATAGCCGTCGCGGAACAGGACGTGCATGACACCGCAGGCAAAGGCGCCGTCGGTGCCGGGACGCAGGATGATCTTGATGTCAGCCTGCTTCATGGTCTCGTTGTCGTAGATGTCGACGGCCGCGATCTTGGCGCCGCGCTCCTTGCGCGCCCGCGCGGCGTGCGTCATCACGTTGACCTGGGTGTTGACGGGATTGGTGCCCCAGATCACCACGAGGTCGGAGAGCGCCATCTCGCGCGGATCGACGCCGGCGATCTTGCCGGTGCCGATCGCATATCCGATCCGCGCGACATTGGCGCAGATCGTCTGATAGAAGCGCGAATATTTCTTCACATGCGTGAGACGGTTGAGACCGTCGCGCATCACCAGCCCCATCGTGCCGGCGTAGTAATAAGGCCAGACCGATTCCGCGCCGAACTCGCGTTCGGCCTGGTTGAAGCGGTCCCCAATCTCGTCCAGCGCCTCATCCCAGGAGATACGGGCGAATTGCCCGGAGCCCTTCGGCCCGGTGCGGCGCATCGGATACATCAGCCGTTCGGGGTGATGGATGCGCTCGGCATAGCGGGCGACCTTGGCGCAGACGACGCCGGCCGTATAGGTCTGCTTCTTCGAACCGCGGACGCGGCCGATGCTGCGTCCTTCGACCACCTCGACATCGAGGGCGCAGGCCGAGGGGCAATCGTGCGGACAGGTCGAGTGGCGAATTTCGATCTTGGCGTGCTGGTTCATGTCCCAGTTCGTAACACCAAAATACCGGCCGGCCGAGAGCATTTATCCGGCAACGCCCATGCGATTTGCTCAAACCGCACGCGCGGCCGGCTCCTGCCGCAAACGCGAAATCCGGCACGGCCACACCGAAAACCGCCCGATATTCCCGGCACGATCGACTTTGTGAGGCGTCGACAGTCCGCGTTCCCTGCCGCTACAGTGCGGCCAACAAGAACGATATCAGGGAGGTGGGCGTGACGGCCCGACAATTCATGCTGGCGCTGGCCGCCGGCCTGCTCGGCGTAGTCGCCGCAGCCCCCTCATTGGCGCAAGATTATCCCACGCACGCGGTCCGAATCGTCGTGCCCTTCGGCGCCGGCGGGCCGGCCGACGTCGCGGCCCGGCTGATCGGCAACGCGCTCCAGGAGAGTTTTGGCCAGCCCTTCGTGGTCGAGAACCGCACCGGCGCGGGCGGTGTCATCGGCACCGTCGAAGCGGCGAAGTCGCCGGCCGACGGCTACACGCTGTTGATGATGTCCAATACCCAGACCGCAAATGAATCGCTGCTGACGCCGGAGCAACGCAAATACGAACTGATGCGCGACCTCGCACCGATCGCGCCGGTGAACTATTCCGATCTCGTCATCGTGGTGAACCCGCAGGTTCCAGCCAGGACGCTGCAAGAGTTCATCGCGCTCGCCAGATCGCAACCGGGGAAGCTGAACTACGCCTCCTCCGGCCAGGGAACGCCCTATCACATGGCCGGCGAGCTGTTCAAAGCGATGGCCGGCATCAACGTCGTCCACGTGCCCTACCGCAACAGCGGCGAGGCGCGCAGCGGCGTGATCGGCGGACAGGTGCAGATGATGATCGACGCGGTGCCGGCAATGGCGCCGAATATCGCCGAGAACCAGGTCCGCGCCCTCGCCACCACCGGCAAGCAGCGCTCGGCGGTGCTGCCGAACGTGCCGACCGCCGGCGAGGCCGGCGCAGCAGGCTATGAGGCGACGATCTGGCTCGGCCTGATGGCGCCGGCAGGCACGCCAAAGCCTGTCATCGACAAACTCAATGCCGCAGTAAACGCAATGGTGAAGCGACCCGACATCATAAAACTCTGGACCGCGCAGGGTGCCATGCCCATGTCGATGACGCCGGGGGAATTCGACAAGTTCCTGCGCGGCGACATCGAGAAATGGGCCGATGTCGTCAAGAAGTTCGACAAGTCCTGAGGCCGTAGAACGACCATGCCGACCATTCAATTCCAGCTCAACGGCGCGGCCACGGCTGTGGATGCGGATCCGGATCAGACGCTGCTCGAGGTGCTGCGCGGCCGGCTCGGCGTCACCGGTCCGCATTTCGGCTGCGGCGCCGGAGAGTGCGGAGCCTGTCATGTCTTGGTCGGCGATCGCGCGATGGCCTCCTGCGACATGCCAATGTGGTCGGTCGCAGGCAAAGACGTCGTCACGATCGAGGGCCTCGGCACGGCGGAGCGGCCACACGCGTTGCAGCGCGCCTTCATCTCCGAGCAGGCGATGCAATGCGGCTATTGTGTTGCGGGAATCCTGATCAGCGCGGCGGCGCTGCTGAAGCGCAATCCGTCGCCGACAGAGGCCGAGGTCAGAACGGCTCTCGACCGCAACCTGTGCCGTTGCGGATCGCATAACCGCATGGTCCGCGCCGTGCTGCGCGCGGCCTCGGAGATGGCCACCACATGACGCCCCCTGCCCCGAAACTGCCGGTCAGCCTCCTCGCCAATCCAAGACTGTCGTCCTGGGTGCGGTTCACCGGCGAAGGCCGCGTGGCGATCTTGCCCGGCAAGGTCGAGATCGGTCAGGGCATCGTCACGGCGCTGGCCCAGATCGCGGCGGACGAGCTCGACGTCGATATCTCCAGGGTCGACATGATCCGCGCCTCGACCGCCACCAGCCCGAACGAAGGCGTCACCTCGGGCAGCCTTTCGATCCAGCAATCCGGCCGCGCGCTGCGACACGTTTGCGCCGAAGTGCGCCAGCGCCTCCTCGTCGCAGCGTCGGAACGCCTCGGCGTCGATGCCTCGCTGCTCGATGTCGATGACGGCACGATCTCGGGTCCCGGCAACGTCAGGACCAGCTATTGGGAGCTGGCGGGTGACGTCTCGCTCGACCACGACGCCAGCGTGGGCGTGGCGGCGAAGACCGCCGCCAAGCGCGCCATCGCCGGACATTCCATCCAGCGCGTGGACATTCCCGACAAGGTGTTCGCACGGCCGCGTTTCCTCCACGATCGTGCGCTGCCGGACCTGTTGCACGGCCGCGTGCTGCGGCCGGACATCTCGGGCGCCAAATTGACCGCGCTCGACGAAACGGCCGCGCGCACCGTTCCGGGTCTCGTCGCGATCGCTCGCGACGGTGGTTTCGCCGGCGTGGTCGCCGACAGCGAGGTGGCGGCGGAAGCCGCGCTGAATGCCCTGCGCAAGGGCGCGACATGGTCGGCCGGCGAGCCGCTGCCCGACGAAAACGACATGGCGGGCTTCCTGAAGAGCCAACCGGTCGAGACGACCACCATCGACACCAGAACAGCGGCATCGACGAATAAAGCCGCGCGCACTCTGCGCCGGCAATACACCCGCCCCTACATCGCGCATGCCTCGATCGCGCCGTCCTGTGCGATGGCGCAATGGGACGGCGATTGCGTCCAGGTCTGGACCCACAGCCAGGGCGTCTATCTGCTGCGCGCCGATCTCGCGATCGTGCTCAGGCTGCCGGCAGAAAACATCGTCGTCGAGCATATGGAGGGCGCCGGCTGCTACGGGCACAATGCGGCCGACGACGTCGCGCTCGATGCCGTGCTGCTGGCGAAGGCGGCCGACGGCCGTCCGGTCCGGGTGCAGTGGTCGCGCCACGACGAGATGTCCCATGCTCCGTTCGGCGCGGCCATGGCCATCGAGATCGAGGCCGATCTCGATGCGGACAACGAAATCGTCGGCTGGCGCCATGCGATCTGGAGCAACGGCCACGCGGCGCGGCCGGGGCGCGCGGCGCAGCCGGCGCTGCTCGCGGCAACCGAGATCGCAAACCCCTACCCGCGCATGATCTCGACCAATCCACCGGCGGCCAATGGCGGCGGCGGTGACCGCAACTCGGTCCCGCTCTATGACCTTCCGGTCTGGACGATCACCAGCCACCGCCTGCTGACGATGCCGGTGCGCACCTCGGCGCTCCGCACCCTGGGCGCGCAAGGCAACGTGTTCGCCATCGAATCCCTGCTCGACGAGATAGCCGTTTTGCGCGACGAAGATCCGGTCGCGTTTCGCCTGCGCCATCTGCGTGACGAGCGTGCAAAGGACGTCATTCGCGCCGCGGCCCGACGCGCGCAGTGGAAGCCGGAGAAGCGAACCGGCATCGGCTACGGCGTCGGCTTTGCGCGCTACAAGAACACGGGCGCCTATTGCGCTGCGATAGCGGAGATCGAAGGCTCCGACAACATCCGCGTGAAACGGCTGACGCTCGCAGTCGATGTCGGCGAGGCCATCAACCCTGACGGCGTCGTCAACCAGATCGAGGGCGGCGCGATCCAGGCGACGAGCTGGGTGCTGAAAGAGCGCGTCCGCTTCGACCGGACACGCATTGCCTCCACCTCCTGGACGGACTATCCGATCCTGACGTTCAGCGAGGTGCCGGCGGTGGATGTCGAGATCATCCAGCGGCCGGAGATCGAGCCGGTCGGCGCCGGCGAGGCCGCGCACGGCCCGGTGACGGCGGCAATCGCAAACGCGGTCTACGATTGCCTCGGCGTCCGCGTGCGCGACCTGCCGATCACGCGCGACAAGATCATCGCAGCCATGGAGCTTGCATCGTGACGACAGTGAACATCTTGAGCGGAGGCGCGGCGCAAGGCCTGGTGCGCGGCCTTGCCGAGGCCTACAAGGCGCAGACCGGGCTCGGCATCGACGGCGAGTTCGGCGCCGTCGGCATCATGGCCGACAAGCTGCGTGCAAGTACGCCGGCCGATCTCGTGATCCTGACGCAGTCACTCCTCGCAAAGCTCGCCGAGGAGAAGCTCGTCGTCTCCTCCTCGATCGCAGATGTCGGCAGAGTTGGAACCGCGCTTGCGGTCCGAAACCGCGATCCCAGGGTGACCGTGAAGACTGAAGCCGATCTGCGCGAGGTCCTGCGTGCCGCAGACGCCATCTATGTTCCGGACACCAAGGCTTCGACCGCGGGCCAGCACGTCGCAAAGGTGCTGGATCAGCTCGGCATCGCCTACGAGGTCGCATCGCGTCTCAAGATATTCCCGAACGGCGCGACGGCGATGCGGGAGCTTGCGGCGTCCGCCGCGACGCGGCCGATCGGCTGCACCCAGGCGACCGAGATCATCGCGACCGACGGCATTGCGTTGTCGGGATCGCTGCCGCCGGGCTGCGAACTGGTGACGATGTACACGGCCGGCGTGACCACGCGGGCCGCACATCCGAAAGAAGCCGCCGCGCTGATCGCTTTGCTGACCGGCGCAGACCGACAGGAGCTGCGCCGGCGCGCGGGCTTTGCCGGCTAGGCGCCGATAATCGTCCTATTTGTGCAATTGGGTGAGCCCGGTCGGCGGACCGTCGACCGCCGTCCAGCCGCCATCGACGAACAGCGTGCTGCCGCTGACGTAGCTCGCGGCGTCCGAGGCGAGATAGGCCACCGCCGTTGCGACCTCGTCGGCGCTGCTCCAGCGGTTGAACACGGTGTGGCCGGCATAGAGATTGTAGATGTCGGGGCGCTGCTTGAACGGGCCGGTGAGCGCGGTCTCGGCGATGCTCGGCGCGATGGCGTTGACGCGCACGCCGGCATGACCGACCTCGGAGGCAAAGCCCTTCACCAGCAGGCCGATCGCCGCCTTGGTCGAGCCGTAGACGCCAAGGCCCGGTTCGATGGTCACCGCGCGCACCGAGGAGCAGGCGATGATGCTGCCGCCCTTCTGCTCGACCATGATGCGGCCAAAGGCCTGGAAGAACCAGACCGTGCCCTTGACGTTGAGGTTAAGGACACGGTCGAGATCCTCCTCGGTGTAGTCGAGGATCGTCTTGCGGATGTTGAGCCCGGGCGTCGTCACGGCGATGTCAAGCTGCGGGAACTTCTGCATCACGGTTTTGGCCAGCGCATTGACGTCCGCAGCATTCGCGGCGTCACATGCGGCCGCCTCGGCCCAGCCGCCCTTGCCGCGAATGCCGGCGGCGGTCGCTTCCGCTGCATCAATCGCACGATCGGCACAGACG
Organism: Bradyrhizobium sp. cf659; assembly: GCF_900113725.1. NCBI lineage: Bacteria > Pseudomonadati > Pseudomonadota > Alphaproteobacteria > Hyphomicrobiales > Nitrobacteraceae > Bradyrhizobium > Bradyrhizobium sp. cf659. Next base: position 164,796 of record NZ_FOQJ01000011.1, read on the forward strand.
ACTCGGGCGCCGAGCCCGGCCAGCGCCTCGGCCGATGATTTGCCGATGCCCGAGGCGGCGCCGAGCACGACTGCCGTCTTGCCGGTGAGATCGAAGAGCTTGCGATAGTCGGTCACGGACAGTTTCTCCCTGTTGCTGTGACGCAAACTACGCAAGCTCGGTGCGCCGGCCAAGTGCCGGCGCGCGCACGGCAGCTATCCCTTGTATCCCATCAGCAGACGCGGCAGCCACAGCGAGAAGGCGGGGACGTAAGTGACGAACATCAGCGCTGCGATCAGCGCGGCATAGAACGGCAGAATGGTGCGCATCACCGCGCCCACCGAGATGCCGCCGATGGCACAGCCCACGAACTGCGTCGTTCCGACCGGCGGGGTGTTCAGTCCCAGGGCACAGTTGATCAGCATCAGCATGCCGAACTGCACGGGATCCATGCCCGCCTTCATCGCGATCGGCAGGAAGATCGGGGTGCAGATTAGGATGGTCGCCGCCATGTCCATGAAGGTGCCGAGCACGAACAGGATGACGTTGATGAGCAGGAAAATCATCCAGGGCTGCGTGGAGACCCGGCTCATCAGGTCGCCGGCGAAATCGGCCACCTCGTAGAGCCCCATCAGATACTGGAACATGGTGGAGACGCCGATCAGCAGCAGCACCACGCCCGTCGTCTTCACCGCCTTGGCGGCGGCCCGCAGGAAGTTCGGCAAGGTCATGGTGCGGTAGATGAAGAACGTCAGCACGATCGTGTAGGTGACCGCGACGGCTGCGGATTCAGTTGCGGTGAAAACGCCGGACAGGATGCCCGCCAGGATGATACCGACGATCAGAAGACCGGGCAGCGCGGCCGCGAACGAGCGGAAAACCTCGGTCCAGCCCGGGAACTTCCCAGCCGGATAGCCGCGCTTCACCGCGACCGCGTAAGCGGCGACCAGCATGCACACCATCAGCACGAGCGCCGGCAGCAGGCCGGCGGCGATCAACGCGCCGATCGACACCTTACCGCCGGCGGCCAGGGCATAGATGATCATGTTGTGGCTGGTCGGCATCAAGGCTCCGACCAGCGAGGCGTGGGTGGTGACGTTGACGGCGTAGTCGGTGTCGAAACCTTCCTTCTTCATCATCGGGATCATCACCGCGCCCATCGCCGACACGTCGGCCACGGGCGAACCGGAGACGCCGCCGAACAGCGTGCAGGCGACAACGTTCGACATGCCGAGCCCGCCGCGGATGTGTCCGACGAGATTCTTGGCGAGCTGCACGATCTTGTCGGCGACGCCGCCATGCAGCATCAGCTCACCGCTGAAGACGAAGAACGGAATGGCCAGGAACGAGAAGATGTTCATCCCCGACATCATCTGCTGGAAGATGACGGCAACCGGCAGGCCTTCGTAGAGGATGGTGCAGATCGCCGACAGGCCGATCGCGAAGGCGACCGGGACGCCGAGGATCAGGAAGCCGAAAAAGGAGGCGCCGAGGATGATCAATTCCATGAGGGGACGACCTCTTCGCCGCGCAGGAGAGCAATGATGTGCTCGATTGAAAAGGAGACGATCAGGACGCCGGAGGCGATCAGCGGCACGTAGCGGATCACCTCGGGCAGGCCGAGATTGGGAATCTTCACGGTGCCGACCGACGCTCCGAGGATCCAGCCGTTGTAGGCCATCGCAATGCCGAACACGGCGACCAGTACGTGGATCACAAGCTCGATCTTCTCGCGCACATGATCCGGAAGCATGACCAAGAGACTGTCCATGCCGATGTGTCCGGCATCGCGCACGCCGACGGCGGCGCCGATCAGCGTGACGTACAGGATCAGGACCAGCGCAAGGTTCTCCGTCCAGGTCGGGCTGGAATTGAGCACGTAACGTCCGAACACCTGATAGAACACGATGGTGACGATGACGAGCAGGCCGGTCACGGACAGATACATGCCCGCGCGCGCAACGGGGGCATTGATCCGCGACAGCAAGCCGGTCGACGGGCGTCCGGCGACGTCCTGCTCGTGGCTTGCGACGTGTGGGTCTGTCATTCCCGCCTCTCCTTGCGAGTGTCCGGTGTCACCTCGAGGCGACGCCGGACCCGACGCCATGGCCTTACTTCGTGTCCTGGATGCGCTTGACGAGGCTCTGCAGCTTCTCGTCACCGGCGAACTTGGCGTAGACCGGCTTCATCGCGTCGACGAATTCCGCCTTGTTGGCGATCGTGACGACCTGGACGCCGGCAGCCTCGACGGTCTTGCGGGACGCCTGCTCGCGCTCGTCCCAGAGCTTGCGCATGACGGGCACCGATTCCTTGGCCGCCTTGCGGATCATCGCCTGATCCTCCTTGCTCAGCGTGTCCCAGACCTTCTTGGACATCACGAGAACTTCGGGCGCCAGGGAGTGCTCGGTGACGTTGTAGAACTTGGCTGCCTCGAAATGGCGCGAGGACTCGTAGGAGGGCCAGTTGTTCTCGGCCGCATCCACCAGACCGGTCTTGAGCGCGGTATAGACCTCGCCATACGGCATCGGCGTCGGGTTGGCCCCGAGGCTCTGGATCATGCCGACCCACAGGTCGGATTGCTGGACGCGAATTTTCAGGCCCTTGAGGTCGGCAAGCGACTTGACCGGGGCCTTGACGGTGTAAATGGAGCGGGCGCCGCTATCATAGTAGGCAAGGCCGACCAGGCCCGCGGGCTCCATGGCCGCCAGGATCTCATCACCGATCGGCCCGTCAAGGACCGTGCGCATGTGCTGCGTGTCCCGGAAGATGAAGGGCAGGCACAACGCGATGGTCTCAGGCACGAAGTTGTTCAGCGGCGATGCGTTGATTCGCATCATGTCGAGCGCGCCGATCTTGAGCTGCTCGATGGTGTCCTTCTCGGAGCCCAGGGCACCGTTGGGAAACACCTTCACGCCGAGCTTGCCGCCGCTCGCCGTCGCGAGCTGCTTGCCCATGAACTTGACGGCCTCGACGGTCGGATAATCGGCGGGATGGATGTCGGCGGAGCGGAAATCGCGTGCGGTCGCCAAGGGCGCTGAGACCGCCAGCACAGCGGCTGCGATGATACCGGTGAGTGTCTTCATCTGGGCTTCCTCCTGAGTTGATTATGTCGTTGTCGGGCAAATGCTGCGCGCCGCCTTGGGTCGCTCCACTTCAGGTGTAAAGTCAAGCGTGACAAACGCACCACCTTGGTAGGATTGCGCGGCGGAGTCGAGCGGATTCGGCTGTTTCAAGATCGCCGGCGCGGAAGATGCGGCCGTCATCGCGCTCCCCCCGGGCGGGGCCTGCGCGGCAAGTGCTCCCTGCCATCGCGCCTCGCCATCGGCCGATGCCGGATGCGAGCGAACGATGCTCGTCGTGTCCATGGATGTTCCTCTCGGTTTGTGCTCGACCGCTATTGATTGCGGCTTGGAGGTTCGGACGAGACGGTCGCCCTTCCCGGTGAACGCGCAGCGTCGGCGCGATGTCGCCAACATCGTCCCTAGGGCGGGCGGCATTCTGAGTCCAAGCCAAATCCGGCATCGATCGATGCAGGACTTGCATCGATCGATGCCGCGCCGCCCCGGGGAGGTAACCGGCAGAAACTTCCGATTTCCGGAATAGTTGGACCGTCCTCCGGCGTGAGGCGGCTCTCCGGCGCGTTACTTGACGCCACCTGTGCGGCCCCGACAAAATGCGCCGAAACAGGACCGGACCATCTCGAGGGAATGCCCATGCCGCGGACGCTGATCGATATCTCCGTGCCGCTCAGAAACGACGTGACGTCCGACCCGCCGGGCAATCACCCGACGATCCAATACATCGATCACCAGCAGGGCCTGCCGCGCATGCTGCAGTTCTTCGACGGCCTTAGGGCGCAGGACCTGCCGGACGGCCAGGGCTGGGCCGTCGAACAGGTCTCGTTGTCGACCCACAACGGGACGCATCTCGATGCGCCCTGGCACTTCCACCCGACCATGAATCGCGGCGAGCGGTCATGGACGATCGACGAGGTGCCGCTGGAATGGTGTCTTCAGCCCGGCGTGAAGCTCGACTTCCGGCACCTGCAGGATGGTTATGTCGTGACCGCCGACGACGTCGAAAAGGAGCTCAAGCGCATCGGCCACACGCTCTCGCCGCTGGAGATCGTCGTCGTCAACACCAGCGCGGGCGCCAAATTCGGCCAGGCCGACTACGTCAATTCCGGTTGCGGCATGGGTTACGAGGCCACCATGTATCTGCTCGAGCGCGGCGTGCGGCTGACCGGCACCGACGGCTGGAGCTGGGACGCGCCATTCGTCTACACCGCGAAGAAATATGCCGAGACAAAAGATGCCGGCCTGATCTGGGAAGGCCACAAGGCGGGACGGCACATCGGCTATTGCCATCTCGAGAAGCTGCACAATCTCGATCAATTGCCCTCGGCCGGGTTCACGGTCTCATGCTTTCCGGTGAAGATCGAACGCGCCTCCGCGGGCTGGACCCGCGCGGTCGCCATCATCGACGGTTAGGCGAACGCAATCAATCGCCGCCGAGGCCGCTTTCGGCGAGCTCGCGCAGCGCATCGATATCGAGCACGACGATGGCGCCATGCTCGAGGCGGACCCAGTTGCGTCCGGCCCAGGCGCGCAATTGCTTGTTGATGCTCTCGCGCGTCATCCCCACCATCTCGCTGATCTCCTGCTGGGTGATGGCGAGCGTGCCGCTGCCGGAGTCGAACTTGCGCTCCTCGGTGAGACCAAGCAGCGCGCTTGCGAGCCGGCCCGGCAGATTCTGGAGGATGACCTGCTCGACCTGCTGGCTGGTCCAGCGCAGGCGCGCGCAAAGCAACTCGATGAACTTCATCGCCAGCGCCGGCTGACTCTTCACAAACGGAAGGAAGTCCCGGCGGTCGATGATGTAGAGCTCGCAATTGGTGTTGGCGGTCGCATCCGCCGAACGCGGTGCACCGTCGAGAACCGCGATCTCGCCAAAGATTTCTCCGGGACCGATGAGATTGAGAATGGCGTTCCGTCCGTCGGGCGAAGAGGAGGATATCTTTACCGTCCCCGTGATCACCGCGAACAAATTGTTGCCGGGATCGCCCTTGGCGGCGATCGTCGCACCGCGCTTCACGGTGGTGTGCTTGGCGTAGCGGCAGAGCTGATCGAGCGCATCCGGCTCCAGATCCGCGAAGATCGGGTGCTTGCGCAGGACCGATAATTTGTTGCCCGCCGCTTGTCGGGGATCGCCGGTCTTGTCCTGAGGCACGCCGCTGGGCTCCTAAGACTGCGAGGCACTGGAGTTCCTGCGTAGTCAGTGTTGCCCGGCATTTCAACCGGAAAGCATGCGCGCGGTTTGAAGCAAATGCGGCGAAAATGCTGCCGCCCGGCTCGAAGCCGGCATCCGAAGGATGCGCCAATGCGTCCCGGTGGATGCAGAGTTGCAGGCACCGCACGCCGCGATTGCGTTAAGACGCTGCCGAACGGCCAAGGGCCGGCCGCGCGAACTCGGCGGTTAGCCGCGTCAGACGAGACTTACGATCAGGAGCTTCAGCGCTTGGAATCGGGGTCCAGCCGGCCTGCGCTGGTTTGTCGGTCCGCCCACGCCAGAGCTGCGGCGAAAATGACGAAGATCGCCACGACGACAATGGTCATCAGCAACGCGTCAGTAGGCATCATGCTCCTCCCGGGTTGTTTGAGGGGCATTATTTGCGGCAGGTGCCCGGCGTCATTGATCGGGATCAAAAATCCGAGAGCTATGTGGAAAGCCGGTCAGGCCGCGGCCAAGGCCTCGACGCGTGCCGGGTCGAGCAGGCTGATACCGCCATGAATGATGGCGATCGCTCCGTGGCGTTCAAGCTTGGTGAAGGTGCGACTGACGGTCTCGATGGTCAGGCCGAGATAATCGGCGATGTCCTGGCGGCTCATCGGAAGTGGAACCGTGTCGGACGCCTCCTTGAGCGCGAGCAGCCGCTCGCGCCAGCCAAGCAGAAAAGCCGCAACCTTCTCGTCCGCCGAGCGGCGGCCGAGCAACACCATATGGTCGCGTGCCTGGCTCAACTCGCGAATGGCCAGCTCGTTGATCCGCCTGAGCAGTTGCGGCCGCTCCTCGATGAAACGCCCGAAGGGCGCCTTCGCGAACTGGCACACGGTCACCGCGCCGATTGCATCGGCAGAGAAATTGTGGCGGCCGGACAGATTCATCCCCAGGAAATCGCCGGGCAAGGCGAAGCCGACGATTTGCCGCCGGCCGTCGGGGAGCAGCTTGTACAGCCGCATGACACCTTCGAGAACGTTGTAGAACGAGGTCGTGATGTCCTCCTCGGAGAACACAGTCTCGCCTGAGGAGAAATGGACACGGCGTCCGAGATGCTCGAATTCCCTGAGCTCGGCCGCATCCAGCGACGAACAAACCGCCGATGCGCGGATGGCACAATCGCTACAGTAATGCCCGTTCGGCTCAATAGTGACCACGGAAGGCTTCATCCACCGCTCCTAGCGTCGATCCAGCTCCGCCCCCCCGGCCGAGTCCGCCACGCGCATTTGCATTTTACTGCGCTGTCAAAAACGCGATTGACCCAGATCAATCCTGGCGGGCCTCCTCTCTCTATTCTGCCCCGAGAGTTCGACGGGATCCCGCCTTCCATGCTTCAGCACGCGCTCCGCCAGGGCCTGGTTGGCCTTTTTCTGATCACGCCTGCGCTGGCGGCGCCGACCGCCGAACAACGCGGAAAGGCCTTCGCCCGGGCCAATTGCGCGCGCTGTCATGCGATCGACCGCGTCTCCGAGAGCCCGCTCAAGGTCGCCCCGCCGCTGCGCACGCTGCACCGGCGTTATCCGATCGCGACCCTTGGCGAGGCGCTGGCCGAAGGCATCTACACGGGCCACGCCGACATGCCCGCCTTCGAGCTCAGTCCGGACCAGATCCACGACCTGCTGTCCTACCTGAAGACGCTGGAATAGGCGGCCTCACACCGCCTGCACGGTCCAGCCGATCAACTCCTTGGCGATACGGGCGAAAGCGGCGTCGAACGCCGCAACCGCGGCCGCCGGCTCGACCTTGTCGAGCTTCTCGCTGGTCTCGACGAGGCGTGATGCGACCACCTTGCCGTTCTTGTCGACGATCCGCGCCGACAGACCGATCTCGACCCTTGTCTCGCCGTCCGTGGCAATCCGGAAACGTCTGATGTCGATCAGCAGCTGGTAGTCCGCCTGCCCGAGGTCGCTCGTGCGCAACGGCGCATGGGCGATGTCGTAGTTCTCGAAACTGTCGATCAGCCGCGCCTGCACCAGCTTTGGAATGCTGTCGGCCCAGAGGAATTCGGCAAAGCCCGGATTATCGCCGCTAGGCGCAAACAGCATGCGCTGGGTCTGGAGCATCGCGACCGCGGTCGGCTCGGGAATGGCCAGCGAGGCAGAAAGCGTCTTGCCGGCCGGTCCGAGGTTCTGCGGCGTGCGCAGGTCATAGGTGACCTTTTGCGCGGGCGCGCCGCCTCCGGTCATCTTCTCGAGGCCCGCCAGAATGCCATCGACCTTGCCGGTGTTGCGTGCGAGCCCGTCCGAGAACGCCTTGAAATTCGCGATGGTGTCCTTCAGCGGGCCGGAATTGTCCTCCAGCACCGAATCCACCCGTCGCAGCGCATCGCGCGCCGCCTGCGTCATGCTCTGGCCGGCGCCGGCCTCTGCGATCAAGGTCAGGGGCTCGCCGGGCTTGGCGACGATCATGCCGCCCTCCAGCGTCACCACCGGCACGCCGGTCAACCCCTGGAAATCGAGCCCGACCTTGGTGTCGGTGCGCACCGGCGTGGCCGAAGCAACGGAGATCGTCGCATTGACGAAGCGTGGATTGTCAGGCGCGAGCCCGAGCTGGGTCACCTCGCCGACGCGGATGCCGTTAAACAGCACGCCGGCGCCGACCAGGAGCCCCGGTACCGGTCCCTGGAATTGCACATGGTAGTTCGTGCGCGGCCCGATGCCGCCGGTGTTGTTCAGCCAATAGATGAAGCCGAACACCGCGAGGATCGCGGCCAGCACGAAGGTGCCGATCAGCACGTAGGGAGCGCGGGTTTCCATGTCTCATCTCATCTCGTGTTGCAGCATCTGCGAGCGCTTGCCGTGGAAATAGGCGCGCACCCAGGGATGCTCTGATTGCAGCAGGTCGCGCATCGGGCCAATCGCAACGATCTTGCCGTCGGCGAGTGCGGCGACGCGGTCGCAGACCGTGGTGAGGCTCGCGAGGTCATGGGTGACCATGAACACGGTCAGCCCCAGGGTCTTTTGCAGCGTCCCGATCAGCGCGTCGAAATCGCCGGCAGCGATCGGATCGAGGCCGGAGGTCGGTTCGTCCAGGAACAGGATCGGCGGATCGAGCGCGAGCGCGCGCGCCAGCGCCACGCGCTTGGTCATGCCGCCAGACAGCTCCGCCGGATATTTGTCGGCGTCCTGCGCCCGCAGCCCGACCATTTCGAGCTTGGCGATCGCGATCTCGTCCATCAGCTCCTGTGACAGGACGAGATTTTCGCGCAGCGGAAACTGGACGTTCTGGCGGACCGTCAGCGAGGAGAACAGCGCGCCCTGCTGGAACAGGATGCCCCATGTCGCGGCCGCGCCTTGCGTGCCGCGGTTCTGCGTGCCGCCAATCTCGTGCCCCATGACCTCAATGGCGCCGCTTCGGCGCGGGATGAGGCCAATGATGGTCCGCATCAAGACCGACTTGCCGCCGCCGGACGCCCCCACCAGGCCGAGGATCTCGCCCTTGCGGACGTCGAGCGAGAGATGGTCGAGCACCGTCTGGCGGCCAAATCCGACCACGAGGTCGCGGACGCGGATCGCGAACTGTTCCTGCGATTCGCCCATCGTCACATCCCGATCGAAGCAAAGAAGATCGCGAACAGGCCGTCGAGCACGATCACCAGGAAGATCGACTTCACCACCGACGTCGTCGTCTGCCGTCCCAGCGACTCGGCACTGCCCTTGACGCGCAAGCCCTCGCTACAGGCGACGATCCCGATCACCAGCGCCATGAACGGCGCCTTCAGGATGCCCACCTCGAAATGGGTGACGGAAATAGCCTCACGCAGCCGTGCCATGTAGATCGCCGGCCCCATGTCGCCATAGAACTGCGCGACCAGGCCGCCGCCATAGAGCGCGGCAATCGATCCGATGAAGGCGAGGATCGGCAGCGCGATGACCAGGGCCGCAACGCGCGGCAGGATCAGGACGTCGACGGGATCGAGCCCCATGGTCGACAGCGCGTCGATCTCCTCGCGCATCTTCATCGAACCGAGCTCGGCGGTGTAGGCGCTACCCGACCGGCCAGCGACCATGATTGCGACGATCAGGACTCCGAGCTCGCGCAGCACCAGGATGCCGACCATATCGACGGTGTAGGACTCCGCGCCGAATCGGCGGAAATGGAAGAATCCCTGCTGGGCGATGATGGCGCCGATCAGGAAGGTGATCAGCGCGACGATGGGAATCGCCTGCCACCCGATGCGGTAGAGCTGATAGACCAGTGACGTCAGCCGCAGCGACCGCGGCCGGCGCAGTACACCGATTATGGCCATGAACAATGCGCCGAGCATTTGCAGGAAGATCGTGACGTCTTCCCGCGCGCCGACCGTGGCCTTGCCGAGATCGCCGAGCCTGAGCAGAACCGGATTGGGCGTGGCCGTCGGCGCCGGCGTGTGGCGGTTGACCTCGCGTACCTCGTCCATCAGGCCGCTGAAATGATCGGCGACGCCGACGAATTCGGCCGACCTGCCTGCCGATGCGGCTCTGCGCGACAGCTTCTCCAGGACCCAGGCGCCGAGCGTATCCAGCGCGCTGACGCCCGACATGTCCAGGGTCACAACTCTCGACCGATCGACATCGGCTCCGACCGAATGGGATAGAGTCTCGAGCGTCGTCACATTCGCCGCGGTCCAGGACCCTTCCGGGCGCAATTTCAGCACATCGCCAGAAGGCGTTGCCAGCAACAGCGGTTCGGAGTTCACGCTTCCACCTCATCGGGACGATCGGTCCCCATTCAGCCGCCACTTCTAGGCCAGCATGTGGCGGGCGGGTTGACCTGTCTCAAGGGCAGGCCCCTGGCCACCCCTTGACGCAAATCAAGCGCGATCGCGCCGGCGGGTCTTAGGTTCGCTCCATTTAATGGAGACATCAAATCCATGTTCGACAGCGACAGGATGAGCGAAGAACTGCGGACGTTGAAGGTGGACGTCACCCGCCTGCTGAGCACGGCCGGCGAGGAGATGTTCGAGAGTTCGAAGGACCGTGCCGAGGCTCTGGCCGATCAGATCAAGGCCGCGCTGGCCGAGCTCGGCGAAACCGTCAGCGACGAGCAGGAGCAGCTTCAGGGCCTCATTGCGGAGCGCCCGATGACATCGGTCGCCTCCGCCTTCGCGCTCGGCGTGGTCGTCGGCTTCATGCTGAGGAGACACTAGGTGAATACCGAGAACATCGTCAAACATCTGCGCGTCCTGTGGCGGACCGACAGGATCATTGCGGACATCCGGCTGCGGCATCTGCTGATGGGCCTCGGCCTGCGCGCCTTTGCGGCATTGATCGCGGCGTTCGGGCTCCTGATGCTGGAGCTGTCGGCCTATTTCGCGCTGGTCCAGATCTGGAGCGCCATTGCGGCGGCCGCCATCCTCGGCGCCGTCAATTTTGCCATCGCGGCGGTTCTCTTCGTCATCGCCGGCCGTGCGCCGTCCGGCCGCGACATCGAGCTCGCCAATGAAATTCACGGCGCATCCATCGAGGCCCTTCAGCTCGAGGCGCGAGCGCTCCAGGCCCAGGTGTCGGGCGCGGTGCATCATCCGCTGAGCACGATCGTGCCGGTGCTGGTGCCGCTGATCGCGATCATCGTCAAGAGCCTGCGGAAAACGGCCAAGGAGCCTGCCGCTGCAACGTCGGCCGAGGTGCGCTCATAACGCGCGATGAGACTGGGATGAATCGTCATCGCGCTTTCGGTTGCTGTTTGAGCATGATCCGGAAAACCGCTACGTACTTTTCCGGATCATGCTTTTAGCCGCCGCGCTCAGAGCTTCAGCCGGACGTCGCAGATATCGGGCTCGGTCGGATCCGGCTTGACCTCGAAACCGAGCTGCCGGCACATTTCGAGCATCACCGTGTTTTCCTGAAGCACGTCGCCCGATATGGCCTTCAGCCCTTCGGATCTCGCGTAGTCGATGATCAATTGCATCAGGGCCCATCCAAGCCCCCTGCCCTTGAGATCGGACCGCAGCAGGATCGCGTATTCGCCGCTCTCGTAGATCGAGTCCGAATGGAGCCGGACCACGCCGACCATCTCGCCGGTGGCCTCGTCGAATGCGATGAAGGCCATCGCGCGCGCATAGTCGAGCTGGGTCAGGCGCGCGATGAATTCGTGGGTGAACTCCTTCATCGGCGCGAAGAAGCGCAGGCGAAGGTCGTGAGGCGTCACATGGCGCAGGAACGCGTGGATGGTCGGCTCGTCCTCGGGGCGCAACGGCCGCACGAAGATGCGCCAATCGTCCTTGAGCTTGAGGCGGCGCTCCCACTGCGACGGATAGGCGCGAACGGCGAAATTGGCGGGGCCTGAGCCGGCGAATTTCCGCTGCGACGGCCCCACCGCGACACGGGCGTCGACCGCCGTCACGCCGGTCTCATCCGCGAGCAGCGGGTTGATGTCGAACTCGCGGATCTCAGGGATATCGGCCGCCATCTGGGCAAGCTTGACCAGCACCATGGCGACGGCGTCCTGCTTGACGGCCGGCACGTCCCGGTAGGCGCGCAGCAGCCGCGAGACCCGCGTGCGGTCGATCAAGTCGCGGGCGAGTTGCAGATCGAGCGGCGGCAGCGCCAGAGCCCTGTCATTGATGATCTCCACCGCCGTTCCGCCCCGGCCGAAGACGACGACGGTGCCGAAGGTGGGATCGTCGGCAAGACCGAGGATCAGCTCGCGCGCCTTTGCCTTGACCACCATCGCCTGGACGATGACGCCGCCGATGCGGGCCTCGGGCCGCAGCTTCCTTGCCCGGGCGAGAATGTCGGAGGCAGCCGCACGCACGGCTTCCGGGGTCGTCAGGTTGAGCACGACGCCGCCGACATCCGATTTGTGAACGATGTCGCGCGACATGATCTTCAGCACGACGGTGGCGCCTTGCGCGAATATCTCGTTCGCGTACGCCACGGCCTCTTCGACATCGGCCGCGGCATAGGTCGGCACCATCGCGATGTCGTAGGCTTCGAGCAGATGCTTGATCTCGACAGGCTCGAGCCATTTGCGGTCATCGGCGATGGCTGCAGCTACGATCTGCCTGGCGGCCCGGGCGTCAGGCACGAACGTGTCGGGCATCGCAGGGGGAACCTGGCTCAGTTCCTCGACCACTTCGCGATGCCGGACCAGATGCATGAAACCACGCACCGCATCGTCCTCGGTCGGATAGTTCGGAATGCGCCCGCCAGAGAGCGTCTGAATGATCGGCTGATCGGCCCCGACCCAGGCGGCAAGCACCGGCTTTGCCCAACTGCGGTGCTGCTCGCGATATTTGCCGACGAGCTCCGTCACGGTCGTCGCGATGTCGGAAGCCGAGGCGATCGCCGTCTGCACATTGAGGACGAGAACTGCGTCATTGTCGGGGTCGGCGAGCAGCACCTCGAGCGCCGCCGCGTAGCGCGATGCATCGGCATCGCCCACGATGTCGACGGGATTTGCGCCGGACCAGGTCGGCGGCAGCACGTCGTCGAGTTTCTTGCGGGCGTCCGCCGAGATGGACGCGGGAATTCCGCCAAGCTCGACCAGTCGATCGACGGCGAGGACGCCGATGCCGCCGCCATTGGTCAGAATGGCGAGGCGCTTTCCGGTCGGCGATTCGACGCGGCCGAGCGTTTCGGCGCAGTCGAACAGCTCGCGCAGATCGGAGACCCGCAGGACGCCCGCGCGGCGGAACGCCGCGTCATAGACGGCATCGGCGCCCGCGAGCGCGCCCGTGTGGGTAGCGGCCGCCTTCGCACCCTGCGCCATGCGGCCGGACTTCACCACGACAACCGGCTTGACGCGCGCCGCGGCGCGTGCCGCCGACATGAATTTACGCGCGTCCTTGATGGACTCGATATAGAGCAGGATCGCACGGGTCTTGTGATCCATCGCGAAATAATCGAGCAGGTCGGCAATATCGACGTCGATCTGGTCTCCGATCGAGACGATGCCGGAGAAGCCGACGCCGCGCTGCGCGGCCCAGTCCACCATGCCGGCGGCGATCGCGCCGGATTGCGAAATCAGCGCAAGACTTCCTGCTCCCGGCATGTGCGCGGCAAAACTGGCGTTGAGGCTCACGCCGGGCATCATGATGCCGAGGCAGTTCGGTCCGATCAGCCGCATGCCGTATTTGCGGGCTGCGGCGATCGCGGCCTCGTGCAGCGATCCCGGTCCATGACCGAGTCCGGCCGAGACGATCAGCGCGCCCGCCGAACCGCGCCGCCCGGCCTGGTCGATGATGCCGGGAACCTCCCGGGCCGGCGCGGTGATGACCACGAGCTCGGGCACGAATTCCAGCCTGTCCAGGCTGGCCACTGCGGCAACGCCGCCGATCTCGGCATGGCGCAGATTGACGAGGCCGAACTGTCCCGTGAATTCAGCCTTGCGAATGTTCTCCAGAACGGCGCGCCCGACGGAGACCGGACGGGCGCTCGCTCCGACAAGCGCAACCGAACGCGGCGACAGCAGATTCTTCAGGCGATAGGTTGACATGAAAGCAAATGCGCCCCGTCGGTGGCGGTTCCGATGGTTGAAAGATCTGGCCGGAAAGCTGGCCGCGAGCCTAGTGCGAGATCATAACCCAGCACGGTGGCTGGCCAATGACGGTCTTCGTCACACCACCCCAGACGATCTCGTTCAGACGCGAATGATGATAGGCGCCCATCACGATCGCATCGATGGCATGGGAATTTGCCCAACTTCCGAGCACCTTGCCGATCGAGCTGCCGCCGCCCTTCGTGGTTTCGAACGAGCCACGGACACCGTGTTCCCTCAAATGATCGACGAGGGCGGTTCCGGATTGCACAATCGCGTCGGTCTCGTCGTCGGCCACGGTCACCACACGGACCGAGGCAGCAGCCTGAAGGATCGGCAGCGCGTCGCCGACCGCCCGCGCCGCGCGCGCGGAGTGATCCCAGGCGATCATGACGTTCTCGAATTCCGGTCGCAGCACGTCCACGTGCTGTTCCGGGCACAGCAACAGCGGTCGCCCGGATTCGAACAGGAGCGTCTCGATAATGTGCTCCGTTCGGCTGTCATGCGGCTTCACAGGGATCAGGGTGAGATCGCTGAAACGCGCCTGTTCAGCCAGGATCGACGCAATCTGGTCCGCTGGCACCTTGCCCGACCGGCTTTGGGCCCGAATGCTGGCGCGGGCCGTCGCATCGGTGAAGGCATTCAGAAGATGCTGCATATCGCCCGCCCCGGGGGCCCCCTTGGCCTCGGCGGCATCGGGATCATCGGGAAGCAGCACTTTCGGTCGCACGAAAACATCTTCTTCGAGCGCAAGCGCGGTGATCCTGGCGCCGAGGTCGGCGGCTACGGCAACGCATTTCTCGATCGCAGCAAGAGCCGGTCCGCGCGGCTGGCCGACAAGCGGCAGAAAAACGTCCTTCAGGGGCATCGGGATTCTCCTTGGCCACCAGAATAGGCCGGCTTTCGTCAAGACGATTGATCCTCGTCAAGCCTTGAGGAACCGTCCAGGCGGGCATTGACGGAAGTCAAGGACTGGCCCCGCGCTGCCATTCTATGGATAGTTCGATCGGAGCGGTTCGCCCCGGAGAGACTGATGCGTGCGATGGTGTTGGCTGCCCCGCGAGCGCGGCTGCGGATGGAGGAGCGCCCCGATCCAATCCCCGGCGAAGGTCAGATCCGGGTGAGAGTCAGCGCTTGCGGTGTCTGCCGGACCGATCTTCACGTCGTCGACGCCGAACTGCCCGACATCCGCTATCCCATCGTACCCGGCCACGAAATCGTCGGCCGCATCGATCTCATCGGCCCCAATGTCGCAACGCATGCGCGGGGTGACCGGGTCGGCATTCCCTGGCTCGGGTTCACCTGCGGAAGCTGCCGGTTTTGCCGGGAGGGTATGGAGAACCTCTGCGACCGCCCGCTTTTCACCGGCTATACGCGCGACGGCGGCTATGCAACGCACGCCGTCGCCGACGCGCGCTACGCCTTTCCGCTCGGCGAAGCGGGCGACGATTGGGCCATCGCCCCTCTGCTGTGCGCGGGCCTGATCGGCTGGCGTTCGCTGGTCCTGGCCGGCCAGGCAGAGAGGCTCGGCATCTACGGCTTCGGCGCCGCCGGACACATCATCGCGCAGGTCGCGGTCTGGCAGGGGCGCTCGGTCCACGCGTTTACCCGGCGCGGCGACGTGGCCGCACAGGATCTCGCCCGCCGGCTCGGCGCCGTCTGGGCGGGCGCCTCGGACGAAACGCCTGACACACCGCTCGACGCCGCCATCATCTACGCTCCCGCCGGCGAGCTCGTGCCGGCCGCGTTGCGCGCCGTTCGCAAGGGTGGCCGCGTGGTCTGCGCCGGCATCCATATGAGCGACATTCCGAGCTTTCCGTACGACCTGCTCTGGCAGGAACGGCAGCTGATCTCCGTTGCCAATCTCACCCGACAGGACGGTCTCGATTTTCTCAGGATCGCTCCGCAGGCGGGCGTGCGCACCGAGACGACCGCATTCCCGCTCGATCAGGCCAACGAAGTCCTGGACATGCTGCGGAATGGCCAGATTCTCGGCGCCGCCGTGCTCAGGCCCTGACCGCATTCCGGAATACCAGCTTCGATGACAGACGAAACGGCTGCCCAGGAACGGATCTTCACAGCGCTATGCGCGCATCCCGGCGTGACACGGATCGATACGCACGCCGCGTCGGTTTTTCTCGACGGCGGCCGCGCGCTGAAGATCAAGCGGGCCGTCCGGTTTCCGTTCCTCGACTATTCGACGCTCGAGAAACGCAAAGCGGCCTGCGAGGAGGAGATCAGGATCAACCGGCCGCTGGCGCCGCAGATCTATCACCGCGTCGTGGCGATTACCGAGGAGCCGGACGGATCGCTGAAGGTCGACGGCCGCGGCCGGCCGGTCGAGTATGCGGTCGACATGTCCCGCTTCGACGAAAGCCGGACGCTGGATCATCTGGCGAAGGCGGGCCCGCTGGATGCGGACCTGGCCTCGGCTGCCGCTGACGCCATTGTGGCATCGCATGCGATAGCACCTCGCGCCGACGGCAAGGCATGGGTTGCCTCCATCCCCGGCCTCGTCGATGGAAACAGCAACGGCCTGCGGAAGGGCAACCATCTCGAAGCCGAAGAGATCGAGCAGCTCGGCCAAGCCTCGCACGCGATGTTGCTGCGCCTGCGGCCGCTGCTCGAAGAACGCGGCCGTCAGGGATTCGTGCGCCGCTGCCACGGCGACCTGCATCTTGCGAATATCGTGTCGATCGACGACCAGCCAGTGCTGTTCGACGCCATCGAGTTCGATGCGCAGATGGCAACTGTCGACGTGCTCTACGACCTCGCGTTCACGCTGATGGACCTCTTGCACCACGATCAACCATTCGCAGCCAATATCGTCCTGAACCGGTATCTCGCCGCGACGCCACCCGAAAATCTCGATGCGCTCTCAGCCCTGCCGCTGTTCATGTCCATTCGCGCGGCAATCCGCGCCCAGGTGGCGCTGGCGCGGCTGACGCGGCCCGATGCCGACCGGACAGGAATTCTTCAGGAGGCACGCCGCTACTTCGATCTCGCTTGGGCTCTGATTCACCCGCCCGCCCCATGCCTGATTGGGGTTGGCGGACTATCGGGCACCGGCAAGTCCGCCCTCGCCCGCACGCTGGCGCCCCACATCGTGCCGCAACCGGGCGCCGTCGTGCTGCGCAGCGACATCATTCGCAAGCAGCTGTTTCGTGTGGAACACACCCACCGGCTGCCGTCGTCCACGTACCGGCCCGAGGTCACCGCACGCGTCTACGAGGTGCTGGTGCTGCGCGCCCGACAGGTGTTGGCACAAGGCCATTCCGCAATCGTCGACGCGGTCTTTGCCAGCGAGTCCGAACGGGACCAACTGGCCGCCATGGCCCGCCAATGCAACGTGCCGCTGAGCGGACTATTCCTCACCGCCGACCTCGCGACCCGTCAGGCGCGCATCGGCAGCCGCCATGGCGATGCCTCAGATGCCACGCAAGAGGTTGCTGCGCAGCAAGAGCACTATAATATCGGCCATGTCGGTTGGGCGACCATCGATGCATCCGGGACACAAGAGCAGACGCTCCAGCTTTGCCGGGACGCGATCGCAGGGCAAATAGGGCAATCTGATTGACGCGGGCAAGGATGTCGCGACCCACCACGAGTTCGACCGCGGCCGCGCGCGCCAAGCCGGCGACGCGGCGCAATGCCCTGCCCGGCCGCCTCAGTCCCGGCATGGCCTGCGATACCGCCTTCCGGATCATCGCCCGCCGCCACCTCGATGCCGTCCTCGCCCAGCACGACGGCACTTGCCGCGGCGATCCCGACGCACTGCACCAGATCCGCATCGCGCTGACGCATCTGCGCACCGCCATCCGCTTCTTCTCGCCGATGGTGGACGACGCGCTGCGGCCGAACGTCTGGGCCGAGCTGAAATGGCTGAACAGCCAGCTCGGCCTGGTGCGGGACCTCGACGTGGCGATCGAGCGGGTCGTCGCCGAGAGTGGCAACGAGCTCGCCGTGATCGCCGAGCTCCAGCACTGGGACGAGAAACGCGCCGAGAGCCACCGCCTGCTCGCGCGCGCGCTGCAATCCGCGCGCTACAGGCGCCTGGTCGAGCAGACATCGGCCTGGATCGAGAGCGGGCCCTGGTCGACCCGGCGCAGCAAGGAAGCCATCAGGTTGCGCCGCTGCTCGCTCGCCGACCACGCGACGGCGCGGCTGACCGAGTGGGAAGAGACGCTGCTCCGGAAGGCCCGGAAGCTGCGCAAGCTCGATATCGAGAAACGACACAGGTTGCGGCTTCTCAACAAGCGGCTGACCTATTCGATCGATTCGCTCACGGACCTGTTCGATAACGATACCCTGACGAAGCAGAAGTCCATCCTCAAGCAATTGCGCAAGGCGCAAAGGTCGCTCGGACAATTGAACGACGATGCGCGGGGGCAAGCGCTGGCAGCGTCGCTGAACGGCGCCGGCCCCGAGGCCGGCATTCGCTTCCTCGACCGTAAACGGGAAAAGAGGCTGCTGCGAACCGCCTCTACGGCCTACCGGAAACTGGACAAGGCCAAGCCCTTCCGCTCGTCAGACCTTGCGCCCAACGCGGAGCCTAAGGATTAGGTGTGGACGTAGTCTCCCGGCGCATCGGGCAGGCCGTCAACGTCCCCGACACCGATCGACGGTGGATCGCAGGGCGCGCCTGAGCGCGCCGCCAGCCATTGGGCCCATTCCGGCCACCACGATCCCTCGACATGCGGCGCCAGCTTCAGCCACTCGTCCGGGCCGACGTAAGGCGCATCCGCGGCCTTGGTCATGACCTGATAGTTGTGCCAGGGCTCGTCGGGAGGCGCGACGACGCCGGCATTATGACCGCCGCTGGTCAACAGGAAGGTTACGTCGGCATCAGCCTGATAGTGGATCTTGTAGACGGATCGCCACGGCGCCACGTGGTCGGCGAGCGTGCCCACCACGAACATCGGCGCGTGAATGTCGGAGAGCGAGACGCTCCTGCCTTCGACGCGATAACGGCCTTCGGCCAGATCGTTGTCGAGGAACAGCTTGCGCAAATACTCCGAGTGCATGCGATAAGGCAGCCGCGTGGCATCGGCGTTCCAGGCCATCAGGTCGCTCGGCCGCGAACTCTCGCCCATCAGATAGTCGCGCGACAGCCGCGACCAGATCAGCTCGTTGGAGCGCAGCAGCTGGAACGCACCGGCCATCTGTGTCGTGTCGAGATAGCCGCGCTGCCACATCATGTCTTCGAGGAAGGCGACCTGGCTCTCGTTGATGAAGAGCGTCAATTCGCCGGCCTCGGTGAAGTCGGTCTGGGCGGCAAGGAGCGTGATGGTGCCGAGACGGCGATCGCCATCGCGCGCCATGGCGGCGGCGGCGATCGACAGCAACGTGCCGCCCAGACAGTAACCGAGCGCATGGATTTTTCGATCGGGCATGATCCGGCCGATCATGTCCAGCGCGGCCATGACTCCCAGCTTGCGATAGTCGTCGAAGGCAACATCCCTGTCCTTCGCATCCGGATTGCGCCAGGAGATCGCGAACACGGTGAAGCCCTGACCGGTCAGATACCTGACCAGGGAATTCTGCGGCGACAGGTCGAGGATGTAGTACTTCATGATCCAGGCCGGCACGATCAGGATCGGCTCGGGTCGCACCTGCGCGGTCGTCGGATGGTACTGGATCAGCTCGATCAGATCGTTGCGGTAGACGACCTTGCCGGGCGAAGCCGCCACCGTCTTGCCGACGACGAACTGCTCGTCACCTGCCGGCTTCGAGACGGAGAGCAGGCGCATCAGATCGCTGCACCAGTTCTGCCAGCCGAACACAAAATTCTCGCCGCCGCTCTGGAACGCTTTCTCCAGAACCTGCGGATTGGTGGCCGCGAAGTTCGACGGCGCCAGCATATCGAGCATCTGGCGTACCGAGAACTCGACGACAGCTTCATTTGCATGCGACACGCCACGCACGCCGGTCGTGGCATCGTGCCACCAGCGCTCCGTGAGCAGGAACGCCTGCGCAAGCAGATTGAACGGCGCGGCTTCCCATTGCGGGTCCTTGAAGCGACGATCGCGGCCCTGCGGCTCAATCACGGACCACGGCTTTTGCGACGTCGCGTGCGCGACGGCTTGCAGGAACCGGCCGGTATCGCGGAGAACGTTGCGGGACATCTGCATCTGGCGCTCCGGCGCCGCGGCAAGATGCACACTCCAATCGAGCCAGGCGAGCGACAAGGCCACGGGCGAAATCCCGCCCGTGAACCGCGCCAGCATCGCATGAAACGCGCGGTCAAGGGGGTATGGCTCCGATGCAGGCAGGGAATTGGCAGCGACCGGCTCCCCTGAGACCTTTTCGGGGATCGTCGGAGAGGCTTCGGCAGCCGGATTGGCGCAGAGAGCCTGCGCCGGCGGCTCGTCGGCCCGTGGAAATATCTTGACGACGCTCATGGCTAAATGGTCCTGCGGGCTTCTGTTCTAGGGCGGCAGGATATGGCGACACTTCGGATGCGTGTTGAGCTGCATCAAGTCCCGGCACGGATCACAATTGCTCAACCAGAGAGAAACGGCCCGGATCGCTTGACCTGAGTCAAACCACGCCCCGACAGCCGAAGTAGGCTTTGCGCATCGAAATTCGAAAGCTAGCGGAGTCCTCCATGCGCGCCCATCAGATCATGACCCGGTCGGTCATCTCGGTCACCCCCGACACCAGCATCGTCGAGGCGGCGAACATCATGCTGAAGCGGCATGTCAGCGGCCTCACCGTGGTCGACGACACCGGCAAGCTGGTCGGCGTCGTCTCGGAAGGCGACTTCATCCGTCGCAGCGAGATCGGCACCGGGCGCAAGCGGGGGCGCTGGCTGCGCTTCATCCTCGGTCCGGGCAAATCGGCCAGCGACTTCGTCCACGAGCATGGCCGCAAGGTCTCGGAGGTGATGACCGCCTCGCCCGTGACCATCACCGAGGATACGGCGCTCGCGGAGATCGTCGACCTCATGGAACGGAACAACGTGAAGCGCCTGCCGGTGGTGCGCGGCGACATGGTGGTCGGGATCGTGTCCCGCGCGAACCTGTTGCAGGCCGTCGCAGGGCTCGCCCGCGAGGTGCCGGATCCGACGGCCGATGACGATCACATTCGCAGCCGCATCATCGATACCATGGAGAAGAACGACTGGTGCCCGTTCGGGCTCAACGTCATCGTCCGCAACGGCATCGTCCACCTCAGCGGCGTCATCACCGAAGAACGCGCGCGGCAGGCCGCGGTCGTCGCGGCAGAGAACGTCGAGGGCGTGAAGAAGGTGCACGACCATTTGTGCTGGGTCGACACCATGTCCGGCGTCTATCTGAACTCGCCCGAGGACGACGATCTCGCCAAGGCGAGCTAACAAGGCAAGCCGAAGGAGCAAAGGCGGTTCAGCGGGGAATGACGGCGGTGGCCTCGATCTCGACGCGCGCCGCCTTCTCGACGAGCCGCACCACCTGAAGCAGCGCCATGGCCGGATAGTGCGCACCGAAGATGGCACGGTAGACCTTGCCGAGCTCCTTCAGGTTCGCGAGGTACTCGTCCATGTCGACGACGTACCAGGTCAGGCGCACGAGGTGCTCAGGGCGTGCGCCGGCTTCGGCCAGGATCGCGGCAATGTTGCTCAGGGTCTGCTGGACCTGCGCGACAAAGCCGTCCGCGAGGCGCTCTTCGGCATCCCAGCCGATCACGCCGCCGGTGACGACGATCCGCCCTTCAGCCGCGATGCCGTTGGCGTAGCCTTTCGGCACCGGCCAGCCGGACGGCTGGAGGATCTGCGCCACCGAACGCGTGTCATTCTCATCGGCGGTCGAGAGCACCGCGAGCTGCGGGCCTTTCGGCGTTGTCACGGACAAATTCTCCGTCCTTCTCTCATTCTGCCGCAACGCCCGACGACGTCGCCGCAGCCTGAGCCAGTTGCCGCAGGGCAAAACGCTTCAACTTGCCGGTCTCGGTCTTCGGCAACTGCGTCACGAACTCGATCGCGCGCGGGTATTTGTACGGCGCGATCTCGCGTTTGACATATTCCTGCAACTCGGCCGCAAGTTGGGCATCCGCCGTGACGCCGGGCGCGGCAATGATATAAGCCTTCACGATCATTCCGCGCGCCTCGTCCGGTGCACCAACCACGCCGCACTCGACGACGGAGGGATGCGTCAGCAGCGCCGCCTCGACATCGGTGCCTGCGATGTTGTAGCCGGCCGACACGATCATGTCGTCGGAGCGCGACTGGTACCAGAAATAGCCGTCGCTATCCATCAGATAGGTGTCGCCGGTGATGTTCCAGCCGTCGTGGACGTATTTGCGCTGCCGCTCGTCCGCGAGATAGCGGCAGCCAGTCGGGCCTCGAACTGCGAGACGACCCATCGTGCCCGGTGGGACGTCGTTGCCGGCGTCGTCGACGATCTTCGCCTCATAGCCCGGCACCGGCTTGCCGGTCGCGCCCGGGCGGATCTCGTCCTCGGTGGCGCTGATGAAGATGTGCAGCATCTCGGTCGAACCGATGCCGTCCATCAGCTTGATGCCGGTCGCCTTGAGCCAGGCATCGAATGTCGGCCTGGGCAACGTCTCGCCGGCGGAGACGCACTTGCGAAGCGAGGAAATGTCTCGGCCCGGAAGCTTGCCGATCATGGCGCGATACGCGGTCGGCGCGGTGAAACAGACCGTGGTCTTGTACTGCTCGATCGCCGTCAGGATGTCGTCCGGCGTCGTCTTCTCCAGCACGACGAAGGAGGCGCCGATATGCATCGGGAACAGCACGCCGCCGAAGCCGAACGTGAAGGCGAGCGGTGCGGAGCCGACGAAACGATCCTTCTGCTCGGCACGCAGGATGTTGCGCGCGTATCCGTCGCAGACGGCCAGCATGTCGCGGTGGAAATGCATGGTGCCCTTGGGATCGCCGGTCGTGCCCGACGTGAAGGCGATCAGGCAGATGTCATCGGAGGCGGTATCGACAGCCTTGAACTCCGGGCTTGCGTCGGCGATCAGCGCCTCGAGTGAGTCGGCCGCACCGTTGCCCCAATAGACGGCTTGCTTGAGACCGGGCGCTGCGGCTTTCGCCTTCTCCATCTCGTCGGCGAGCTTTCCGTCGCAGAGCGCCAGCGTGATCTCCGCCTTCTGGATCGGATAGGACAGCTCCTTGGCGCGCAGCAGCGGCATCGTCGCGACGCAAATCCCCCCGGCCTTGATCACCGCAAGATAGGTTGCGACCATCATCGGATTGTTGGCAGAGCGCAGCAGCACGCGCCCGCCGGTCACGAGACCAAGCTTGCCGACCAGCACGTTGGCGATACGGTTCACCAGCGCTTGCAGCTCGCGATAGGTATAGCTGACGGCAGGGCTGATGACGCAAGGCGCGTCGCCATGGCCCTCTTCGATCCAGCGATCGAGGAAATAGCTGACGCAGTTCAATCGCGGTGGGTAGTGCAGCTCCGGCCGCGTGAAGATGAATTCGGGCCAGAGTTCGCGCGGCGGCAGATGTTGCCATGCGAACGTATCGACATGGGCCGTCGCAACATTGCCGTCAGACGAACCCGACATTTGAACCTTGGCGGCGTTGGCCATCGCACGCTCCTTTGCGCATGGAAAGCACCCGGCAGCACTAACTGGGAAACATTTTAGGCTTAAAACAATTTGGCGCAATAGCGGATTTTGGGCATCCCATGCATTTTCCTGCGGCAAAGTGGGATTGGCGGGCGCATCGGCCCGCGGGACCTACGCCCGGCGGCGACCGGCCGACCTCTGCGCCGACGCCTTGGTCTTGGCGAGGAGCCGCATCAGCTCGCGCACATCCTTCGGCGTCAGGTCGGCGAAGAGATCGGCGATCCAGGTCTCGTGCTCCGCCGCCATCCGGCGAAACTCGGCGCGCCCGAGCTTCGTCAGGCGGATCACCTGGACACGGCGGTCGGTCTCCGACGTGCGCCGGTCGAGATGGCCGGATTCCACCAGACGCTCGACGAGGCCGGTGACGTTGCCGTTGGAGACCATCATGCGCTTGGAGACATCGGACAGCGTCATGCCGTCAGGCGCCTTGTCGAGCTGTGCCATCAGATCGAAACGGGGCAGCGTGACGTCGAACCGCTGCCGCAGGCGGCCGCGGACCTCGCCCTCGATCAGGGTCGTGCAGGTGAGCAAACGCAACCACAGCCGAAGCTCTTCGGCGTGGTCCTCCGGCGTCTCGACGGCCTTGGTCTCGGAATCAAGCATCTGATGCAGTCATTGACGGCAGGCATTGGCGCCGGCACGGATTCCCCAACGTTTTGAGCTTCAAATAAATTGAAGCCGGCCGCAAGTCCAAAGCTGCAGCAATCGACCGCACGTCGTTTTCTTTAGGCTTCAAATAATTGGCGCGCCGCTTGCATGCTCGCTGCCGCGCGGGATGGCGGCGTCTTGAGCTTTGCTTGCCGCCGCAGCCATCATCGGCATAAGCTTGGATTGGAGTACGCGGCTTGCAGCGCAGGCCCCGATGTCACGAGGGAAGATCATGAAGACGCAATTGACCTTGGCCGCAGCCCTGCTGCTCGGCACCGCGACGAGCCCCGCCCTCGCCCAGGAGAAGATCAAGCTCGGCGTGATCGTGACCCTGTCGGGACCCGCCGCCGCGCTCGGCCAGCAGGTTCGCGACGGCTTTGCGCTCGGGGTAAAGGATCTCGGCAGCAAGATGGGCGGCCGCGATGTCGAGGTCGTGGTGGTCGACGACGAACTCAAGCCGGACGCAGCGGTGACCAAGGTCAAGGGCCTTCTGGAACGCGACAAGGTCGACTTCGTGGTCGGGCCGATCTTCTCCAACATTCTCCAGGCGATCCACCGGCCCGTGACGGAATCGAAGGTGTTCCTGATCAGCCCCAATGCCGGCCCGTCGACTTTTGCCGGCAAGGACTGCAACCCGTTCTTCTATGTGACCTCGTATCAGAATGACCAGGTCCACGAGATCCTCGGCAAGGTCGCGCAGGATCGCGGCTACAAGCGCATGTACCTGATGGTGCCGAACTATCAGGCCGGCAAGGACTCGGCCGCCGGCTTCAAGCTCGACTACAAGGGCGAGATCGTCGAGGAATCCTACATGCCGCTGAACACGCTGGACTTCCAGCCGGAGCTTTCCAAGATTTCCTCGCAGAAGCCCGATGCGCTGTTCACGTTCATGCCGGGCGGTCTCGGGGTCAATCTCGTGAAGCAGTACAGGCAGGCCGGCCTCGCCGACAGCATTCCAGTGCTCTCGGCTTTCACGGTGGATGAATCGACCTTGCCGGCGCAGCAGGACGCGGCCGTCGGCATGTTCGGCGGTGCGAACTGGGCGCCCAATCTCGACAATCCCCAGAACAAGAAGTTCGTCGCTTCCTATGAGGCCGCCTACAACGGCGTGCCCGGCACCTACGCCTTCCAGGCCTATGACGCCGCGATGCTGATCGACAGCGCCATCAAGGCGGTGAAGGGCGACCTCTCGAACAAGGATGCCGTCGCCGCCGCACTGAAGAAGGCCGACTTCACCTCGCTGCGCGGCGCCTTTAAATTCAACACCAACGGCTACCCGATCCAGGATTTCTACCTCACCAAGGTCGCCAAGCGTCCGGACGGCAAGTTCCAGACCGAGATCGTCCAGAAGGTCTTTGAGAATTACGGCGACCGCTATGCCAAGGACTGCAAGGCGGCAAACTAAGCCGCATCGCGCTACGGGAGGACTGCAATGAAGAGCGAAATCACCGGCATCACGCGGGCCAATGAGGGCATCCAGGGCATTTCCTGGAACATCCTCGGCCAGACCTATGTGCCGAAGAGCTACGCCGAGAACAGCTTCTCCTGGCACGCAACGCTGCCGCCGGGCACGTTCGTGCCGCCGCACATTCATCCCGACCAGGATGAGTATCTCTACATGCTGGAGGGCAAGCTCGATTTCATGCTCGGCAATTCGGAAGCACAGGCGACCGCGGGCGACCTGATCCGCCTCGGCATGGGCGTGCCGCACGGCATCTTCAACAAGTCGGAGCAGACCGCAAAAGTGCTGTTCTGGGTCTCACCGAGCCGCAAGCTGTTCGACCTGTTCTGGGGCCTTCACAACATGAAGGAGCAGAAGCCGGAGGACGTGGTGGCGATGGCCGCCGAGTTCAACATCCACTTCCTGCCGCCGCCTCCCGGCGGCTAGCGGCATGCCCCCGGAAAAGCGCGAGGCGTTTTTCCGGAAGGGTCATGCTCAATCAAAAAACCAAAGGGCGATGATGGTTCATCGCCCTTTTGCGCGTCAGGCGCGCACCGCTGCGAGCCCGGGCACCGCAGCGAAGCCGGCCTTGGTGGCATAGCCGCGCACGATCGCCTCGCGCTGGGAATAGCTCAGGACGTTGTCGACATTGTCGAATCCGTCGGGGGCAAGCTGCTCGACGGCGTCGATGACCCCTTCGGGGCCGCCGCGCCGGTTGGAGCGAACGATATCGGCGGTCATCGGCAGGCGCTTCTTCTCATATTCGACCAGCGCCTGACGCGGATGCTCGGCGCGAACAAGCGCATCGGCAAGGCAGCGCGCGTCGAGGATCGCCTGCGAGGCGCCGTTCGAGCCGACCGGATACATGGGATGCGCGGCATCGCCGAGCAGCGTGACGCGTCCCGATGACCAATAGGGCAAGGGATCGCGGTCGCAGGTCGGATATTCGTAGAACTCGGGCGTTGCCGAGATCAGGCTTTTCACATCGATATAGGGCACCGAGAAGCGCGCCACATGCGGCATCAGCTCCTCGCGCCGGCCCGGACGCGACCAGTCCTCTTTCCGCGGCGGCGGGGCGTTGCCCTCGCCGACCTTCACCAGCACCGCCCAGTTTGTGAGACGGCTCGCGGGGCTTGAGCCTTCCGCGATCGGGTAGATCACGACCTTGGCGTTGAGCCCACCGGCCACGATCATGGATTTGCCGGTGAGGAACAGCGGCCAGTCGCGCGCGCCGCGCCACAGCATCAAACCGTTCCAGCACGGCGGTCCTTCGTTCGGGAACAGCATGTCGCGCACGCGCGAATGAATGCCATCTGCACCGATCAGGATATCGCCGCGCGCCGTGTGGATGTGTGCCCCGGCACGATCGAAGAAGTAAGCCGTAACGCCGCCTTCGTCCTGCGTGAACGCACCAAGACGGCAGCCGGTGTGGATTGCGGCCGCCCCGAGCCGCTCCTCGACGGCGCGATGAATGACGCCCTGAAGTCGGCCACGGTGGATCGAGAATTGCGGCACGTCGTGACCCGCGTCGATGCCGCGGGCTTCGCGCCAGACCTCCTGACCATGGCGGTTGAGGTAGTAGAGCTGATCGGTGCGGATCGCGACGTCGTCAAGCTTTTGCAACAGACCAAGGCCGGCCAGCTCACGCATGGCGTGCGGCAGCGTGTTGATGCCGACACCAAGCTCGCGAATGGTGTCGGCCTGCTCGAAAACCTCGCAAGCGATGCCGCGCGAGCGCAGCATCAATGCCGTGGTGAGACCTCCGATTCCGCCGCCAACGATAATCGCCTTCATCGCCCTTACTCCACTCGAAATACGCCAGGCAATGGGGTTAACGTCGCATGGGCGATCACCCCGCCGCAAGCGGCTTTGTCGCCTTCGCCTTGAGCTCGGCCGGGGTCTTGGGCTTAGCCTTAATTCTCGGCTCGCAATTTCGCGCAAGTCCTCATTGCTGGCCTCGCCACGGGTAAACGCAACTGCCTCAGTCGCCCCTGAAGACCGGCTTGACCTTGTTGGCGAAGGCCTGGAAGGCACGCTCGAAATCCGCTGTGGTCATGCACAGGGCCTGAGCAACGGCCTCCGCCTCGATCGCCTCCTCCACCGACATCGCCCATTCCATCGCCAGCATCCGCTTGGTCATGGTGTTGGCGAAGGTCGGCCCTTCGGCGATCTGCTTTGCCAGCAACTGCGCCTGGGGCAGGACCTGCTCTGGGGTGACGAGACGGCTGAAGAAGCCCCAGCGCTCGCCCTCCTCCGCGGTCATGAACCGGCCAGTATAGAGCAGCTCGGAGGCGCGGGACTGGCCGATGATCCGCGGCAGGATCGCACAGGCGCCCATGTCGCAGCCGGCCAGGCCCACCTTGTTGAACAGGAACGCCACCTTGGCCCCGCTCGCGGCAAGGCGCATATCCGACGCCATGGCGACAATCGCACCGGCGCCAGCGCAGATGCCCTCGACCGCGGCCACGATCGGCTGGGGGCACGCCCGCATCGCCTTGACGAGGTCTCCAGTCATGCGGGTAAAGGCAGTAAGTCCCTTGGTATCCATCTTCACCAGCGGGCCGATGATCTCGAACACATCGCCGCCGGATGAAAAGTTGCCGCCGGCGCCGGTGACAACGATTGTCTTGACCGCATCGTCGAACGCGCAGGCGCGGAAGAAATCAGTGAGCTCCCGGTAGCTCTCGAAGGTCAGCGGGTTCTTCCGCTCGGGACGATTGAGCGTCACCGTGGCGACGCCGTCGACCACGGCCAGCAGGAAGTGCTGCGGCGAATAATCCGCGAGCGGCAGGGTCACGGGATTGGCTGGTCTGCTCATGCGATCTCCTTAGCTTCCTTGTTCCGGGCCTGCGTCACGCACGCTAGATCTCACCACCGGCCACGGCAATCGCCTGCCCCGTGATCGCGCCGGCACCCTCGCCGCACAACCAAAGCACGGCGTCGGCCACCTCCTGAGGCGAGATCAGCCGCCCCTGCGGGTTGTGCTTGGCGAGCTCGGCGATCGCCTGCTCGCGGGTTCGCCCCGTTTTCTTCATGATGTTTTCGATGCTGCCGGCGACCAGATCAGTGTCCGTGAAGCCGGGACACACCGCATTCACGGTCACGTTGCTGCCGGCCATCTCGAGGGCGAGCGAACGCACAAGGCCGACCACGGCGTGCTTGGCGGCGACATATGCGCTGACATAGGCATAGCCCTTGAGCCCGGCCGTTGATGCGACCGCGACGATGCGGCCATAGGGGCGATCCTTCATCTCCGGCAGTACGGCGCGGACGGCGTGGACCACGCCCATGAAATTGACGTCCATCATGCGCGCAAACAGGGCACTGTCCGATTTGGAGAACGGCGCGGACTCCGCACTGCCGGCGTTGGCGATCAGAATGTCGATTGGCTGCCTCGCACTCACTTCCGCGATGGAGGCTTTCAATGACGCTTCGTTTGACACGTCGGCCACTGCTGCAAAATGCGCCGCTCCCGCGCCGACCGCTTCGTCCAGAGTTGCAGCATTTCGGCCAAGCACCGTCACGGTAGCGCCGGCGCCGACGAGGGATGCTGCAATCGCGCGGCCGATTCCACGGCCACCACCGGTGACCAGTGCGTGCGGCGAGTGCGGCAATCCGGACATGCGCTGGCTCCTTGGGTTCTGCTGATCGTCTCTCCGATATATTTTAACCTTCAAGTTTTTGCAACGACAGCGCCGGTCGACATCGCGAAAGCCGATATGCGAAAGACCGGCCCGAAAATTGCTTTAAGTATAAAATTATCTCTTCCCATCGCCGATGAGCCTGTTAGCATCGCCGGGCCGAGCAAAGGGATGTCGCGTGTCGCAGCCTGCGCCAATGATAACAAAGGACGGACGCTTCGCCTATGAAGCCGCCGGCGATCCGGGCGCGATACCCCTGATTTTCCTGCATGGTATTGGCGGCGCGGCGCGCGCCTGGCGGCACCAGCTTGCCACATTCGGCAACCGCTTCCGCGCGATCGCATGGGACATGCCGGGCTATGGCGGATCGGCGCCGCTTGCCAGCGTCAGCATCGCTGCCCTGGCCGATGCGCTCCAGCAATTCATCGAGCAGCTCGGCGCAGCAAGACCCATTCTGGTCGGACATTCAATCGGTGGCATGATTGTCCAGAAATGGCTGGTGCAATCGCCGAAACTGGCGCGCGCGGTCGTGCTGGCGCAGACCAGCCCGGCATTCGGCAAGGCCGACGGCGACTGGCAGAAATCGTTCATCGCAGCACGGCTCGGGCCACTCGACCGCGGTGAAACGATGAAGTCGCTGGCGCCGTCGCTGGTGAAAGAGCTGGTCGGCGACGATCCCGATCCAGAGGGAATGGAACTTGCGTGTGACTGCATGGGAAGCGTGCCCGAAGCGAGCTATCGCGCCATGATGCTGGCCTTGATCGGGTTCGACCAGCGCAGCACCCTCAAGGATATTTCCGTACCGGCGCTGCTGCTGTCCGGCTCCAAGGACAACAACGCGCCAGCGCCGATGATGGCGAAGACGGCGACCTACATCCCCTCGGCTCAATATGTCGAGCTGGCCGGCGTCGGCCATCTCGCGAACCTTGAACGTCCCGACGCCTTTGGTGAGGCTCTCGGCAAGTTCCTGGACTCCGTCGTTGCAAAACACAGGTGACTGCGCAATGACCATGCAAGTCAGCAAGACGATCGGCGCGAGTGACAAGGTCGAGCTGGATGCACCGATCTTCGATCCCGTCGCGTTCCGCCTGAGCGACGAACAGGCCGGCATCATCGCGCGCGCCCGCGAGATCGGCCAAAGCGTGTTCGCCGGGCGTGCGGCGACCTACGATCGCGAGGCGATCTTTCCGACCGAGAATTATCGCGACCTGTATCGCGTCGGCCTGCTCGGCATCGCCGTCCCCAAGAAGCATGGCGGACTCGGCGCGAACTACCAGACTTATGCGTTGGCCGCGGCCGAGATCGGCCGCTATTGCGGCGCGACCGCGCTGACCTGGAACATGCATGTCTGCTCCACCCTGTGGTCGGGCCCCCTCGCGGACGACCTCGACATGGACGCGGAGACCCGCGCCGAGCACGAGCGGCGGCGCGCGGTCCACTACAAGCGCATCGTCGAAGAGGGCGCGATCTACTCGCAGCCCTTCTCCGAAGGCGGTGCGGCGGCCGCGGGCGGCGTCGCCTTCGGCACGCAGGCAAAGCCCGTGAACGGCGGCTGGATCGTCACCGGCAAGAAGATCTTTGCATCGCTGTCCGGTCACGCCGACTATTACGGCGTGCTCTGCACCGAAATCGAGGAAGGCGGGAAGGCCTCACGCCGTAACACGCTCTATCTCGCGATTCCCGCGACGTCGCAGGGCGTCTCCGTCGTCGGCGATTGGGATCCGCTCGGCATGCGCGGGACGGTTTCGCGGACGCTGCTGTTCAAGGACGTGTTCGTCCCGGAGGATTCCGCGCTGATGCCGCGTGGCGTCTATTTCCAGGCCGCGATGCGCTGGCCGCACATGTTCCTGACGCTGTCGCCGACCTATATGGGCCTCGCGCAAGCGGCCTATGATTTCACCGTGCGTTATTTGCGCGGCGAGGTGCCGGGCATGCCGCCGGTCAAGCGGCGGATGTACCCGACCAAGCAGATCGCGGTCGCGCAGATGCAGATCAAGCTCGAGCAGATCAAGTCGATCTGGTTCCAGTCCGTCACAGAGGCGCGCGCCAATCCGAGCAAGGAGCAGGTGCTGCGCGCCTATGCCGCACAATATTCCGTGATGGAGGGGGCCAATGAGCTCGCCGCACTCGCGATCCGCACCTGCGGCGGCCAGGCGATGCTTCGCTCGCTCCCGTTGGAGCGGATCTATCGCGACAGCCGCTGCGGCTCGCTGATGCTGCCCTGGACCGCCGAGCTTTGCCTCGACCGTATCGGGCGCGAGGCGCTGTATGAGGCCGGCGAAACGGACGACTGACGGTGGACCTCTGTAGTCTGATCGACCGCAATGCGGCGTTCGCGCCAGACAAGACAGCCATTGCCTTCGAGGGGGAGCGGCTGAGCTACGCGGCATTTGCCGCGCGTATCGAGCAGACCGCCACGGCCCTGAAGCAGGAGCTCGGCGTCGGTCGGGGCGACCGCGTTGCGATCCTCAGCCTGAACCGGCCGGACTATCTGGTTCTGCTTTATGCCTGCGCGCGGCTTGGGGCGATGCTGGTGCCCTTGAACTGGCGGCTGGCCGTCGCCGAACAGCTCTTCATTCTCACCGACGCGGGCGCCAAGGTGCTGGTGCTCGAACAGGCGTTTGAGGGAGTTCTGTCCGAGCTTGTGCGGATAGCGCCGGGGACATCCGTTGTTGGCCTCGACTTTGCGCCGCCGCGCGGCACGACTTTCGAAAGCCTGCTGGCGCATAGCGATGGCACCAGCCGAAATCCGCACACCGACCTCTCCTGCCCGCTGCTCATCGTCTACACGTCAGGCACCACCGGCCGACCGAAAGGCGCGGTGCTGCGCCAGGAAGCGCTGTTCTGGAACGGCGTCATGAGCCAGCACATGCACAACATGACGTCCGACGATCACGTGCTGACGGTGCTGCCCTTCTTCCACGTCGGCGGTCTCAATATCCAGACCACGCCGGCGCTCCAGCTTGGCGCGACCGTCACGATCCACGCCCGCTTCACGCCGGATACGGCGCTCGCAACGATCGCACACGATCGACCTACGCTGACGGTGATGGTGCCGGCGATCATTCAGGCCGTAAGCGAACATCCCGCCTGGACCACGACCGATCTCTCATCGCTCAAGGCCCTGGCCACCGGTTCGACCATCGTACCGCCGCACCTGATCGATCGCTTTGTCGCGCGCGGTGTACCGGTGCTTCAGGTCTATGGTTCGACGGAAACCTGCCCCATCGCGGTCTATACGCGGCTTGGCGGCGATCTCTCGCGCGCGGGATCAACCGGACTTGCGGGCCTGTGCTGCGAAGCGCAGGTGATTGATCAGGCCGGCCGGCAGGTGCCAGCGGGCACACCAGGGGAGATCGCGGTGCGCGGCCCCAACGTGTTCTTCGAATATTGGGGTAATGCGGACGCCACGCACGATGCGCTGCAGGATGGCTGGTATCGCACCGGCGACATCGGCCTGTGCGACGCTGACGGCTATTTCTGGATCCGCGACCGCAAGAAGAACTTGATCATTTCCGGCGGGGAGAATGTCTACCCGGCCGAAGTCGAGCGCGTCCTGCTGGAACACCCCGATGTCAGCGAATGCGCCGTGATCGGCAGGCCGGACCCGCGCTGGGACGAGGTACCGATCGCTTATGTGATCCGGCGATCTGGCTGTCGGCTCGAAGCGGACGAACTGAGGGCGCATCTCCAGGCGCAGCTTGCGCGCTTCAAGGTTCCGCGCGACATCGTCTTCGTCACCGACCTGCCGCGTACGGCGCTGGGCAAGGTCCAGCATTTCCTGCTGAAGCAGCTTGATGCGCAGTCGCGCGCACGAGGAGAGGCATCTTGAAGATAGCAGTTCTGGGTGGGGGAAACGGCTCTTTCGCGGCCGCAGGCGATTTTGCGCTGTCGGGACATGAGGTCCGGCTCTGGCGACGCGACGCGGATCAGGTCGCCGCGCATCGCGCCGACGGCTCGCGCATCCTGGTGAAGGACCATAACGGCCGCCACGACATGAAGCTGGCACTGGTGACGACCGACATCGCCGAAGCCGTGAACGGTGTCGAACTGATCTTGTGCCCCGCCCCCGCCTTCGCGCAGCCGGATATCGCGCGTCTGCTTGCTCCGCACCTGCGGGACGGCCAAGTCGTGTTTCTGCCGCCCGCGACATTCGGCTCGATGATCTTCGCGAAGGCCGCGCAGGACGCCGGCAACCAGGCCAAGGCGAGCTTTGCCGAAACCGGAACGCTGCCCTGGCTCACCCGCAAGCACGGGCCGTTCGAGGTCGCGATCACGATCCGCGCGAAGCGGCTACCGGTCGGCGTCTTTCCGCTCGACCGGGCGCCACAGGCACTCGAAGTGATCGGACGCGCCTTCCCCGACGCAATCGAACCCTGCGGAGATGCACTGTCCGGCGCGCTGATGAATGCCGGTCCCATCATCCATCCGCCGCTGATCGCGATGAACGCCGGCCCGATCGAACATTTCGAGCGATGGGACATCCACAAGGAAGGAACGCAAGCCTCAATCCGCCGGGTGACCGACGCGCTCGACGCCGAGCGGATCGCGGTACGCGAGGCGCTCGGCTACGGTGCCCCGCATTTCCCGCTCGCTCACCACTACGCGAAGGAGGGCGAAATCTGGATGTACGGGCGCGGCTCGCATGACCGGCTGACGGACTCCGGCGACTGGCGCGAGCGCATCGTGCTGACCGAGCACCGCTACATGCGCGAGGATTTGCGGCTTGGGCTGTCGCTTCTGGTGTCCGTCGCCGGCGTTGCGGGCGTGGCTACACCGCTGGCCAGGGCTTTTCTCGCCATCGGCGGCGCGATCTGCGGTGAGGATTTTGCCCAAGGCGGCCGAACGCTCGATACGCTTGATCTTGGCAGCCTCAGCAAGGCCGAATTGCAGACGCTGCTTCGCAATGGATTCTGATCGATGACCAGTCGCGCCAACATCGCCTGTCTCGGGGCCGGCCGCATGGGGCGCGGCATCGCCGTCGCGTTCGTCTATGCCGGGCACAGGGTCACGATGATCGACATCAAGCCCCGTTCCGCCGAGGACTTCGCCAAGCTGGAAGCGGATGCGCTCGGCGAAGTCAGGAAGACATTTGCGAGCCTCTCCAACCTGGGACTGCTGGCCGAGGCAGATGTCGATCCGCTCATCGCGCGTGTCTCGGTGGTGGCGGCGGGCCAGAGCGGCGCAGCGCTTGCCGATGCTGGTATCGTATTTGAGGGTGTCCCTGAAGTCGTCGAGCTCAAGCGGGAGGTGCTGGGGACGGCCTCAAGACAGGTGAAACCGGACACGATCATTGCATCGACCACGTCGACCATCCTCGTCGACGATCTCTCAGGCGCGATCGTGAACCCTCGCCGCTTCCTCAACGTGCACTGGCTCAACCCGGCCTATCTGATTCCGCTGGTCGAGGTTTCGCCCGGAAAAGCCACCGATCCCGCCATCATCGACGAGGTCAAGGCGCTGCTTGAAGGCATCGGCAAGGTTCCGGTGGTCTGCGCGGCGACGCCCGGCTTCATCGTCCCTCGCATCCAGGCGCTGGCCATGAACGAGGCCGCACGCATGGTCGAGGAAGGCGTCGCCAGCGCGGAGGAGATCGACAAGGCGATCCGCTACGGCTTCGGCTTCCGCTACGCCGTGCTCGGACTGCTCGAGTTCATCGACTGGGGCGGTGGCGATATCCTCTACTACGCGAGCCGTTACCTCGAAGGCGCACTCGGCAGCGACCGCTATCGCGCGCCGGACGTCATCTCGCGCAACATGCACGAAGGCCGGGTCGGCCTGCGAACTGGCGCGGGCTTTCTCGATTATTCCGGGCTCGATGTCGACGCCTATCGGGCAAAGCGGCTTCAGGCCATGGTCGACCTGCTCCGGCATTTCGAGCTGGCTCGCCCGCCAGTACTCGATCGCGACTAGCCGAAGACGTCCTGAAGCACGCCTTCCCGCACGACCGCGACGCCGTCCAGCTCGATGGTGGTCCCCATCATCGGCAGGTCGAAATGGCCCGCCGTGTAGCGGCCGGCGAATTCGTTCGCGCCGGTCGAGAATAGGAAATTGCCGGAGACCGCACGTATCTCCGTGCCGTTGGTGTCGCGCTGGTCGTACATCGACAGCGCTTCATAGCGCGCGGCCGGATTCATGCCGAAACCGACATGCGAGACCGCATAAGCCTCCCGATCGCCCCAGGCGGCGAGATAGGCGCGCATCATCGCCGCATCCGTGCCCTCCCCTTCCAGCTCGACGACGTAATCGTCCTTCAACGTCATCTTCACCGGCGAGGTCAGGTAGCGCTTGAAGGTCAGGTTGATGTCGCCGGGCGCCATCACCAGCGTGCCGTTGATCGTTCCGCTCTTGGGAAAGCTGACGACGATGCCACCCGGCCAATGCGCCAGCGTGCCGGGCTTGTCGGTCCAGCCCCATACGCCAACCGTTGACGCACCGACCATGTCCACGTCGAGCGCAGTGCCGGCTTTTGAGGTGACCCGCATCCGCTTGGTCCCGCGCAGCATCTTCGCCGCCGCGCGAACGCGCTTCTCGAGTGCGGGGTCCGGCACCATCCGCTCCAGTGCCTCCGGGTGCTCGTTGGAGATCACCAGAATCCGCGCGCCTGCCTTGAGGATCTCGGGCGTCTCCACCGCGTGCATCAGGCCCTCGATGGTGCAATCCACCACAAAGCCGGCCTGCTGAAGCGCGCTGATCACCGGGCCGAGCCGCTGGATCGCCTCGCTCGCCCCTGTCGAACGAACCGGGACGATATTGCGATTGCGCGGCGTCGGCATCACCACATGAAATGGCCGCGCGCCCATCCGCAGCAGCGCGAGTTCCGCCAGATGCACATTCAGCGCACGAGATTGCGTTTCCGAGAGGATCGCCGCGGTATCACCGGCCTTGACGGCACATCGTTCGAAAATCTCGCAAAATGCGTCGATCCATTTTGCCTCGATGCGATCAGCCAGCATGGTTCACTCCCGGTATCCTGTTTTCTTGTTCCGTCAGGTCACGCTTCGGGAAAGCCCCGTAGGAGGTACGATCGCACAGCGCCCAGCAGCGCATTCAGGATCAAACCCAGCAGCGAGATCGTGATCAGCGGCACGAACATGTCGACGGCCTGGAACGTCCGGGCCGCCGTGACGAGGGCGTGGCCCAGCCCGTCCGTCGACGTGATCATCTCGGCCAGAAACACCACGATGCAGGAAATGACAAGGCCGATCCGGCACCCGGTCAGGATCGACGGCATCGCCGCCGGCAGCACCACCTTGAAGAGGATTTGATAGCGCGGCGTTCCCGCCGCCATGGCCGACCAGATCAATTTCTGCTCGACGGTCGAGGCACCATAGTAGGTGGATAGAAGAATGGGAAACAGCGCATCGGCAGCCACCAGCGTGATCTTCGACCCATGGCCGAATCCGAGCAGCAGCAGCAGCGCTGGATAGAGCGCGACCTTGGGCAGTGGTGCCAGAACACGCACGATCGGCCGAACCACGGCATTGATCGCGGGATTGGCGGCAGCGGCAATGCCGATGCTGACGCCGAGCACGACCGCAATCGCAAAGCCGGCAAACAACCGGATCAAGGTTGCCACGATCTCCTGCTGAAATGTCCACGTCACGAGCTGCTGGAGCAAACGGCTGAAGACGAATCCGGGCGGTGGTAGCAGGACCGCAGGCGCAAAGCCGAATGACACCAGGCCTTGCCAAACCGCGATCACCAGCACGATTGGCGCGACTCCGAGAAAGACATTTGATGGGAGAATACGCGGCGTCATGAGAAGCTCAACGGTATGTCGAACTGAGGTTCGGACCAGCGCACGAGCCTGGCGCGGACCCGCTCGAAGATCGCATCGAGGCAGATTCCCATCGCCCCCACGATGATGATCATCGCGAAGACCGTGTCGTATTGACCCATGTCGAGCGCATTGAACAGGATGTTCCCGGCGCCGGACTGGCGAGCGATCATCTCGCTGGTAATCATCGTGATCAGCGCCAGCACCAAGCCCGTCCGGCACCCGGTCAGGATCT
The DNA here is from genome assembly GCF_900113725.1 of Bradyrhizobium sp. cf659. NCBI lineage: Bacteria > Pseudomonadati > Pseudomonadota > Alphaproteobacteria > Hyphomicrobiales > Nitrobacteraceae > Bradyrhizobium > Bradyrhizobium sp. cf659. Next base: position 201,833 of record NZ_FOQJ01000011.1, read on the forward strand.
CCGGCAGTGCCGCCGGCAATACGATCCGGACCAGTCGTTGCAGGGGCGAGAGCCCCATGGCCGCGCCTGACCACAACATCTTCTCTTCGACCGCCCTGGCGCCCTCGAAGCTATGATAGATCACGGGCAGGCTGACGCCGAGGAAGATCACCAGCGTCTTCGCGATATCACCGACCCCCAGCCACAGCATGATGATCGGCATCAATGCTGCCTTTGGCACCGGGTAGATCACCATCAGAAGCGGATTGAAGAAGGCCGCAACCGCACGGCTGCGTCCCATCAGCAGGCCGAGAGGAATCGAAATCAGCACTGCAACACCGAACCCGATTGCCATGCGACGCAGTGAGGCCAGGATGTTGATCAGCGACTCCTTATCGCCGAGAATATCCGGAATCGCCCGGATCGCCTCGATCGCCGTCGGAAAGCTGTCGTTCTTCAGCCCGAGCGAGGCAACCTGCCATATCGCCAGCAGCCCGATGCAGGCGAACACCGGGGCAGCACGTCTGGCGGAGGTAGCCAGCAATGTCATGACGGCGATCCGGTCTCGTCGACCTCGTCGAACATGCGCTCGATGTCGACGACATACTTCTGGTAGCGCGGATCGAGCAACAGCTCGTTGCGGCGGCGCGGCCGCGGCAGATCGATATCGATCACCTGCCGGATGCGGCCGGGCGATTTCGACATCATCACGACCTTGTCCGAGAGGAAGACGGCCTCATCGACCGAATGGGTGACAAACAGCACCGTCTTGCGGTCGCGCTCCCATATGTTCAGGAGATCGTTCTGCAGGCGCGTCCGCGTGTGCGCGTCGAGCGCGCCGAACGGTTCGTCCATCAACAGGACTTCGGGATGGTAGGCGAGCGTCCGGGCCAGCGCCACGCGCTGCTTCATGCCGCCCGACAGCTCCTTGGGATAGAAGTTCTCGTAGCCTTTGAGGCCGACCATCTCGATCAGCGCCCGGCTCTGCGCTTCAGCCTCAGGCGTCCGCACGCCCTGCTGACGCGGCCCGTACATCACATTGCCCAGCACGGTTTTCCAGGGGAAGAGCGCAAACTCCTGGAATACTGGTCCGCGATCCGGACCGGGTCCTGTGATCGCCTGTCCCTTGATCTTCGCCGAACCACCGGTCGGGCTGACGAAGCCCCCGACGATGTAGAGCAGTGTCGACTTGCCACAACCTGACGGACCAAGGATGGAGACAAAGGCGCCCTCGTCGATCGTCAGCGAGATGTCCGATAGCGCCAAATGATCCTTGCGCGCCGAGGTCTGAAAAACCTGCGAGACGCGGTCGATCTCGATGATCGCAGATGCCGGCTTTTGTGACGTCACCGGTCTCACCCATTGGCTCGATCTCGAAGGCACTACCTTCATCCCGTCTCTCACTTCACCCGCGCGCGAACGTCGCGCAACTTGTCTGCTGAATGTCCTCCATCAGCGGAAGGAGCGTAGCAAGAAACTTGCCAGGCAGGTGGCCGTTCTCGCACAGGTACGCCGCGTCATTCGAACCAGGGCCATTCTGCCGGCCCCTCATGGGTAACCGCTCCGCCCGGCGCCTGGCCAACCAGTCGCGCATATTTTGCGAGCGCGCCTGCACGGTGACGCGGCGGGCGTGGCTTCCAATCACGTCGGCGCGACGCGAGCTCCTGCTCGTCGACCAGCATATCCATCCGCCGGTTTGCAGCATCAATCCGGATCCTGTCGCCGTCGCGAACAAGGGCCAACGGACCGCCAACGAATGCTTCGGGGGACACGTAGCCGATGCACATGCCGCGGGTCGCGCCGGAGAACCGCCCGTCGGTGATCAGGGCCACCTTTTCGCCCATGCCCTGCCCGTAGATCAGCGCGGTGACGCCGAGCATCTCGCGCATACCGGGGCCGCCGACCGGCCCTTCGTTGCGGATCACCAGGACCTCACCTGCCTTGTAGCTGCGGTCGCGAACCGCTGCGACACAGGCCTCCTCGTCCTCGAAAACGCGCGCGACACCCTCGAAGAACTGGCTCTTCAAACCTGCGACCTTAATGACTGCGCCGTCCGGACAGAGGTTGCCCTTCAGCACCGCCACACCGCCATCCGGCATGATCGGCGCACTTGCCGCGTAGACGACCTCACCGTCCGGCGGGTTGGCCCCGCCATATTCTTCGGCAAGCGTGCGGCCGGTGATGGTGATGCAGTTACCATCGATGTGGCCACTTTGAATCAGCTCCTGGATCACCACGGCGGCGCCACCCAAATCGTAGACATCCTTGGCCGTGTATTTGCCTCCGGGCCGCAGGTTTCCGATCAGCGGCGTCCTGGCAAAGACTTCACCGACGTCATCGATCGTGAATGCGATGCCGGCCTCGTTCGCGATGGCCGGCAGGTGCAGCGCGGCGTTGGTCGAACCGCCCGTAGCGGCGACGATCGCTGCGCCGTTCTCCAGTGATTTCCGCGTCACGATGTCGCGAGGCAGCGGCCCGCCGCGTTCCAGCATTTCCATGATCAGCCGCCCGGCGCGACGCGAGATCTGCGCGCGTTCGGCGTAGACACCGGGCACCATCGAGACGTTGGGAATGGTGAGCCCCATCGCCTCCGACACCATTCCCATGGTGTTCGCAGTAAACTGGCCGGCGCACGCACCGATCGTCGGCAGGCAGGCGCGCTCGATCCGCTCCAGTGTGGCGCCGTCGATCTCTCCGGTCATGAAGCTGCCGACCGCTTCGTAGGAGTCGAGCACTGTCAGCGTTCGTCCGTCCACGCGCCCCGGCAGCGAACTGCCGCCGTAGATGAAAATGGACGGCACGTTGCAACGGACCATGCCCATCATCACGCCGGGAAGCGTCTTGTCGCATCCGCCGTATCCGATCAGCGCGTCATAAGCGAGACCATGAACGACAGCCTCGATCGAGTCGGCGATCAGCTCGCGGGAAAAGAGAGAGAACTTCATTCCCTCGTGATTCATGCTGATCCCGTCGGAGACCGACACGGTCGAGAATTCGCGCGGCGTACCGCCGGCCTCCTCGATGCCCGTCTTGGCCGCGGCCACCTGGAAGTCGTGGGTCATGTTGCAGGGCGTCTGCTCGCCCTTCATGCTGACAATGCCAACCATCGGCTTGGCAATTGCCGCATCGTCCAGTCCCATTGCGCGCATGAATGCGCGGTGGGGGGCCCGGTCGAGGCCGTCGGTCGTTATCCGTGATCGCAACTTCTTCATACTTGCATCATCTTCGTGCGACGTCCCGCACACGGCGGGACATCGCTATGCATCTCTCAAAAAGGCGGCGCGAACACTTATTGCAACGGTGCGACGATCGTCGGATGTTTGAACTGTGCGACGTCCAGCTTCGGCAGCATTCCTGTCTCCGCGTAGATGTCCAGCATCTTCTGGATCGCCGGGAAGTTCGGCGCCGCGCCCGGATCACGACCAAAGTCGTTGTCCTTGAGCAGGTAGGTCTCGAGCACCGGAACAGGCGCTTTCAGCACCTCGGACACGACCTTCAGGGTCTCTTCGCGGTTCGCCAGCGCCTTCTTCATGCCCGACGTGATGTCGCGGACATAGGCTTTGACCAACTCCGGGTTCTTGTCGACGAAATCGGCACGGCAGGCTTCCAGGATGTGCACGATGTTCGGCATCGCCTGGGACAGCGAGAACAGTTTCCTTGTGCCGCCCTTCGCTTCCGCGCGTGCGGCAAACGGCTGATTCATGTTGACCGCGTCGACGCGGCCCTGGCGCAATGCGTCCTCGGAGACGGCAAAGCCGACCTCGACCAGCTTGATATCCTTGGCCGGATCGATGCCATTCTGCTTCAGGAGCAGGTTGAAAGGCCCTTGCGTGCCGCCGCCGATCACGGAAATGCCGACGGTCTTGCCCTTGAGATCGGCAATTGTCTTGATCGGCGAGTCATCCATGACAGCCCAGTAGACCGAGAAACCGCCGGGCTTCTCGAAGACGTGCTGAGCCACGATGTAGGCCTTGAGATTGCCGCCGACGACACCGTTGGAGAGCGACAGCGGTGCCTGCGTCGCGCAATCTAGTGCGCCTGCCGCCAATGCCTGCGTCATCGGCGCTGTACCCTGAAATTGGGTCCATTCAATGTTGTAGGTCTTGCCGAGATTGGGAAATTCAGCCGGCCTGCGCATCATCCAGTATTTGGATTCCTCGGCCGGGATGGTCCATCCGACGCGGATCGTCTGCTGCGCCCGTGAGGGGCTTGCGCCCGCAATCAAGGCCGCCACCGCCCCCGTTGCCAGCATCAACCTCGAAACCGTTCGCATCGCGCCCACTCCGTTGCTCCGGCGCCGACCGGCGCCACCCAACCCGACCGGTCCAAATGTTTCATGGTTCAAACAATCAAGCAAGCCATGCAAGCGCTCCGGTTTCGCCGCGCGACGCGCCATGTATGGTAAAGCGGCGGTCGCGCGCCGTCGTGCTGCGACAGGAGGAGGCAACCTATGGCTGATGCGAGCAAGGCAAACCCGCAAGGCGTCGAGCGGTTCGGCTATCTCGGCCTTGGACTCATGGGAACGCCCATGACCCGGCGCCTGCTCAAGGCCGGCTATCAGGTCAGTGTCTGGAACCGATCAGAAGGCAAGGTCGCTCCACTCGTCGAAGCCGGCGCAAGGCATGGAGCCAGCCCCCGCGACATTATGGCGGGCTCGGACATCGTCTTCATGTGCGTGACGGACGCCGCGGCCGTGGAAGAGGTGATTTTCGGAGCCGAAGGTCTCTCAACGGCTCCCGGCGCCGGCAAGCTCGTCGTCGACTTCTCGTCAATCCATCCCGACGCCGCGCGCGACCTCGCAACGCGACTGAAAGCTGCGAACGGCGCGGGCTGGATCGATGCACCGGTGTCCGGCGGCACCAAGGGCGCCGAGGAAGGCACGCTTGCCATCATGGCCGGCGGAGATGCTGCCGACATCGAGAGAGTGCGGCCCTATGTGCTGGCCATGGCCCGTAGGTTCACTCACATGGGCCCCACCGGCGCCGGCCAGACCGCAAAACTCTGTAACCAGGTGATCGTCGGATGCGCGATGGCCGTTCTCGCGGAAGCAACACGCCTTGCCGTGAACGCCGGAATCGACGCCAATCGGCTGCCCGAAGCGCTCGCGGGCGGGTTTGCGGATTCGATCCCACTTCAGCTGTTCGTGCCGAGAATGGTCCAGGGCATTCACTCACCGCCGCTCGGCCATATCGCCACGATGCTCAAGGACCTCGATACGGTTGCCGATGTCGCGCAGACGACGTCGACACCGGTGCCGATGGCCACCCTTGCGGGACAGCTCTTCAGACTGGCCAAAGCCGCGCGAGGCGCGGATGCCGACGCGCTGGAGATCTACAAGCTTTCAGCGGCAGAGCATTGAGCCACCGGGCACGACCTGAAACGCGTTACGGTGTCTTCTTGCGTTCATCGTCGGCCAGGAACCGGCCATACGTCCCACGCGCAAACAGCAACGCATCCTTGGCATTGTAGGCATAGGCTTCGACCGCACCCAGAAAGATCACGTGATCGCCGCCATAATAGCGGTTGACGGAGCGGCATTGAAAATTGGCGACGCTCTCGGCAAGCACGGGAGCGTCGCCGAGCCCCGGCGTCCAGTCGACGCCAGCGAATTTATCGTCGGACGATTTCGCGAATCTGTTTGCGAGCGCCTGTTGCGAAGCGCCGAGCACGTGAACCGCAAAATGGCTTGCGTTCTGAAACACCGCCAGGCTCGAAGAATAAACTCCGAGGCTCCAGAGAACGAGAGGCGGATTCAAGGAGACCGACGCAAAGGAATTGCAGGTGATGCCATAGGGCTTTCCATCAGGAGCCACGGCGGTGATGATCGTTACGCCTGTTCCGTAGGTGCCGAGCGCGGTGCGAAAGTCGCGGGGGTCGATCGACGAGCTGTCGCTTGCGAGTTCGTTGGCTGGATCGGGAACGGCCGGCTGCTTCGGCAGATCATTCATCGGCCGGCCTCACAACGTTAGATTCTCGGACGGCAGGCCCAGTGCCACGCGTCCATAATTGGTCCCAGCCGCATCGAAATTGAATGCGAGATGCGAGTTGATTGCGTGCGCATCGCGGAACTGCCGCTGCAACACGCCCGCCGTGAAGAGGCCGCGCGCCCCGCTCGCCGCAAATAGCATTGAGACCGCGTCGGTACATAGATTGACCGAGAAAGCACCGTCACGTCGGTACCTGGTCTTGGTCGCTATGTCCGGAATATGGCTGCGTCGTGCGTCCTCCATGGCATCAATACAGGCCGAACGCATGATCCGACGCGCAGCATCGATCTTGGCCGAGGCCTCCGCGATCTTGATCTGCGTGCTTTGGAAGTCGCTCAGCTTGGCACGGTTGTAGGTGGAAATGCGATGACGGGCGACCTCGATATAGTCGTTCAGGCACGCCTGCGCATTCCCCAGCGCGACGCCGGACAGGACGTAAGGAAACAGCGAGAACACGGGTAGCGCATACAACGGATTGGGATTGACCTTGCTTCCAGGCGCCCGGCCGCCGGCAAGCTCTCCGACGGCAACCGTCATATGGTCCGCCACGAAGGCCTCCCTGACTTCCACGTCGCAAGACCCCGTACCGCGCAATCCCGCGACATTCCAGGTGTCGAGTACCTTGTAATCGTGTTTCGGAAGCAAAAAGATCCGATACTCGATGCCGTCTGCCTCATCGTCAGAGGAAACCACGCTTGCAAGCATGTTCCATTCGCAGGACGCAACGCCCGAGGAGAATGGCCAGCTTCCGTGCAGTTGGTATCCGCCTTCCACCCTCGTGGCGCGGCCCGCAGGAAAGATGAATGAGGATGCGATCAGCACATCCGGATCACGGCCCCAGACCAGATCCTGCGCCTTTTTCTCGAACATGCCGAGCATCCAGTGATGGCTCGCCAGATTGGCGAGATTCCAGGCGGCCGACGCGTCCGCTTGTCCGAGCAGATCGGCGCAATCAATCAGGGCGACATAGTCGAGCTCGGCGCCGCCAATGCGCCTGGGCTGGAGCATCCGGAACAGGCCCGCGTCGTGCAGGTCCCGTTCGGTCTCGGGCGGAAGGTAGCGCAGCTCTTCGGTTCGTGCTGCCCGCTCTCGCAGTCGTGGCACGAGCGCCCGAGCCTTCGCGATCATTGCCGCATAGGCGCGTTCGCCGGATTCCGGCCCCGCAGGCTGGCCCACGCTCGGGTCTTGACCAGGCGCCATTCGCATCCCTCGCTTTCCCACATTTATGCGGCCGGAACCTCGCCAAATCAAGCCGATGCAAGGCCAACACCGTGTCGTCGCCCTGACCCCCGGGGTGCTTGAAAAGGATGCGATGCCGCGAACGGCCGCATCGCGAAGCAGAGGTCGGCACGCCGCGATGCCCGCCCCTCAAGGTTAACCATCCGGGCTAGACCGAGGGCTTGCCCGATCCAAAGACGCCCCTTTGAGTGAGCTCCGTGATCCGACGCTGGTCGTAACCTAGCGTGTCACGCAAGACATTCTCGGTATGCTCGCCCAACAGGGGCGCGGCAACGGGATCGATCGCGCCGGTCAGGCTCATGGTAATCGGGGTTTCGATGTTGGGGACCCAGTCCGCCGTGGGATGCGGAATCCGGCTCAACCGATGGCGGTCGCGGGCCTCGGGTGCGTTAAAGCCCTCTTCGACGGTGCGGAGATAGCCGACCGGAATATTGGCCAGCTTCATTTTCGCCATCCAGTTCTCGAGGGTATCGCTTGCAAAGACCTCCGCAATGGCCGCCCGCAAGAGCTCCTTGTTCTCGGAGCGTGCTTTGCGCGTCGCAAATTGCGGATCGGTGATGAGGTCGGGCCGGTTCAGCACCTCGACGACCAGCCGGCGATAGAGCCGGTCGTTGGCGCAGGCCATGTAAAGCGGTCCATCGGAGGCCTCGTAGACGCCGACAGTGGGAGACCCGCTCGGCGAATTGCCGAACCGTCCAGGGTTCTCACCGTTGATCAGATAGGCCATGCCGTAGAAGCTCGTCATCGCCATCGCGATGTCGAACAGGGCCACCTCGACATGCTGGCCACGGCCGAGCCGATCGCGCGCCAGCAGGGCCAGAAGGATAGCGTTACAGGCGGTCATTCCCGTCGCGATATCCACGATGGGCGGGCCGGTGCGGACTGGAGGACCGTCGGCAAATCCGTTGAGCGACATGAAGCCGCTTTCCGCCTGCGTGATCGGATCAAAACCGGGACGCGAAGCGAACGGCCCGGTGCGCCCATAGGCGGAAATCGAGCAATAGACCAGCCGAGGATTGAGCGGCGCGACCGCTTCGTAGTCGAGGCCGAATTTCTTCATGACCCCGCTCGAGAAATTCTCGACGACCACGTCGGCTTTGCGGATCAGATCCAGCGCGATCTCGCGGGCTACGGGCACGGTGAGGTCGAGCGCGATACCGCGCTTGTTGCGGTTCAGGCTGAGATAAGCGGCGCTCTCGCCGCCGGTTTCGGCGTGTTCATACGCGCGCGTGTCATCGCCGCCGTCCGGGTTCTCGATCTTGATGACGCGCGCGCCGAAATCGGCGAGCGTCTGTGTGCAGGCCGGGCCAGCGACCACGCGCGTGAAATCGACGACCAGCAGACCATCGAGCGCCGTAGGTCCTCCCGTGACTCGCGACGAACGTTCCGGCAATTGAGGCTTGGTGGACATCGATGGTGCTCCCTTACATCGGCTTATGGTCGCCGAATTTCCTGCAGAAGCAAACTTAAAGCCCGGCGCCACCGACTCCGCAAGTGCTTCAACCACATCGTCTGAAAACGCAAAAAGGGCCCGGCAGCCGTCAAGCTGCCGGGCCTCTCGACATTTTGGGCGTGTAAGGCTGCACCGCGTCTCGCGCGTGCCGTTCTACGCCACGAACGCCGCGTTCCGCATCACGGGAAACACCCGCGCCCCAACTCAGCGCAGCCGTTTTCGCCAGTAAAGCGTATGCGACCAGGCCCAGGGTATTTCGGGCTCATAGAGCCGATAGCCGGCCCGGATGAAATTATTGGCAGATACCGGGTTGTCCGTCGTATCGGAGACGATGCTGTCCCAAAGGCCTGTCGCGACAATCACGACGGACAAAATACGTCTCAGCAGCATGGGTATCCTATCCTGTATGCACAACGTCTCATTTAGAGCCAAGGTACACTCGTTGTTCTTCGCACGCGAAGGCTCGCTGGTACACCCCTCATCGCCGCGCGGCTGTCTTCGCCTGATAGAGCGCGACCGCATCCTTGAGATCGCCGGTGCTCGATAGGCGCGCGCTCAGCGTTCGCAGATCATGCTGATTACGATCGCCTCGGCTCGCCGCCATGCCCGGCCTCTGCACCGGCGGCATCGGCTTTGCCGCCACGGCATCCCTCGCTTTCATCATCAGTCGGTATTTGCCGGCATCGTACATCATGCGCTGGAACGTCGCATTGCGCATCAGCGGTTCGCTGTCGAAGAGACGTTGCAGTTCCTCCGGTTCGATGCCACTGGCCTTGGCCGACGCCATGATCTCCTGTGCGACGGCCTGCCTGACGTCTCTCGTCTCTTCCTTGAGCAGCGTCTCGAGTCGGGCATCCTCTGCCTTTGCATAGTTCTGAAAATTGCGCCGCGAGGCTTCCGCCGTCCGCCGCATCTCCTCATTCTGCCGAGCGCGCAACTGCTCGCTGCCCGCGACGATCGCCTGGACGCGGGACAGCTTTGCGGGATCCTGGTGCGCCATTTGCGCGAGGGCCTCCGGAAGCCGCTCTGGCGGCAGCCCGGCCAATTCCGGAAACTGGCTGATAAAGCTCGCTTGCGCGATCTGCATCGCCGCATCGAGGCCGTCGGCATAACTCCGCCGCGCGCGCTCGACTTCGCCTACCTTCTCCTCGAGCGCGAGGCGCACCTGCGGATGCTGCATGAGCTGCTCGAGATCGGGATCGAGTTCGGCCGAGCGTTTCCCGCGATCCTTCGTCGCGTTTGATGGCGTTTCCTTGTCACGCGCATCGCTGGCCTCAGGCTGCTCGAAGCCGTAGAACTCGGGCGCATCGGGATCGTTGGCAGCCACTTCGGCGCGTAGCTTCGGCAACCGCGACCATGTCCGGAGTTGCAGGCGTTTCCAGCAAGATCAGGGCAAGAAAAGACTTACTCATCGGCCGCCTCACTGAAGTTTCGAGGCGCGACGGAAGTTCATCGCGGCTCGCTCACAGGTTGAGCGCCACAATAGAACAAACCAAGAACAATGTCAAACGCGCGTTCGTCCGGCAACACCGCTCGCGGCAGCCTGGCCGGCGGATGCGAGCCGCAAGCCGCGGCCCGGGTGGCCTCACTCCTCCGCCAACTTCCGCTCGATATAAGCGTCCACCGTTTCGGCGAACGAACGCTGCACGCCGACCGCGAGGTCGTGCTGGTCGAGCGCATCGCGCTGGAGCACGCGCAGGCCGCGCCCGCGGGCGCTGACCGGCGCCGTGTTCAGAAATTGATCGATGGCGCCCTTGGCGATCGGGATGGCCTTCGGATCTCCCCTCGCGATCAAAAGGCGCAAGAGGCTCTGGCATTCGGCCAAGCCGGGCATGGGATCACCGCCTTCAGCCTTGCCGCGATTTCGGCTTCGGCCGCTTGACCGGCTGGGTGTGGGTGCCGAACAGCGCCAGCAGGAACGCGACTTCTTCCTTCGAACCGATCTGGATCATGATTGTCTCCTTTTCGCTTGGTTGGTCGAGGCCGGCGGAAAAGGAGTTCAGGACAATCGGGTTTCAGCACTGTTTCAGGCGTGTTTCGTCGGGGCTGTCACGTTGCAAATCGCCGCTTGGAGACAAAGCGGAACATCCGCCCGCCGGCCACCATGTGCGCGAAGGTCCCCATGAGGCGAGATCCGAAACCGTCAACGATCGCGCTCTCACTGCCTCTGGATGATGTTGGGCGAGTTGCTTGGCTGCGGTGGCGACGCTTCTCGGACCTGCGCAAGGTAGGCCTTGTCGTAATACTCCAAGGCAAGGATATGCATGGCCCTCGCTTTTTCTGAGTCGGATTCTGCCAGTGCCATCCGGGACGCAATTTCGGCTTGCTTCAAATAGTACTCAGCGGTCGGCACGACGGTTTCTCCCAACGACGCCCCTAACGCACGGAATTGCAACTTGTTCCCGGGATAGATTCAAATTTCCGGGGCGGGCTTACCTAATCTGCTCAGGGTCAAAAGCCGGTGTCGCAATAGCAGCGGCTGAAGTCCGCAAGGGTCGGAAGCGGCCATGCGGGACTCTCTGGAAATGCCCGATGCTGCCATCATGCCAGTGTTTTGCCCGACGGAGCAACTTTATTCAAATGCAGCAAATCGGATTTGGCGGAATGAAATCTCTTCGCGCCAAGCTGGGACATGCCCTCCCACGAGGGCGCAACCGGAAAGGTTCGGAGAGATCGCCGATGTATTACGTCGCCGCCGCATTGCTGGGGTTGTCGGGACTGTTCTACTCCGCGAGCCATCACGAGCTCGGCCAGCTCGGCGCGGACGTGTGCCGCTACGGCAACGCGTTCTGCGACAATCCGGTGGTCGTCTTCGCCGGCGCGGCGCTGGCCGCCGCCTGGGGCATGTTCGTCAGCATCAAGTAGCCAGACGCCGCCTCACGTCTCGTTGTTCTTGTAGCGCTCGCGCACGATGCTGTCGGCGACATGCCGCTCGGTGCGGCTGCGGTAGCGGTTGCGCAGCACGCCATAGATCAGCGCCGCCAGCAGGACGAAGGCGCCGATGAAGAAGACTGCTTCCAGGCCCATGATACCCTCCGGTTGTATCAGCTACACCGCGAGCTCCTTGCGGACGGCCGCAGCCGAATTGCCGACCTTGTCGACGGCCTTTTGCAGCTCCTCCTTCGAGACGCCGAGCGCATGGGTCCAGTATTTGACCTCAAAGGCCTCGTCCATGTTGATCTTGCTGCGGTCCGGCTGCTCGCGCTTCGTCAGATTGTCCATCGGACGATTCCTCGCTTCCTGAAAACGGGAAACGTCGTCATCGGCACGCTGTTCCTAAATCCGGCCGGCGGCTTACGCCTCCAGCTTGCCGGGTCTCGCGGCGGCCGCTTCCTTGACGAGGGCCGAGATCGAATTGCCTGATTTTCGAAGCGCATCGGCGAACTGATCGGGCGACAGCTTGAGGCGCTTGCGCAGGGTCTTGACCTGCACCTTGTCGCTCAAGTTGAGCGAGTTGCGAAGATTGACCGGCCTGGACCTGTTCATGTCTGTCTCTGCTGCTGAGGGGATGGGCCGAACCGCGACAAGGCGGGCATGACGCCGCCCTCGTCGCGATGGTGACTGTCCCGCTCCTCGCGAAGATTCCGTCGCCACGAAGTCAAGATGCGCGGTGAAGCGGCGTTCCTCCGCATCCGGAATTATCGCTCACAGGGAATAAACACCTCGCCGGTGTCCATGCGCACGTTGCGGACCGCGCGACTGGCCTCCACGGTCGCCCGAACGCCTTCCGGCATGAAGCTCAGCAACAGCGAACGCCGCCGCGCGCCGGAGCGGTTGCAGGTCGCCCCATGCGGCAGATCGGCGTCGAACACCAGGATGTCCCCCGCCTCGCCGGCCGTAATGAGCGACAGGGTCTCGTCGGGCGCGCCGCTGTCGAGATGACGCGGGACCACGCGCGTGGCGCCGTTGTCCGGCCCGTAAGCGTCGAGGAAGACCAGGGCGGCGACGGCCTTCATGCCGGCGCCATCGCGATGAAGGGGCTGGTGGCCGCCGCCCGGAAGCGGCTCGCGGCCTTCAACCTGGGAGAGGAAGAAGGGACCACCCAGCATCTGCGCCGCCGCCGCCAGCAGCAATGGCAGGCGGCAGGTCCGCTGCACCGTCGGGTCGAGATCGACGAGGGCGTGGCGCCAGCCGGCGCCCCGGGGGGCGGCCCATTGGTCGCCGGTCCCCACGCCGGAATCGAAAGCCGCGCGCAACGCATCGCGCCACGCCGCGGGGACTGCGCCGCGCAGCAGGAGATAACCGTCACGGTCGAGAGCAACAGCCTGCTCAGCCTTCAGGGGATCGACCTTCGTGGGCGCCGGATCATGGTTCATGGCGCTCACTACAACCTAAACGTGCCGCTCGCAAGGGCTGCGTCGATCGCCGGGGAAGGCGTCAGCCCGCCGGCGTGCGGCCTGTTTTGAACTGGAGCTGCACAGGCGCAAAAGAAGAGCCCGCGACCGGTCACGGCGCGGGCTCGACGATGTCTGTGATGGTGCCACTCTAGAGGTGTCTTGCCCGACGAGTCAAACCAGACGGCGCAGCATCGGCTTCGGCGGATGGCACGGCGCCGGCCACCCAGGAACTTTGCGGCCATGATCGCGCTTAAGACCTGGATTCGCAATTCCGGAAGGTCCGCCCTGAAACACCGCCCCACCAGGCACGACAGCGCCGACGCACCGACGAAGTCGGGATCGATGCTGCTGCAACGACTGGGCCCCGGCCTCGTCACCGGGGCGGCGGACGACGATCCCTCCGGCATCGCCACCTATTCGCAGGCCGGCGCGCAATTCGGCTACGGGCTGCTCTGGACGGTGTTTCTGACCACGCCGTTCATGATCGCCATTCAACTCGTCAGCGCGCAGATCGGCCGGGTCACCGGAAAAGGGCTTGCCGCCAACGTGATGCGGATCGCGCCGCGCTGGGCGGTGCTGGCGCTCGTCTGCCTGCTCGTCGTCGCGAACACGTTCAACATCGCCGCCGACATCGCTGCGATGGCCGAGGCGCTCTCGCTCGTCATCGGCGGTCTCAACCACGAGCACGCCCTGATCTTCGCGGCGGGCTCCACCCTGCTCCAGGTGTTCCTGCCCTATCGCCGCTATTCGCCGGTGCTGAAATTCCTCACTTTGGCGCTGTTCGCCTATGTCGCGACCGCGTTCACCGTGGAGATCCCGTGGAGCACCGCGTTGCTCGCCGCGGTTTGGCCGAAGGCGAATGTCAGCGCCGACTATTTCATGATGGTGGTCGCCGTGCTCGGCACCACCATCAGCCCCTATCTGTTCTTCTGGCAGGCCTCGCAGGAGGTCGAGGAGATGAACCAGGGCAAGCGCGACAAACCGCTGCGCGAGGAGACGCGGCGCGGCGGCGACCCCGAGCTCGCGCGCATCAAGGCCGACACCACGCTCGGCATGCTGCTGTCGAACGGCATCGCTTTCTTCATCATCCTGACCACGGCCTCGGTGCTGAACGCCAACGGCGTCACCCGCATCAATTCGGCGACAGAAGCCGCCGAGGCGCTGCGGCCGCTTGCCGGCGACTTCACCTTCGCTTTGTTCGCGCTCGGCATCATCGGCACGGGCCTGCTCGCGATCCCGGTGCTGGCGGGCTCGGCCGCTTACGGGGTTGCGGAGATTTTCGGCTGGCGCGCCACGCTCGAGGCCAAGCCCGAGAAGGCGGTCGGCTTCTACACCATCATCGCGGCCGCGACCGCGATCGGCTTCGGCCTCGGCTTCACCGGCATCGACTCGATCCACATGCTGGTCTGGAGCGCCGTGCTCAACGGCATCGTCGCCGTTCCGATCATGGCGATGATGATGCTGATCGTCTCGAGCCGCACGATCATGGGCCGTTTCAGGGCCCGCTCGTGGCTGGTCGCGCTGGGCTGGCTCGGCACCGCGCTGATGGCGCTGGCCGTCCTCGCTCTGCTCGGCTCGTCGGCGATGGGCTGACTAGACCGGCGACAATACCGCCGAAACTTGCGATGCGACGATCAAGGCCGCAAACACGGCCGGCACGCTGATGAACCGCAAGAACTGGTCTATCGAAAGCAGATCATAGCTGTCCCCATCTGCTGCGGGCTTCACGCCGGTCCGTGGTTGGCTTAACAATTGGCCAGGGCCGGGCCTGCGATTGGCCACAAGAAAAGAAGCCCGACCAGACGACAGGGAGCGACATGACCAAATCATCAAAAGCAACAAGCCTTGAAATCCTCGCCTGCGATGCCGGCTGGAGAAACTACCACTTCGTCAAGCTGACGACCGACGACGGCGTCGTCGGCTGGAGCGAGTTCGATGAAGGCTTTGGCTCGCCCGGTGTTGGCGCGGCGATCCAGCGCCTGTCCACCCGCATCATCGGGCAGAATATCTTCCAGCATGAGCGCATCTACGCCGAACTGTTCGCCGCCACGCGTCCCGCCGCCGGCGGGGTGGTGGCGCAAGCGCTTGGGGCGATCGAGAACGCCCTGCTCGATGCCAAGGCGAAGTCTCTCGGCGTGCCCTGCTACGAGCTGCTCGGCGGCAAAATCCGTGACCGCGTCCGGGTGTATTGGTCGCATTGCGCGACGTGGCGGATCAATCATCCGTCCTGGTACAAGCCGCCGATCGAAAGCCTCGACGGCGTCAAGGCGATGGGCCGCGAGGTGCGCGAGAAGAAGTTCACCGCGCTCAAGACCAACATCTTCTCCTACGACGACGGCAAGCCGACCGGCTGGCGGCCCGGCTTCGGCTCGCCTTTCGCACCCGAGATCAACGTCGACCGCAAGATCCTGCGCGACTTGCGCATGCACCTGGAAGCGATCCGCGACGGCGCGGGCCCCGACGTCGACCTCCTGCTCGACTGCAACTTCAACGCCAAGACCGAGGGTTACCTTAAGATCCTGCGCACCATCGCGGACCTCGACCTGTTCTGGATCGAGATCGACAGTTTCAATCCGGAAGCGCTCGGCTACATCCGCAGGCAGAGCCCGCATCCGATCTCATCCTGCGAGACGCTGCTGGGCCTGCGCGAATTCCTGCCCTATTTCCGCGAGCAAGCGATGGACGTCGCGATCATCGACACGCCCTGGAACGGCGTCTGGCAGTCGATGAAGATCGCAGCCGCCGCGGAAGCGTTCGAGGTCAACGTCGCCCCGCATAATTTCTATGGCCATCTCTGCTCGATGATGAACGCGCATTTCTGCGCGGCCGTTCCGAACCTGCGCATCATGGAGATCGACATCGATCGCCTGTCCTGGGACCGCGAGCTGTTCACGCACGAGCCGGAAATCCAGAATGGCCATCTGATCGTTCCGGATCGGCCCGGCTGGGGCACCGAGCCGAACGAGGAGGCGCTGCGCGCGCATCCACCGAAGACGAGCGGCGGGCTTCTCAACTATGGTCGCAAGAGCTGACTAGAACTACGGCGTCACGGGATTGACGGTCGGGGACGTCTTCGGCCCCGGCCGCTCCGGCTCGACCGGCGATCTCGGTTCGGTGGGAAGCACCCTGGCGCCAGCGGCGTGTGCGGCCTCGCCCGTGGTTGCATACATCGCGACATGGGCCGGCTGCGTCTTGGCCCGGCTCCACGGCCCATGATCCACGATCAGCATCGCAGCAATGGTCAAGGCGGCCACGATCAACGCGATCACGCCGGGATGGCGAAGCGCCGTGGACATGGAGTTAGCGAAGCGATCAGCTGCCATCAAAGGATCCGTGCCTTTTTTTGCTCTCGCAGGTTAATTCAATGACGTCCCGCGAGTTCCCTCCTCGCCGAAGCAAGTTCCAAGCCAGCGCAGGGGAACCTCGCCCCCGCGCCCGTTCACTTTTTGACGTCGGGCCGCGCATCGCCGACAAACCTGTCGCGGTTCGGCATCTTCACGGCCGCAAGCGATTTCGCGTCGAGCGTCGCGTCCGCTCCCACCAGCCCGTTCAGGTTCAGGACATAGGCGGAGACCGCATAGACGTCCTCATCGCTCAGCGACTGCGGCGCGTTCTGCGGCATGGCGCGACGGATATAATCGAACAGCGTCGGCGCATAAGGCCAATAGCTGCCGACGGTGCGAATGGGCTTGGCCGTTCCGATCGTACCTTGCCCGCCGACAAGCCGATCACCCAAGCCGCCCTCGCCTTTCTCGCCGTGACACGAGGCACATTGCTGGGCGAACACTTCACGGCCACGGCTGACTGAACCATTCCCCTTCGGCAGATTGCTGCCGTCGCGCCCGATATCGATATTCCAACCAGCGATCTCGGCGGGCGTCGCCGGCCGACCGATGCCATAAGGACTTTGTGCCTGCGCTCCGTTCCCAAAGGCACACAGCACGATTGCTGATGCGATGCCGCAAACCTCACGCCAGCGCATTGGTCACCTCGCCGTCCGCCGCGATGCGCCAGGGCCAGATTGCATTGTTGTGGTAGAAATAATTCTCGCCGCGCACTGCGAGCAGTTCGGCCAGCGTCGGCTGCACAAAGCCGGTCTCGTCAATGGCGCGGCTCTGGATCACAGCGGGCTTGCCGTCCCATTGCCACGGCAAGCGGAAGCGTGTCAGTGCACGCGTCAGCACCGGCTCCTGCAATCGCGCGTCCTGCCAGTTCCTCCCGTCGTCGACGGACACCTCGACGCGGGCGATCTTGCCCTGCCCGCTCCAGGCGATGCCGGTGACCTCGTGGAAGCCGGGCGCGCTCAGACGCTGACCACCGGATGGACGGGTGATGATCGACTTCGCTTCCATGTAGAAGGAGAACTCCCGCGCCGTGCCGTCGGGCAGGAGATCGGTGTATTTCGAAGTCTCCTCGCGCGAATACACGGGCTCGGCAGCCACATGCAGGCGGCGCAACCATTTCACGCTCATGTTGCCTTCGAAGCCCGGCAGGAACAGCCGCAGCGGATACCCTTGCTGCGGGCGCAGCCGCTCGCCGTTCTGGCTGTAGACCAGCATGGCGTCTTCGAGGCATTTCTCGATCGGAATGCTGCGCGTCAGCGCGGCCGCGTCGGCGCCCTCGGCAACCACCCATTTGGCCTCCGGTTTCAACCCCGCCTCCTGAAGCACCAGCTTCAGGCTGACGCCGGTCCATTCCGCGCAGCTCACCAGGCCGACGAGGTCCGATGCCGTCTTGCCATAGGGTTTGGTGTAACCGGGATTGCCGGAGCATTCGAGAAAGTGGATGCGCGACTCCGACGGGAAGCGCCTCAAATCGTCGATGGTGAAGATCAGGGGCCGTTCGACAAGGCCGTGAAGCATCAGCCGATGCTGCGCCGGATCGATGGTCGGGACGCCGCCATGATGCCGCTCATAGAACAGCCCGTTCGGCGTGATGATGCCGTCGAGCTCCTGCAAGGGCGTCCGGCTGGACGCCGAGATATATTGCTTGAGAGCCTTCGAGATGTTCTTGACGACCCCCTTCTCGAACGGCGAAGGCGCCCCATAGGGCTGGCTTCCCATCGGCTCGCCCGGCTCCTTCATCCATTCGGGAATGTTGGGAGGAAGGTTATTCGTCTCTGCGCCCGCAGCGGCGCCCGTGCCAAGAAGCGCGCCGCTCGCCACTGCAGTGCCGCCCTGCAGGAAGCGACGGCGTGTTGGTGGCGCAGATTTCTCGTCGGCGTCGATCGTGCTGCTCATTACGGATCCTCGGCTGAAGCTCGGCCCGCATGAAACCCTCCGCGAACTGCATTTGCAATTCGCAGCCGTTTCAAAAGCAGGCGATTTCGATCATGACTGATCTAAATCCGCCCGCGCTGACAGCAGTTCCCTTCTTTGCAATGCACAAACGGCGCGCGCATCACTCGCCCGGCGCGATCGCATTGCTTGGCGTCGGCCGGTCGGTGATCTGCTGCCCGAACAGGCTGCCGATCAGCTCGACCGCGGTGCGCGCGGTTCGTCCACGTTCGTCCAGGAATGGATTGAGCTCAACGATGTCGACCGACCCCACCACGCCGGAATCGTGCAGCAGCTCCATGATCAGATGTGCTTCGCGATAGGTCGCGCCACCCGGCACCGTGGTGCCGACCCCGGGCGCCACGCATGGATCGAGGAAATCGACATCGAAGCTGACATGCAGCACGCCATTGCTCGCCTTGACCCGCTCGATGACACGGCGGATCAGCACGGCGACGCCGAACTCGTCGATCTGGCGCATGTCGACAACCTTGATCCGGCGTGCGCGCATCAACTCCTTTTCGAGCTTGTCGATTGACCGCGCGCCGAACAGATCGAGCCTGTCAGGATCGATCGACGCACGCGGGTCATCGCCGAGCAGGCCATCGAGGCCCGGCTCGCCACACAGAAACGCGGCCGACATGCCATGCATGTTCGCCGTGATCGTCGTCTCCGGCGTATTGTAGTCGGCATGCGCATCGAGCCAGAGCACGAACAGCTCGCGTCCACGCTCCTGCCAGTGGCGCGCCATGGCATTGACCGAGCCCATCGACAGCGTGTGATCGCCGCCGAGGAAGATCGGGAGCGCACCGGTTTTCGCGATTTCATAACCTCTGCGGCTCAGCACGCGTGTCCAGCGCTGGATTTCGCGGTAATGATTGGCTTTTTCGGGCGGCCTGTCGGCGAGGTCACTGACCTCGGCCACGGAGAGATCGCCGTAGTCGACGACCTCGAAGTCCAGGCTCTCGAGCAGCGTCGCAAGGCCGGCGGTGCGCAGCGCCGCCGGGCCCATCAGGGTGCCGCGCTGCGAGGCCCCCATGTCGATGGGCGCGCCGAGCAGGGCGATGCGCCGGTCTCGATCCGGCATGGTCCGATCGGTCACGGCAGTCTCCTGACATCCACAAGGTGGTGCCAGCCTAACAGAGATTCGGACCCGTCGTTTCACGGGTATTTCACGGTGCAAGGATGCCGCGCGAGAAACCGTCCTGGAACAAAACCCCGCGCCCCGCATTTCCCCTGCAAGGCCGGCACCCGCCGTACGTCACGGCGCCTGTCGCGGATAGCCAAAGGTCTTCGGACCCGCTAACGAGCGCTCGCGCGGATAGCCAAAGGTGCCGGCCTCATTCACTTCGTCAAGAGCGGAGTTCGCGAATTTGAGCACCGAAATTCCGCAGCCCCCGTCCCAGCCCGGCATGGCCGAGCGCGCCATCGACGCCGCGACCGACGTCTCCCACACGATCGGTGAGGTCGCGGGAGGCTTGCGCGCCGCTGTCGACCGCTTGACGCATGTCATCGACGAAGCTCGAAAGCCGGGTAAACCGCTCTCGACGGTCGCCGCAATCACACGTGAAGCGCCGCTCGCGAGCCTGTTCGTCGCCTTCCTGTTCGGCGTTGCCATCGCCCGCCGGCGTTAGCAATCAAAGCCCGCGTGACGTGAGTCAGCTAGGCCGCGCTGACGGATTGGGGCTGCGTCAGGAACTGCCGTTCGAAGGCATCCGCGGGCATCGGTCGGCCGAAGAAATAGCCCTGCCCTTCCTTGCATCCCATGCTGATGAGGAAATCGGCCGTAGCCCGGTTCTCGATACCCTCGGCCACGACGGTGAGCCCGAGCTGCTTGCTGAGGCCGATGGTCGAACCGACGATCGCGGCATCGTCGGAATCGGTGAGCAGATCGAGCACGAACGACCGGTCGATCTTGAGCCCGTCGAGCGGAAACTTCTTCAGATAGCTGAGGCTTGCGTAGCCGGTGCCGAAATCGTCGAACAGGACGCGGACGCCGAGCTCCTGGATCCGCTTGAACATGTCGAGCACGCGGCCCTCGTCATGGAGGAGGATATCTTCGGTGACTTCGAGCTCGAGCAGCGCCGGCGTCAGCCCCGTCGCGTCGAGCAAGGCCGCAACCGCATGCGCGAGATCGCCGGAGTGCAGCTGCGACGGCGAGAGGTTGATCGCGACGCGCACGCTGTTGCCCGACAACTCCCACGTACGCGCCTGCTGGCAGGCCGTCTCCATCACCCAGTTCGCGATCCGCTCGGACAGCGCTGAGGTATTGACCACCGGCATGAACTCCCCGGGGGAGACGTAGCCGCGCACGGGATGCCGCCAACGGATGAGCGCTTCCGCCCCGACCAGGCCGCCGTCGACCAGGCGAACCTGCGGCTGGTAGAACAGTTCGAACTCGCCATGGTCCGCGGCAAGCGCCAGCTCGCTCTCGAGCGTCAAGCGGTTCTCCAGCTCCTGCCTGATCGCACTCTCGAAGATCACGTGGCTGCCGCGTCGCGTCGCCTTGGCGCGGCTCAGCGCGAGATGGCCGTTGCTCAGAAGGTCGTCCGCGTTGTGTCCACCGTCGGGATAGACGGCGACGCCGATGCTGATCCGGACGCGGTGCTGCCGTGTGCCCGTTGCAAGCGGCGCTTCGAACGCAAGCGCGATCCGCTCGGCGAATTCCACAATCGGTTCGCCAGCCTCCGCGCAATCGAGCGCAATGGCGAATTCGTCGCCGCTGAGCCGGGCGACGACCGCTTTGCCATCGGCTTCGGTCCGGAGCCGCTCGGCGACGGCCCGCAGCACGAGGTCGCCGGCCGAATGTCCAAGCATGTCGTTGATCTGCTGGAAGCCGTCGAGCCCCAGCACGAGCAGCGCGACGTCCGAAGACCGCCGCTCCGCCGCGGCGATCAGACTGGTAAGGCCGGCATGCAGCATGTTGCGGTTGGCAAGACCGGTCAGCGCGTCGTGTTCGGCGAGATATCTGACGCGTTCGACCTCGCGCTTGCGGACCGAGATGTCGCGCAGGATCGCTCCATACTGAAAGCCGTCCGTTCCCTGCCAGCCCGAGAAGCTCGCTTCGACGGGGAAGGTTTCACCGTTCTTGCGCCGGCCCTCGAACTCGACGACGACCGCCCCGCCGGGGACGAGGAGCGCCTGGCGCGCGGCATCGTGCATGGACGGCCTTGCGGCGCCGTCCGCCGGCGCGGCGCACAGCGTGTCGAACGGGCGGCCGATGATCTCGGCCGGCATATAGCCGAAGATCGCGCTCGCGCCGGGATTCCAGACCGTGATCCGGTGAGCCGCATCGGTGCAGACGAGACCGTCGCCGAGCGACATGGCGATGCGATGAAAGCGGCTCTCGGCGATGCGTCCCAGGAGACCGCGGAAATCGATCTCGTCCAGCGCGATTGCGGTCAGATAGGCGATGATCGCGATGTGGAATAGCGATGTGTCGACGACGAAGGGCCATCTTGCCTGCACAAGGGCCGCGGTCAGTTCGACCGCCGCCCCGGCGGCGATGAGGACCGCAACGCGATATCCCGATGCCAAGCGGCGCCACGAATACATCATCAGCAGGCAGATCACACCCAGGCCGAGGATCATGCCGGCATCGGACGTCCAGCGCAGCATCCGGTGCTGGAGGATCGATTCCGCCGCCAGCGCCTGCAGGACGGGCCCCGAGACGATGCCGCCATTGGGAACGCTGAACCGGTCACCCAGCTCGAGCGCAGTCGCACCTACGATGATCTTCTTGTCTCTCAGCTTGTCGAGCGTGGCGGCATCGCCGTGCAGCACGTCGGTATAGGAGACACGCGGAATGGAGGCCGCTCGAATACTGAAGTCGATAAGGAAGGGGGACCGCCGATTGGCGTCCTGCCCAGCCAGCACGACGGCCATCGACGGCATCAACGCGTCGCCGAGCTTCTCCCCGACCGGATAGCGGCGAACGAGCCCGTCGGATTCAACCGCGACGTTGACGACGGCGGGCCACGACTGGTTGCTGAACGGCTTCAGGGGGCGATTGATGTGAGCCGCGCCACCATTCGGCGCCGGCTGCCTGAAGGACGGCAGGATCGTCGAGCCGCCGACCGCTCGAAGCGCCTTGACGAACGCCTCGTCGGAGGCCGGATCCGACGGCGTGCTGAAATCGACATCGAAGGCCACGTCCTGCGCGCCGGCACTTTCGAGTTTTTGCAACAGCTCCGCGTGGAGTCGGCGCGGCCAGGGCCATACCCCGATCTGGTCGATCGAGGGCGCGTCGATGGCCACCACGACGACATTGCCGCTGGCGGCACGCGATTGCCAGGCGAATCGCAGATCGGTGAGCGCGTTGCGAAGCGCACCGTGCCATCCCGTGGACAGTACGACCGCCAGCGCGATCACGACAAGAATATGCGGCCGGTAGCGTTTCACCCGATCCTCCCGCACACCCGCTTCGGCGAGTGCGCCCCCTCATCCCCTAGGAAATCGCCTCAGCGTCTGTTGTGACCGTAGGCATTTCCGTGGCCGTTGCTGCCGTTACCGCCGCCATTGTTGCCTTTGCCGTTACCGGTGGCACCGTTGTTGTCGCTACCGTTGTTGTCCTTGCTATTCCCGTTGCTTCCCTTTCCGGCGTTTCCTCCGGACGCATCGCTGGTCGACCCAGCGGTGGTCGCAACGGTCGTCGTCGCAACTGACGACGAGGTGGCCGCCGTTACGGCGGAGCTGCTGGCAGCCGTGGTCGTCGTGCTCGCCTTCGTATCGCTCCAGAGCGTCTCGGTACCGGTGCTCGCGTTCGCGTTACGCACGCGCCCCGGTGCAATTGCGTCATGGGCGAGCCCGTGCGTGACCTTATGGACGT
Organism: Bradyrhizobium sp. cf659; assembly: GCF_900113725.1. Lineage (NCBI taxonomy): Bacteria > Pseudomonadati > Pseudomonadota > Alphaproteobacteria > Hyphomicrobiales > Nitrobacteraceae > Bradyrhizobium > Bradyrhizobium sp. cf659. The sequence continues at coordinate 224,932 of NZ_FOQJ01000011.1, forward strand.
TCAGTTTGACCTCGCCGAGCGAGCTCGAGATGCGCACGACGCCGGCCCTGGGTGGCTGACCTCCGGCCGTCCGATCCGATGGCTTCGGCGCACCGTTTGCCTTGGTCCCCTTGTCGATCGGACCGAGCGCATGGATCGCATGGCCGCTCGCCGCATTGCGCGGCGCCGACAGTCCCGATTTCGGCACGGGAATTCGCTCGATCGTCGAGGCGCGCGGCTTGCCATGTTCGATCGGGTTGAACGTCCCCGCACCGCTCAGGCTGAGGCCGGGCTTGCCATGCTCAAAGGCAGTGGCCGCTTGTCCGGGCATGACCTGAGCGATCTGTCCCGTCTTGAAGTCGGAGACTTCGACCTGGCCACGGAGCACGCCGACCCGGGTGCTGCCCGCATTCACGGTGACGCTGAACTGCGTTCCCTTGACCACGGCGGCGAGATAGGGCGTCTCGACCTCGAAATGCTTGACGTTGCGCTTCTCGACCTCGAGCAGGATCGAACCTGCCTGCTGGATGATGGTGGTCGAGAGACCGTCCTTCTTCTCGGCCGGCAAGCCGACCACCGAGTTGGGAGAGATCAGCATCGTTTCCTCGCCACGGACAAGCAGCACGCGCCCGTTACGTCCGGTGCGAATGGTGTCGCCGGGCTTGAGCGCCTCCTGCTGATTCAACGACACCTGCTGCGCGCCGTTGGTGGCGACCCAGACCTCGCCGGCAGCTTTGCTGACCGACCAGACGCCATCCTCCGCAGCGAGTGCACCGGAAGCCATTCCCAGGGTCAGCACCGCCGCGAAGGCGCACCGCATTCCACTTCTGCCGAGCATGCCGATCCTCAGTCCGCGTTACAGCCAGACCTGAGGCGTATCCGAAATCACTCAAGAGAGAATTAGCGGGAACTGGCGAGCCGAGCAGCCGCATTAACCAATCATTGACCATAAAAAACTAAGAAAAATCATGCGACTAACGAACCCTTACCGCCCTACGGGAAGATCTCCGTCAAACTACGGAGACGGGTTCGCGGCGCGTGTTGAGAAGCGGTTCCTCCTTACCGCGTTGGTGCTGTTGGCACCAATCTTCACGGGAGTTCCGCAATCCTTCGCACAACAGGCGAACCAGCCGGGTTTTGATCCGCGCCAGCCCGAGAAATACTTTGAAAACCAAACCAAGCGGGAAACGCTGAACCGGCCTCCGGTCAAGCTACCGACGGTCGGCGAGCCCAGCACCGGCGGCGATACCAAGCCTCAGTTCGTGCTGCGCGGCCTCAAGGTCAGCGGGGCCCACATCGTTTCCCGTGACCGCATCGCCGCGGTCTATCAGCCTTATCTCGGCAAGAAGGTCTCACAGGCGGACCTCGCCGCGATCGCCGGCGCGATCAGCGACCTCTACCGCGCCGATGGATTCCATCTGAGCCGGGCCGTCGTGCCGCCGCAGGACATTGCCGACGGCATGGTCCGGATCCAGGTGATCGAGGGCGCCATCGTGCAGGCCGAACTGAAAGGCGACGGCGCCGAGCAGTTCGGCGTGAGGCCGATGCTCGGGCCGGTTCTGGCCGAGCAGCCATCGCGCCTGGCAACGCTCGAACGCCAGCTCTTCCTCATCAACGGCAGGCCGGGCGTCCGGATCACCGATACCGCGTTGGAGGAGATCGGCGGTGCGACCGGCCGCTTCCGCCTCACCGTCTATTTGAAGACCTGGCACGTGTTCACATCGTTCGGCCTGGACAATCTCGGCTCGTCCTCGGTCGGCCCTTGGCAGACCTATGCGACCGGCGCGTTCAATTCCTACCTCACGCCCGGCGACACGCTGGCGGTCAACCTGTCGACCATTGCCAACGACCCGCGCGAGCTTGGCTTCGCACGGCTGTCCTACGACGCGCCTGTCGGCGTCGACGGCGTGCGCCTCGGCGCGTCCGTCCTCTACAGCGCGGTCCGGCCCGGCGATGCCCGCCGCCTCGACAGCGACATCACCACGACCGAAGCTTTCGAGGTACGGGCAAGCACCGTGCCCTTCATGTCGCAATCGTCGGCACTGACACTCACCATGGCTGGGGCCTTCAGCAACGTGTCCGAGCATGATCTTTACGGCCCCTGGTACAACGACCACATCCGAACCGCGAGCCTGACCGCCGACTACCGGCTCCAGGACCGCTTCGGCGGCACCAGTTTCGCAACGCTGACCTATCGTCAGGGCCTCGACGTCTTCGGCGCATCGCATTTCGACGACGATCTGTTGTCGCGCGACGGTGCGTCATCGAACTTCTCGGTGCTGAACCTCTGGTTCACGCGCTACCAGACGCTCAACGGCGCCTGGTCGCTCAAGCTCTCGGCGGCGAGCCAGACGGCATCGCGGCCGCTGTTCACCTCGCAGCAATTCTATCTCGGCGGCGCGGCCTTCGGCCGGGGCTACGGCGCAGCCGAGATCAGCGGCGACAACGGCCTTGCCGGCTCTCTCGAGCTGCGCTTCGACCAGAAGCTCAATTTCCGCTACTGGACCGGCTACCAGCTCTATGCCTTCGGCGACGCCGGCGCAGTCTGGAACGACGGCTACCGGCTGAGCGACGGCCTGTCGCTGACATCGGCCGGAGTCGGCGCGCGGTTCTTCCTGTGGGACGATCTCCAGGCCGATCTCGGCGTGGCCGTCCCCTTGAGCTACCGGGCGCCGGACAACGAGCGCCGCAGCCCGCGTTTCCTGCTCACACTGTCGAGCGCATTCCGGCTCTGCCCCGAACGCGGCAGGAGCGGCTGCCTCTAGCTGCCAAGCCCTCATGCCGCGTGCCCGGCATGCAGCCCTTTTGCGGCCTTGCTCACAGACTTGCCTAAATTTAATCTCGTAACTGCTCACGATCGCTCGATCCGGGGGCTTCCAATGACCATTTTCAGTCCAAAGTGATTGGGACGGAACCATGAAGAGGGTGTTTGCAATCCTGGCGTTTCTTTGCGTCCTCGGCGTCGGCGAATATTTCGTCGTCAGCCGGTTCGCGATCCGCCATGAGGTCTGGACCCTGTTCGATGCCTCGCGCCAGCGGCCAATCTCGGTCGAAATCGCGGTGCGGCGCGATTACGAGACCAAGGCCAATCTCGGCCTCTGGAAGCTGCCGCTCGCCATCATCAGCAACGGCAATACCGTCAAGGCTACCGAGTATTCCTTCCTCGCCAACGCGCTCGCGGCGCGCGGCTATCTCGTCGCCAGCATCCAGCAGGACCTGCCCAGCGATCCGCCGCTAATGACCGATGTCGGCCAGCAATATGCCGGCCGGCGTGAAGTCTATATGCGCTGCGAGGCCAACATCCTCTTCACCCTGGGCGAACTGAAGAGGCGGCAGGAGAACGCCGACTACGACCACATCACCCTCGTCGGTCATTCCAACGGCGGCGACGTGTCCATGTATGTCGCCCATCAGCACCCGGAGCTGGTGTCGAAAGTAATCACACTCGACAATCTTCGAGTGCCTTTCGTGCTCAGCGACAACATGAAGATCCTGTCGTTCCGCTCGAAGGATCCGCATTTCCTGACCGACCCGGGCGTGCTGCCGACGCCGGAAGAGGCCAAGGCGCGCGGCATCGACATCGTCCACACCGGTGCGCAGCACACCGAGATGAGCGATCGCGGACCCGACGCGGTCAAGGAGAAGATCCAGGCGACGCTCGACCGCTTCCTGCGTGACAGCGCCAGCAGCGCGCTCGCGCCGGCCGAAACGAAAAGTCCGATGATCATGAACCCCGGCGACTACTAGCCGGGGACGCCTTGCGGCAGATCAAGGCGGCTCCGGGCCGGCCACGATAGACACGGTCTCACAATCTCGGAGAGGCACGTGTCGAACTACATCGAAAGCCTTGATACGAAACGGCTGGGCCTGCCCACGACAAGGACGCCTGGATTCGTGCGGCATCTCTATCGTTCGACCCGCAGGCTGCTGCGGTCGATCATCGCCCGCATCGATCTCTCCCAATTTCCGGGATCGTGCTGCGGATGAGCACGGTGGTCGCAAGCGAACGCATGAGGGTTGCCCGATGCACCAGCATTTGAGACGAATTTGCCTGCTGCTTGTGGTGGCCTCGAGTTCCTCATCCGCTCTCGCCGCCGATGCCGGTCACGGTTCCGACCTGGCCAAGCGCTGGTGCGCAAGTTGCCATGTCGTGGCCAATGGCCAGACGGAAGCCAGCGCCGACGTCCCTTCCTTCGCATCCGTTGCGCGCCGGCCGGACTTCAGTCCGGAGAAGCTCGCCTTCTTCCTGCTCGACCCGCATCCGAAGATGCCGAGCTTTCCCTTGAGTCGGACCGAAGCCGGCGACATCGCGGCCTATATCGGATCGCTGCGTCCATAGGGCGCCGGCCAATCGCGACACTTGTCACAAAATGCAAATCCCTGCCGGAGGACCGACAGGGATCAGCAGAAAGGATGATGGACGGCGAATGAGAAACCATTCGGTGGCCCATCATGGACCTGCACCAGCATCGAAATCCGGATCTCAATGCTGCGCAAGATCAATTTGTAGGCACGCAGCGCACAGACCGGGAATCAGGATTTGTCCTTGCCCGGCTGCATGAGACTGCCGGTCATCTGGCGCATGTGGTCTCCGGCGCTGGTGAACTGGCTGCGCAGGAAGTCGGACTGGATTCGCATCGCTTCCTGAAGGTCGGTGGCATGAACGAGCTTGCGCGCATGCTCGAACGCCGACTTCATGTTCTGCTCGGTGAAAGCGAGCGCCTGCTTCGACACTTCCGTTCCTGCTCCCGGAACGGATGACATCGATTTGGTGGCGGCATCGAAAAACATGCCGAATGCCTTTTCCGCCTGGTCGATCGTCTTCTCGGCCAGGTCGCGCAGTTCGGCCGGAACTTCGAGCTTCGGTTCGATCATGGTCACACTCCTCCCTTTTTCTTAGCTGAATACCACACTTGCCCGACCGCCTTCCAGCGGCGAACCCGGGGGCAAACGTCCCCCGGCGGTCCGGCTTGGGCAGGAAAACGAAGGAAAAGGCGTAAGACGTGCGGCCGGCTCAGGACAGGGGGTGTTCGGGAAGGGCTTCTTCGGTGGCGAGGTCTTCAACGAGCTTGATGACCTCGAAACGCTGGCGAGGCGCGAGCTTCAAAAAAGCGCGGAGCAGGCGCAGGCTTTCGACCGTGCCGCTCGCAGGCGCGCCGAGCTTGAGGTGCAGTTCAGCCGCGAAATTGAGGTTCTTCATCTCGCACCTATGACAAGCATCGGTCTTCCTGATCGTCCCACTCGAGAGCCGAACACCATAAGCGGGGTGCCATGGCGAGGACGAACTTTCGGCTGGGCCCCCCGGCGGGTTAGCACACTCGGCTCAACCGAACAGGTTGTACTTATGCCAAGAAACAACCCTTCCGGCAAGCCCGACCAACAGCTTAGCGATGCTTCGTCTGCATCGCACCACCGCAATTCCGGATAACAGGAATATGGACCGTCGTCACCCACCTGCGTCAAGAAGCGGCATCAGTCACGCATACGGCCCTGACTGCTGTCAACGGGCACAGCATTTCGCCTTGTTTCCGGTATGAACGGGCATTGACGCAGGCGACCTAACGCTTCTTCAGCGTATACACGTAATTGTTGAGTCCCACCTCGGCGGTTGTATCGCCGACGAAATGAACGTCGATCTAGCAGCCGGTCTCCAAAGTCCTGATCGGGGCGCCCCCGAAGCCGAGGCGGCAAGCGCCTTGGGATCGGCCTTCTTGTCAGCGCGTTGCATCTCGTCGGAGGCGCCCTGGAAGATCATGTCGGGGCCATGATCCGTCACCTTGTCCTGCGGTCTGGCGCGGGCAAAGGGGCGCGTCCCCGAGATTTCCTTCGCCTTCAGGACGACTGCCGCCGATGAACCGTTGTTCAAGATCGGACGACCAAGCGTTGCGATACGGCCACGCAGATCACGGGCGCCATGGCTGACGGACTCAACCGATTCGGGCGCGCGCCAGCACCAAAGGACGACGGCATGCTTTCTCGCTGCGATCTCATCAAGGGCGCCGCGGTTGCGCTTTTCACCCTCTCGATACAAGGCGCATGGGCGCAGGAGACCAAGATGAATCTGTTCAAGATCGTCACCATCAAGGACGAAATCGTCGTCGGACTGTCGGCGGAGGAACTTCAGGCGCTCGGCAGCAATGACGCGAGCGCGGTTGCGCACGCGCTGGCGCAGAAGGGTGACCTCACCGTCTGGCAATACAACGTGCATCGCGGCCCGAACGGCGAATTGCAGCAGGCGCCGACCGCCAGGATCGGGCTTTTGGCCAACGCCTCGCTCCGTGTCGAGCCCTACACGACGACTTACCAGATTGTGCCGCATCCGTGAGCCGCAGACCGGCACGCCGGCGGCCGAAACCGCCGGCGTGCCGCAATCATCTGCGCTGGTCTGCACGCTGCGCCCCCGCCTCCGTCGCAAAGCCGTAGATCAGTGCCAACCGGTCCAGGCATTCGCGAAACCGCCGCGCGAAATAGTCGTTCCAGCGCTGCGTACGGACCGCGCGACGCTGCCCGATCTGATCCATGGTCAGCCCCAGCACCAGCACGTCGTGCACCAGCGCGGCGCCGTCGGTGCCGAGTTCGCGCTCGACCCGGTTCAACCGCAGCACCGCCTGTCGCTGGCTCTCGGTGACAGGCTCGCGCGTGCGGGCGCCATCGACATATTCACGGGTTGGGTCCATCGCCTGAGGGCCCCGCTCCGCCCGCTCCCAATCGTTCTGGAAGGCGCGCCCGCCGCGGTATTGGGCCTCGTCGATCTGGTGGTGCGAGTGCAGGCGGCCGAGCGGATCGCTGCGGATCGACCGGATCGCCATGATCTTCTCGCCGGGGTCGAGCGCCAGCGGATTGTCGATCTCGACCTCCGCCACTTCCGCATTGAATGGCACCTCGCGCGACCGCCGGTCGTAGATCTGTGGCAATTTGTAGGATCTGTTGCGTCGGACACGTCCCACTCGGATACTCCTTGCAAGATTGACGATTGAACGGGCGAGCGCACTTTCAGGCGGCGGAGACCAGCCTCAGCACGACGGGACCCGCGACACGGGCGGACGCAGCCCCGGAGCGGCGCGTCAGGCGCGCATGCGGCGCGCAATAGCTGGAGCCCGGCTGGCGCCGGTGGCCGCAGAAGGCGATCTCCTCCCCGTCCTTGTCACCGCCATAGGGGTAGCGGCAGTCGGCCGGCGCAAGATCGACCAGCTGGACGAGGCGCGGCTGGACGCCGACACAGCGCAACTTGACCCGCGCGGGCTTCAGTGCAGACTTCGGCGGCAGATTTAACGCCGGCCGGCGCGGCGAAAGGTGACCGGCCTCGCCCGGCAGCGACGGCACGATCGACGGGCTCGTCACCCGTTCCGGCGCAACGAGCCCGAGCCGCTTGGCGCGGCCGGCCACCGCGCTGCGCGTGTAAGCCGTTCCAAACCTTGCGTTAATCCGTCTTCCGATCTCCGCATAAGATATTCCCTTGAGAAAATAGTCGCGAAGCGCGTCGGAGTGCTCCGACGGCCAATGCCCCGGTTCCATGCTGCTGTCCTGTGATGCACCTCCTCCGATCGCACGACCGGGAGGCGAAACACACATTCCGGTATTCCGAAGCTAGAGTCAAGCCGTAATTCTGATATTCATAATTGCATCAATTCCGAATTTCGGATTACAAGAGGCGAGACGATGGGCAATCGAGGGAATCACCATGTTGGACGTTGCAATGATCGAGCGGGGCCTGGAGAAGACAGGCAAAAGCAAGGGGGGCCTGGCGGCAGCGATGGGCGTGCGCCCCGGCGCGGTCTCGGAGATTCTTGGTGGCGAGCGCCTGGTGAAGGCCTCGGAGATCATTCCGATCATGGAATATCTCGAGCTCAATCTCGCGCCGATCATGGGTCGCGTGGGTGCCGGCGCCGTGATTGAGCCGGATTATGAGCAGGTTCCTCCGGAGGGTCTCGGCGACATCGCGCTGCCCTTCCCGATCATGGAAGAAACCATTGCATTCGAGATCGTCGGCGATTCGATGCTGCCCAAATACGAGAGCGGCGACGTGATCGTGGTCTACAAGGACCAGCGTCATCCGCTGTCGAGCTTCTACGGCGAAGAGGCCGTGGTCCGGCTCAAGACCGGCGAACGCTATTTGAAGACCATCGAGCGGGGCAAATCCCCTTCGGTCGTCAATCTCACCAGCTTCAACGCCAAGCCGATCGTCGGCGTCAAGCTCGACTGGGTCGGCGAGATCTGCCTCTCCATGCCCAAGGGTCAGCTCGAACGGCTGCGCGCCAAGTCGGCGCGCCCCCGCAAGAAGGGCAAATAGGCCACCGATTTCCGATTTTTGGAAATCGCACTTGACTTAATTCTGCTTTTCGGAAATACTCTGCCGCGCTCCCGACCATTGGGGCGCGGCAGGATCGTCTCATGCAGTATTTCGTCGTGATGATCGACTACGGGCGGCGCGGCCGCGAGGCCGTCGTCGATCCTGAAATCACGAGGCGCGAGGTCGTCTCCCGCATTGCCTCGGGTGAATACCAGAACATCTCGTTCATCCACGAGATCGCGGAGAGCTCGGTCGAGGACGTCACCGAGGCCATCCTGGCCGAGGCCGCCCTTCCCCACGTTCCGCCTGAAGATGTCGACCTCCAGGCAATCCGCCTCGATCACGTCCGCGACCTGCGCAAGCACGAACGGACGTGACGCAGGCCCGGGCAGTCTGCGCCAGCGTCCGGCAGAACATCACACCAGAAGCACGGTCGATCCCGTCGTCTTGCGCGCGGCAAGATCGGCATGCGCCTTGGCCGCGTCCTTCAGCGGATAGGTCTGGTGCACCTCGATCTTGACCGCGCCGGACTTGACGACGTCGAACAGCTCGCCCGCCATCGCCACCAGGCTCTCGCGCTTGGCGGCATAGGTGAACAGCGTCGGACGGGTGACGTAGAGCGAGCCCTTCTGGGCGAGCAAGCCGAGATTGAGTGGCTCGACCGCGCCGGAGGACTGGCCGAACAGCGCAGCGACGCCGAGCGGCGCGAGGCAGTCCAGCGATTTCAGGAACGTGTCCTTGCCGACGGAGTCGTAGACCACCGGCACCTTCTTGCCGCCGGTGATCTCGTCGACGCGCTTCACGAAATCCTCGCGCGTGTAGATGATGACGTGGTCGCAGCCATGCGCCTTGGCCAGCTTTGCCTTCTCGTCGTTGCTGACGGTGCCGATCACGGTCGCGCCGAGATGCTTGGCCCATTGGCTCAGGATCAGGCCAACACCACCGGCCGCGGCATGGAGCAGGATCGTGTCGCCCGCTTTCACCCGATAGGTCTGCCGGATCAGATATTGCGTCGTCAGCCCCTTCAGCATCATCGCCGCCGCCGTCTTGTCGTCGACGCCGTCAGGCAGCTTCAGCAGACGGTCGGCGGGGATCAGCCGCGCCTCGGAATAGGCGCCAAGCGGCGAAGCGCCATAGGCGACGCGATCGCCCGGCTTCAGGTCGGTGACACCTGGCCCGATCTCCTCGACGATGCCCGCCGCCTCGCTGCCGAGCCCGCTCGGCAGCTGCGCCGGATAGAGACCCGAACGGTTGTAGATGTCGACGAAGTTGAGACCGACGGCGGTGTGGCGGATGCGCGCTTCGCCCGGTCCGGGCTTGCCGACACTGACCTCCTCCCAGACCAGGACTTCCGGCCCGCCGGTCTTGTGAAAGCGAATGGCATGCGTCATGGGGTTGCTCCCTTATCGTTGCAGTGAAGGTCCGAGAACCGGATCGGCCTGTGAAATAGGCATTTGATCTGCCCGTTACAGTACAGAGACGTAACAAGAATGTCACAGCGAACGACAAATGCCCGCCGTTCCGCCTCTGTTCGAAAGAGTTGATGACGGCCTTGCGGCAACCGGCAGTAGCCTTTGCGCGGGGTTTGGTGGTCGCCTGCGAAGGAGAACCGAGATGCCGGCTTATGTACAGCATCATCAGGATGTCGAGATCGCGCCTGTGAATTGCCCCACCTGCATGGGGTTCCTGCCGATGTATGTGCGCGAGGTCGAACCACATTGGAGTCTTGCCAAGATCGACTTCGTCTATGAATGCGCCGATTGCGGCGCCGAGGTCCGGCAGACGATCCGGAAGCCGGAGCTGCTGCGGCACTGACCGCGCGATCGGCAAACCGCTCAAGTATTTGCGTTAAGCGGAAAAAACGCCGTTCACGCGGGTCTGATGTCTCCCAAACGAGGCTTGTTCTTTGCCTGGAACGCAGGCAGAACAAGCCTTAAGCAAGGACCTTTGGGAGCGCCCATTCGTGGCTGAACAGAAGCCCTCGACCGCGATCGAGGCAGTGGAGAGCGGCCTCGCCGCGCAGGGTTACATCGCCAGCCGGCAGATCGCGACCGCCGTCTATTTGTCGCAGCAGATCGAGAAGCCGATCCTGGTCGAGGGCCCTGCGGGCGTCGGCAAGACCGAGCTTGCCAAGGCGATCGCCGCCTGGCGCGGCATGAAGATGATCCGCCTGCAATGCTACGAGGGCCTCGATGAGGCCAAGGCGCTCTATGAGTGGAAATACGCCAAGCAGCTTCTTTATACGCAGATCCTCAAGGACAAGCTCGGCGAAGTGCTCGGCGGCGCGCAGACGCTGCACGCTGCGCTCGATCAGCTCCACGATTTCGGCGACGTGTTCTTCTCCAAGGAGTTCGTCGAGCCGCGGCCGCTGCTCCAGGCGCTGGAGCAGCCGGGCGGCTGCGTGCTGCTGATCGACGAGATCGACAAGTCGGACGCCGAGTTTGAATCGCTGCTGCTGGAAATCCTCTCGGACTTCCAGGTCACGATCCCCGAACTCGGCACCGTCTCCGCCATCACACCGCCGACGGTGATCCTCACCTCCAACAGCGAGCGCGACCTGGGCGATGCCCTGAAGCGGCGCTGCCTGCATCTGCATATCGGCTTCCCCGAGCAGCGGCTGGAGGAGCGCATCGTCGAGAGCCGCGTGCCCGGCATCTCGCAGACGCTGCGCCGGCAGATGGTCGGATTCATCCACGAGATCCGGTCGCTGGATTTGAAGAAGCTGCCCTCGGTCAGCGAGACCATCGACTGGGCGCGCGTGCTGGTGCTGCTTCAGGCCTCCGAGCTCGACACCGAGATCGTCAAGGACACGCTCAACGTGCTCCTGAAATACGAAGCCGATATCGAGGCGGCCCAGCCCCAGATCACGACCTTCATTGCCAAGGCAGCACGATCCAACGTCTTCGGTTGACGCCGATGCGCGAGAACATCCATCGTTTCTTTCGGGCAGCACGTGGCGCGGGCGTACACGTCTCGCCCGCCGAGAGCATCGATGCGATGCGTGCGGTTGCGCAGGTCGGCTTTTCAGACCGAACCATCCTGCGCGACACCCTGCTTCTGACGCTCGCCAAATCGCAGGACGAGAAACTCGCGCTCGGCGACTGCTTTGATCTGTTCTTCAGCCAGCCGGAGCCGCGGCAGGAGCAGCGTGAGGGCACTGACGAGGATGCGTCGCAGGATACGGATCAAGCTCCCTCTTCCGGCGCGGCCAGTGATGCGGGCGGCGGTTCGCCGCAAGAGGAACTAGGCCCGCTCGCGCAGATGCTGCTGTCGCAGGATCGCAATGCGACCGCGGCCGCGATCGCCAGCGCGGCCGGCGCCGCTTCCCTGTCCGACATCCGCTATTCCACGCAGCGCGGCATCTTCTCCAGCCGCATCCTCGACGCCATAGGCCTTCAGCGCCTGCGCGACGACCTCGACCAGCTGACCGCAACCAATCCCGCGCTGGCCGCGCGCCTGCGCGCCGCGCTCGACGCCTTGCGCGAAGCGGTCCGCGACACCGTCTCGCAGGGGCTTGCGCTTTATGCCCGCGAAGAGGCCGAGAACCTGCGCAACGAGATCCTGCGCAATGCGCCGCTTGCGCGCATCGAGCGGCGCCAGGTCGCCGAGATGCGCGCCCTCATCCGCCAGATCGCGCGCCGCCTGCGCGAGCGCTATTCCAAGCCACGCAAGCGCCAGCGCCGCGGGCATCTCGACGTCCGCCGCACGCTGCGCCGCAACGCGGCCTGGGGTGGCGTACCCTTCCTCACCGCATGGAAGCGCAAGCATCGCGACCGGCCGAAAATCGTCGCACTCTGCGACGTCTCCGGCTCGGTGGCGCAGGTCTCCGATTTCTTCCTGCTCCTGATCCACTCGCTGCACGAGGTGGTCGACGACGTCCGCTCCTTCGCCTTCTCCTCGCACCTGATCGAGGTCAGCGACATCCTGGAATCGAAATCGCCGGAAGAGGCGATGGCCGAGATCATGTCCAAAGTCGGCTTCGGCTCATCCGACTACGGCTCGTCGCTGGTCGATTTCGAGAAGGATTTCATGAGCGCACTGACGCCGCAGACGACGGTGATCGTGCTCGGCGACGCCCGCAGCAACAATCTCGATCCGCGCGCCGACATTCTGCGCCGGATCTCCGAGCGCTCGAAGCGGCTGGTCTGGCTCAATCCCGAGGGGCGGCTCGCCTGGGGCTTTGGCGATTCCGAGATGCCGCGCTATGCGACCTTTTGCAGCGTGGTGCGCCAATGCGCCACCGCACAGCAGCTCGAGCGCGCAGTGTCCGACATCGTGGCGACTTATCAGTAGACGGCGATCACGTCCGTCGTCTGGCCTCAGGCGGCTGCCAATTCGGCCCGGACGAGGTTGCACTCCCGAAAGTGGTACGCAATTTCGTCGAGCGCGCGCTGCTCCCATTCCTGGGCCTGCGCGAGCCAGAACACCCGGCGCTCCGAATCCAGCGCGGCGCGCTCCCGGCACAGGAATTCCTGACTGCGAATTTCCACCAGCCTGTTCATGCACTCACACTCCTGTCGTGTGAAGCCAATCCCCTGCGAATCAACGTAGCAAACTCCCGCACCCCCCTCGCCTCACGATTTGTGTGCATATCGCGACGCAGAATGGGACAGCAATACTTCCCGTGCACTGCGGTAGCTCCGCACGATCAAGAGCCAATCATCAATTAGTGATCGCAGATCAGGACGATATTCGTGCGCGAACGATCTTAACTCTTGTGGCGCAACGAAGTGCGGCAATTCGTGAAGAGAAGTTCTAAACCGCCTACCGAATTCCCGACTCATTGTCGTCGCATGGTCTTCATGCAGCGCCGTTAACAGAGGCGCGCGAACGGAACGATCGCTTGAGGCAAGATGAGCAACGATTTCGACTTCGATCTTTCACCCGACCAGTGGGAAGCGCTGAAGGCGCTTCGCAACCCGGTGTCGAACGGTCGCCTCCCGAAGGCTTATGTCGTCGAAAGCCTCGTCAAGCTCGGCCTCGTCGTCGTCGATGACGGCGCGCCCGCGATGACACCGGCCGGCCGCAAGGCGCTGGTGCGCGGATCGTGCAAATTGCTGGATCTCGCGGCGTAGCGCGCGCGTTAAAAGATCTGGGCGATCACGATCGCGTAAGCGATGAACACGACACCGAGCCCCCACACCATCGCCGGAATCTGCGACCGCCGGCCGACAGCCACTTCCAGGGCGATGTAGCTCAGTGTGCCCAAGGCCATTCCGTTGATGAGGTTGTTGGTCAGCACGGTGACGAGCAGCGTCAGCACGATCGAAACCGCGTTGACGAGATCGGTCATGTCGATACGGGCAAGCCCCTGCATCATCAACACACCGACGAGCACCAGCGCGGGCGCAGTCGCTTGTGGCGGGATGATGACGAAGATCGGCCAGAAGAACAGCGCGAGAAAGAAGAGTCCCGCAACGGTCAGCGAAGTCAGTCCCGTGCGGCCACCAGCCTGCACGCCGGTGATGGACTCGATGTACGCCGTGACGACGGAGGTGCCGAGCAGCGGGCCGACGATGGATGCCGTCGCGTCGGTTGCAAACGCGGCGGTGGCGTTCGGGATCGAGCCATCGGGCTTGCGCAAATTGGCGGCGCCCGTGACGCCGATCAGCGTGCCCAGCGTCGAGAAGAATTCGGCACACAGGAAATAGAACAGCAGCGGCAGCGCCACCACGAAATGGCTGAAGAGATAGCCGACGTCGAGCGCCATGAAGGTGCTGGTTGGCCAGCGGGGCCATGACATGATCGCCGAAGGCACCGACGTCACCATCTTGCCGTTGCCGCCGGGAACGAAGAAGCCGATCAGGGTGAGTACCGCGATCGACAGGATCAGCGCCGCCGGCACCCGGCGCGCCACCAGCACCGGCGTGAGCAGGAGGCCAAACAGCGTCAGCAGCACCGGCGGGCTGCGCAGCGATCCCATCGCGATATAGGTCGACGGGTTCTGGACCACGAAGCCGGCGCCGCGCAGCGCAATGAAGACGATGAGCGTGCCGACGGCCGCCTGAATGCCGATCTTCAGTGCCTCCGGAACGTCCTTCGCGACTTTCTCGCGCAGCTTCGACAGGCTGAGGATCAGGAACAGAACGCCGGTGAAGGCAACCATGGCGAGCGCGCCCTGCCAGGGCATGCCCATCTGCTTGACGATGACATAGGTGAAGATGACGTTCGATCCCATCGCCGGCGCAACAGCGAGCGGCAGATTGGCCCACAGCCCCATCATCACCGAGCCGACAATCGCGGCGAGTGCCGTGGCGCTGACGAGATCGGCACGATCCATTCCGGCGTTGGACATGATGGCCGGGTTCACGGCGATGATATAGGCCATCGCGGCGAACGTCGTCGCGCCGGCCATCACCTCGCGGCCGACGCTCGTGCCACGTTCGGTGAGGCCGAAGATGCGATCGAGCGGTCCAGCGGCTGCGCGCGGCGCCGGCTCCGTGGAGGCGGCCTGCGGCTTCGTCATCTCGTTCATGCCAATTCTCCCCCTACCAGACCACCGGGTGTGCTTCGCCGGTCTGCACGTTGATGAAGCCGAGCGGCGCCTGCTCACACGGCGCCACCAGCACCCAGCTCCAGGGCGCGCAGGTCAGCGTCGCGAACATCAGCCGCTCGGGGAATCCCGGATACCAGCGTGGCCGGTAGGTCGGCTCATACATCCAGTCGACCTTGCGCCCCTCCGCGTAGAGCGCCTGCATCTCGGCATCGAGCGCCTGCGCCGAGCGGCAGCTCATCAGCCCGCCGACCTCGAAGCGCACGGTTGCAACGAGCTCGCCCTCGCGCACCAGCGCCCATCCGCCCTGGAGTTCGATGAGCGCGTTCACCGCCTTCGCCATCGCCGCGTCGGACGAGCCGACCACCCAGATGTTGTGCTTGTCGTGCGCCACCGAGCAGGCGACTGCCGTCTCCGGCGTGCGCGGTCCACAACCGCGCCAAAACATCTTGGCGATGCGCCCGTCGCCCGAAAAGCGGTCGACGATCGCAAATTTGGTGATGGCCTCGCTCTCGTCGCGCTGCACGGCACCGTCGCGCACCGGCAGTTCGAGGGTGTAGAATTCGGGATGCCAATGGAAGGGACGAATCACGGCCGCCTTCATCGTGGTACGGCCGGGCTCGGCCCGCAGCTCGAAATCCTGAGGCTTGATCGAGCGCTTGATGTTGACCGTCTTCGTTGCCCAGTCCGGCCAGAGGATCTCGGGCACTTGGCTGACGTAGCGCTTGCCTTCGGAGATCTGGGCGCCATCGGCCCACACTTCGGCGATCGTGAGTTTGGCAACATCCGACAGCAGCACCACGTCGCCAAAACGGCCTGGAGCCAGACTGCCGACGAACGGCGTGAGGCGCATGTGGCGCGCCGGATTGATGGTGAGACACTGGATGGCAGTCTCCGGCGCAAGGCCAGCCTCGATCGCGACCCGCGCATTATGGTCGCTGGCGCCGAGCTCGAGCGTGTGGCTGGCACTGCGGTCATCCGTCGTGAACGCGATCTGCGACCAGTCCTGGAGGCCCTTCGCGAGCAGCCATTTGACGATCTCGTCCATCGCGTAGACACGCAGCTCGATGAACAGGCCGCGCGTGAGCTTGTCCCAGGTCTCCTCCGGAGTCTGCACTTCGTGGTCGGACGCGAGCCCGGCCGCGGCGAAGGCGTTGATGGAGGGCAGATCGCGCAAGCCAGAGGCATGGCCTTCGACGACGCCGCGCGCCGCGAACGTCGCCTCGATCATGCCCCAGAGCCGCTTGTAGGAGGGATTGTCGGGATTCCATACTGCCGGCCAATCCATGACTTCGTCGAGCCCGGTGACCATCAGGCTCTCGCCCATGAAGCGCGCCTGCTCGTCGTGGCCGTACCAACCGCCACCCCACTCATAGGCCGTCGGCGGCACGGCCGAACCCGGCTGCGGAAAGATTTTTAGCGGCGAGCCGCGGCGGCGCGCCTCGAACCAGAATTCGAGATTGCGCGCGCCGTTGACGTTGGAGAACTCATGGCTCGCCTCGCAGGTCCAGGTATTGCCATGCGGCAGCACCAGCGCGGCCTCCCATTCCGGCGTCAGATGCGAGCTTTCGATATGCTTGTGCACCTCGCCGAAGCCGGGCACGGCGGCAAGATCCGGCCGATGCACGCGCTCGCGGACCTCGCCGGGATAGTCGCCGGCAGGCCCGACCCAGGCAATACGCCGGCCCTTGAAGACGATCTCCTGATCCTCGCTCCAGGTGCGGCTATGCACATCGAGCAACCTGCCGACCCGCAAGGAGCGATCGGCCGGGCGGTGTCCGAGCGCCGTCAGCACCAGATCCTGGCGGATGCGAACCTCATCGGGCGCGTTGATCAGGAGATCGTCGGGGATCGCATTCATGGCCTGCCTCACTCTACGCCGGTGCTTTCGCGCGCCGTGGTTCGCTTGCGCGGCGATTTGCCGGCCTTGCCGCTGCGCGCCGCGGCGGCATCGCGCTGACGGACGTCCTTCAGAAGGGTCGTGAGCGCCCACTCGATCGCATCGGCGATCTCGCCGCTGGACATGCCAAAATCCTCGCGCATCGCATTCCAGGCCAGCACGTTGTTGAGATAGGACGCGAGCGCCTCCGCCTGACGGACCTCCTTCGCAGGGAGATGCTGCACCAGCGGCGCCATCGCCTTGCGATGCTGGTCGATCAGATGCCGCCGGAAGCCAGCGCGTACCCGGCGGCCGGCCCGCGTCATCGCAATGGCGCGCGCCAGATGCGGATGGCGGTCGAACCGCTTGCACAGCTTGCGGAAAATCTCCGGCAGCTCGTCGGGCGAGGTGAAGGGAATGTAGCTGAAGACGTTGTCCTCGATCCACTCGCCGGCCGCAGCAAACAGTTCCGCGCGGGTCTTGAAGTGCCGATAGATGGTCCGTTCAGCCACCTTCGCGCGCTTGGCCACCGCGGCCATGGAAATATCGTCGGCCGCCTCGTCCTCCAGCGTCTCGACAAAAGCCGCAACGATGCGCTGCCGCGTCATCTCGGCATATTCGTCACGAAGATTGGCGATATGTCGCTTTGCTGTACTCATGTCATAAGTCTGACATCAGGCGATTTAGAGGGTCAAGCCGAGATTTGAGGCACGCCGCGCCGCAGCAATGGGCGTCGGCACGCTCTGCGGAGGCGGGCGCTCCACGCGAGCACGACTTTCGACCGCCCGCCTGAAAAATGGACTTTTGCGCGTCGTCGAAATCGGATTTGCTCTTCGACGAAACGATGGCGCGCAACGGCGCGGCGCTCTGGTTCCAGCAAGGGAGCTGATCATGAACGGGCTTGGCGGGCTGAACAAATCGCCTGAGGGCGTGGTCATCGGGCTGGTGCAGTTGCAACTGCCGAACGTCGTCACTTGGGCCGATCTGGCAAGGCAGACCGAGCGTATCGTCTGGATGGTCGGCAAGGCGCGCCGTAACCTTTCCAGCATGGATCTGGTGGTGTTCCCCGAATACTCGCTGCACGGCCTCTCGATGGACACCAATCCCGAGATCATGTGCCGGCTCGACGGGCCCGAAGTCGCGGCCTTCAAGCAGGCCTGCGTCGACAACAGAATCTGGGGCTGCTTCTCCATCATGGAGTTCAACCCGCACGGCAACCCCTACAACTCCGGCCTGATCATCGACGATCACGGCGAGATCAAGCTGTACTACCGCAAGCTCCATCCCTGGATTCCGGTCGAGCCGTGGGAGCCCGGCGACATCGGCATCCCCGTGATCGAGGGACCGAAAGGTGCCAGGATCGCGCTGATCATCTGCCACGACGGCATGTTCCCGGAGATGGCGCGGGAGTGCGCCTACAAAGGCGCGGAGATCATGATCCGCACCGCCGGCTACACCGCACCGATCCGCGAGGCCTGGCGCTTCACCAACCAGGCCAATTCGTTCCAGAACCTGATGGTCACGGCGAACGTCTGCATGTGCGGCTCGGATGGCTCGTTCGATTCCATGGGCGAAGGCATGATCGTCAATTTCGACGGCACCGTGCTGGCGCACGGCACCACCGGTCGCGCCGACGAGATCATCACCGCCGAGGTCCGGCCGGACCTCGTGCGCGAGGCCCGCATCAACTGGGGCGTCGAGAACAACATCTACCAGCTCTGGCACCGCGGCTATGTCGCGGTGAAAGGTGGCGCGATGGACTGCCCCTATACTTTCATGCAGGACATGGTCGCCGGCACCTTCCGCCTGCCGTGGGAAGACCAGGTCAAGATTACCGACGGCACCACCTGCGGCTTCCCGGCGCCGACGCGGATGTTCGGCAGAACAGCCAAGGCGGCGGAATAGCCGGTTTCTCGGACGTAACCGCGACATTCTGGCACGGTTGTTGCTCCTTTTTGACGTCCAAGACGCGTCAAAGGGGGAGTCCATCATGTCGACCATCACCGCGGCACCCGCCGTCGAGCCGAAGCCGCTTTACACCTCACTGTTCGTCCAAGTCCTGGCTGCGCTCGTGCTTGGCGTCATCCTGGGGATGGCCGTCCCGGACTTCGCCATCGGCCTCAAGATCCTCAGCGACGCCTTCCTCAAGCTGATTTCGATGATCGTGGCGCCGATCGTGTTCTGCGTCGTCGTCCACGGCATTGCCGGCGCCGGCGACCTCAAGAAGGTCGGCCGGGTCGGCGTCAAGGCGCTGGTCTATTTCGAGGTCATGACGACGGTCGCACTCGTGGTCGGCCTGCTGCTCGCCTATCTCTTCGGACCCGGCCACGGCATGAACATCGATCCCTCGACGCTCGACGCCAAGGCGCTCAACACCTACGCCGACAACGCGCACAAGCTGTCCGGCGGCGGCATCGGCGCCTTTCTGATGAACGTGATCCCGACCACCTCCTTCGATGCGCTGTCGCGCAACGACGTGCTTCAGGTGCTGTTCTTCGCGGTGCTGTTCGGCGTCGGCCTTGCGCTCGTCGGCGGCGAGAAGGGCGCGCTCGTCACCTCCATCATCGACGCAGCCTCCACCGTGCTGTTCCGCGTCATGGGGCTTATCGTCCGTGTCGCTCCACTTGGCGTGCTCGGCGCAGTCGCCTACACCGTCGGCAAATACGGCGTCGGCTCGCTGAAGCAGCTCGTGTCTCTGGTGATGCTGTTCTACGTCTCGGTCGGCATCTTCGTGCTCGGCGTGCTCGGGGGCGTGATGGCACTTGCCGGAATCAACATCCTCAAATTCCTCGCTTACCTGCGCGAGGAGCTCACCATCGTGCTCGCGACGGCGTCCTCGGACGCGGTGCTGCCCCAGATCATGAAGAAGCTGGAGCGCATGGGCGTGAAGGATTCCGTCGTCGGGCTCGTCATCCCGACCGGCTATTCCTTCAACCTCGACGCCTTCTCGATCTATCTGACGCTTGCCGTCGTCTTCATCGCGCAGGCAACCAACACGCCGCTCTCCTTCGGCGACCTCCTGCTGCTGCTCGGCGTTTCCCTGATCACCTCAAAGGGCGCACACGGCGTGCCGGGCTCGGCCATCGTGATCCTGGCCGCGACGCTCAATGCGGTGCCGAGCATTCCGGCGATCGGCCTCGTGCTGGTGCTCTCGGTCGACTGGTTCATCGGCATGGCCCGCGCGCTCGGCAACCTCGTCGGCAACTGCGTTGCGACGGTCGTGGTGGCGGCCTGGGAAGGTGACCTCGACCGCGCCAAGGCGGCCAAGGTTCTCGAGGGCGGCGAGATGGTGGACGTGACGGCGGGCTAGCGCCGAGGATCAGTCATTCCACTGGAGGAGCGGCGTTCCATACGCCCTCCTCCATACGGACAGGAAGCGCGGAAACCAGGAGTGAGCGACGGCGCCCTTGTAAGCCCAGGTGCGATATTTCAGACCATGTTCCGAGATCAGTTCCTGATAACCGCCATGGACCTCGGTCGCGGTCCGGATGTCCTTCAATATTCCCTGGGCGCAGGCCCGGTAGGTATCGCCTCCCGAGAATTCATCATAGTCCAGCATGCGATCGGCAAATTCGACGTTGAACGTCGGCCAGGACGAACGCCCCTGATAGGCGGGAGCCGCGATCTTGTGGATCATCTTGTTCCGGGGATTATCCGCGGACACCAGGAAATGGAACGTGCTGGGGATGCGGAAACGCGGTTCGGCAATGATCAGATCCGTCGTGGCGGCAAACAGCGCGCGCTCGCCGGCCTTGCTCATATCCCAAAATCCGCGATGCACGCCGACGAAGTCCAGGGCGACCGATGACACCGGCGAGCTCACGGGGCCATCCAAGGAGTGCCTGATATAGCCGCCCTTGCCGAACAGGCGGAGCAGGTCCGTCTTGTATTGCGCGAGGTCGCGCCCCAGCAGCCGCTTCAGCTCGTTCTCGTCGACGACCCCGAGCTGCACGCCCCACACGAACGTCGTGTAAACGCAGGCGTTGGTGACGAAACGCCTGCGTTCGGCACGTGTGTCCGTCGCCGCGGAGCGCGGCGCGCGGGCGTCGCAGAGCAAATACCTGACACCGTCGTCGTCGAATGGCTCCAGCTCGCTCGCGAGCTGAAGGATCGCGCGCTTCAGGTCGCCGCCGTATTCGGCCAGCAGCAAGCGGCCGGCATGCGCGCATTGTGACATCGCCAGATAGGACGACGCTCTCTCCTCGGCAGAGATCATCTGCCGGAGACCGGCGAGAATGCCGAGCAGCGTGTCCGACGGGCGCGAGAAATAGTTCACGCCGAGATACCGCGCGCGTCCCGCCGGGACGATGGTCGTCGTGACGACGTTGGCTCGAACCGCCTCCAGCAGAAGATGGACGCTCTTTTCGAGCAGACGCGCCCGCCGCACAGCATCCTGGGCATCCATGATGGTCTCGGGGTCGAGGACATCAGGATAGAACCAGGCGAAGTCGCGCGGATAATAGGCCGATGCGTGCGGCGCGCCCGTGACGAGAAAGGACTCGGTCACCGAGAAGGCGCTGTCCATCGAATACCGGTAGAGGTCCTCGATGGCGGACAACGAATGATGCGATTTTCTCAGGAAACGATCACCGAGGAAATTGACGGCCTGAAGGGCGTTGGCGACGAAGGTCGCGGCGACGCCTTGGTAAAACCGGTTTGCACGACCTGATGACAAGGAGGTATCGCTGTTCATATGCGTCAATCGGCTAATATCTCGTGATCCCGGTGATGCGGCCACCATCCCAAGCCTGCCTGATTCGTATCTCTATCCGATGACTGGCCGGCACCTGACCGGAGGCATCCTCAATCCGCGTCGGCCTATCCCTCCCGCGGCCTGAAATTCTCGATCACCCTGAGCAGCACCCGGGCGCTGGTGTCGGCGTCGGCGAGCTCGACATGCTCGTCCGGGTGATGGCTGACGCCGCCGCGGCAGCGGACGAAGATCATGCCGACATCAGCGATGTCGATCATGGCCATGCCGTCATGCCCGGCCCCGCTCGGCAGCTCGAACACGGAAACGCCTTCCGCGGCAATCGCCTGCGCGATCTGGTCCTTCAGCCAGGGCGCGCAGGGTGCGGTGCGGTTCTCGTGGGTGACATCGAGCTGGAGCGCCAACTGCCGGCGCTTGGCGATCGCCTCGATCTGTCTGACGACGTCGGCGACCGCGCGCTTGCGATGCATGTCGGTCGGCGCGCGCATGTCGATGGTAAAGGACACCTCGCCCGGAATGACGTTGGTCGCGCCGGGCCTCGCCTGGATGTAGCCGACGGTGCCGACCAGGCCGCCCTCGTCGGTCCGGCAGAACTGCTCGATCGCGCCGATGCATTCGGCAGCTCCAGTGAGCGCGTCACGGCGCAGCGCCATCGGCACGGTGCCGGCGTGACCGGCCATGCCGTTCAGCCGAGCGGCCAGCCGTGTCGCGCCCGCAATCGCGGTGACCACACCGACGGGCAGGTGCTGTGCTTCCAGCACCGGGCCCTGCTCGATGTGCAATTCGAGATAGGCGAGTAGCTCGCGCCGGGCTCGCGCGGCCGCGCCGATATGATCGGGATCGAGGCCAAACTTGACCAGCGCATCGCGCATCGACACGCCATCGCGATCGCGCGTGTTGAGAACGCTCTCGTCGAAGGTGCCGGCGACCGCGCGGCTGCCGAGCAGCGTTGAGGCGAAACGCACCCCCTCCTCGTCGGCAAAGCCGATGACCTCGATCGCGAACGGCAGTCGCTTGCCGCGGCGATTGAGATCGGCGACGCAGGCGATTGCCGTGATCACACCCAGCGGCCCATCCCATTTGCCGGCGTCGCGCACGGTGTCGTAGTGCGAGCCGAGCATCAGGCAGGGCGCCCCCGGGCGCTCGCCCTCATAGCGGCCGCAGACATTGCCGATCGCATCGAGATGCGCGCTCATGCCGGCCTCGCGCATCCAGCCGAGGATGAGATCCGCAGCCGCGCGCAACTCCTTGCTGAGATAGATGCGGGTGAGCTTGTCGGTCTCTTCCGAAATCGCACCGAGCTCGTTGATGCGGCGAACGATCTCCTTGCCGAGCGATGCATCTTGAACGGCGGTGGCAGCACCCATCTCGGTCGAGCTTTCCATCTTCTGGGACCGCAGCAGCGGCAGTCCTGGCGACAATCGATACAAGTTCGGTGCCAGCAAAATCACGCGGCCGGCGCCGTCCCGATCAGCGCGTGGTTAGCATGAATGCGCCTTGCCGGCAGACCGTCTGACGCCGGTCATACACATGCGAACGCTGGTTAAGGCTGCTTAACTCCACTGCATACAATGAAATAATATTGCCTATAAATTAATCTGCCATTTTCCTCAGCAGGATTCTTGAAAGCAATAAATACGATATTTTTCAGATACTTATTTCAGACTGCGCGCTTCGTAGCCTCTGGCATAAAGCTTGCGACAACTTAGCCCGGGCTCCGCCAAACCGGCGGTGGCCGCGAGATCAAGGCGGGGCATCCGCCAAGGGGAGCAAGCAATGGATTTTGGCAAGATTTCACGACGTCATTTGTTGCAGGGCGGCGCGGTCCTCACCCTCGGCGCGGCGGCGGGCGTCCGCCCGGCCTTCGCGGCCGACACCACCATCGGCTTCATCTATGTCGGCTCGCGCGACGACTACGGCTACAACCAGGCGCATGCACAGGGCGCGGCGGCGCTGAAGAAGATTCCCGGCCTCAAGGTCGTCGAGGAAGAGAAGGTGCCGGAGACCGACGCGGTCGAGAAGACGATCGAGTCCATGATCAATCTCGACGGCGCCACCCTGCTCTTCCCGACCTCGTTCGGCTATTACAATCCACACATGATCAAGATGGCCAACAAGTACCCGAAGCTGCGCTTCGAGCACTGCGGCGGCCTCTGGACCGACAAGGACCCGAAGAACGCCGGCAGCTATTTCGGCTATATTGACGAAGCCCAGTACATCTCCGGCATCGTCGCCGGCTACACCTCCAAGAGCGGCAAGCTCGGCTTCGTCGCGGCGAAACCGATCCCGCAGGTGCTGCGCAACATCAACGCCTTCACCCTGGGCGCCAGGCTCGCCAACCCGAAGGCCACGACGCAGGTGATCTTCACAGGTGACTGGTCGATGCCGGTCAAGGAAGCCGAAGCCACCAA
The DNA here is from genome assembly GCF_900113725.1 of Bradyrhizobium sp. cf659. Lineage (NCBI taxonomy): Bacteria > Pseudomonadati > Pseudomonadota > Alphaproteobacteria > Hyphomicrobiales > Nitrobacteraceae > Bradyrhizobium > Bradyrhizobium sp. cf659. The sequence continues at coordinate 248,695 of NZ_FOQJ01000011.1, forward strand.
CAGCCTGATCGACCAGGGCGTAGACGTGCTCACCTGCCACGTCGACGGGCCGAAGACGATGGTCGAGAACGCGGCGCGCCGCGGCGCCTTCGTCTGCGGCTATCACACCAACCAGTCGCCGCTTGCGCCGAAGGCGTATCTCACCGGCGCCGAGTGGAACTGGGAAGCGCTCTATCCGAAGTTCGTCAAGATGATCGCCGCCGGCGAGAGCATCCCGAACTTCTTTCGCGGCGGTCTCAAGGAAGAGATCGTCAAGACCTCGCCCTATGGCGAAGCCGTCTCCGCCGAGGCGCGCAAGCATGCCGACGACGTCAAGGCCAAGTTCTTGTCGGCCGAAGGCTACACGATCTTCAAGGGAGGGCTCGTCGACAACAAGGGCAAGACGGTGATCCCCGCCGGCACCGATCGCGGCCAGAAGGATCCCGAACTGGAGAAGATGGACTACCTCGTCGAAGGCGTGATCGGAGCGACTTCGTGACCACGGAAGCGGCGGATTCTGCCGACACGGCCGGGACAATTGCCCCGGCCGCCGACCCCGGCTTTCTCCAACGCCACGGCGGCACGATCGAATATGTCCTGATCCCGGGCGCGGCGCTCGCCGGCGCGCTGGTGGTCTTCGGCATCTTCGTCGCGATGTTCGGCAAGAATCCGCTCGACCTCTATTTCTACATGTACTACGGCGCCTTCGGCACCTGGTTCTCCTGGCAGAACACGCTGACGCGTGCTGCGCCGCTGATCCTCACCGCGCTCTGCACCGCGCTGCCCGCGCAGCTCGGCATGGTCATCATCGGCGGCGAAGGCGCGCTGCTGATCGGCGCGCTGTCGGCGACGAGTGCTGCGCTCGTACTCCAAGGCATGCCGCCGCTCGTCGTGCAGATCGCCATGGTCATCGCCGGCATGATCGGCGGCGGGTTGTGGATCATGCTATCCGGTGCGCTGCGGCAGTATCGCGGCGTCAACGAGACCATCTCGAGCCTGCTGCTCGTCTACATCGCGCTCGCGATCCTCAACCATCTCGTCGAGGGGGCGATGCGCGATCCCGCCAGCCTCAACAAGCCCTCGACCCGCGAGATCGGCGCCGCCAACATGATCGGCAGCATTCCCGGCACCGACGTGCATTGGGGTCTCGTCTTCGGCCTGATCGCCGCGATCGCCGCCTACATCCTGATCTATCACACCGTGTTCGGCTTCGCCGCACGGGTTGCCGGCGGCAACATCCGCGCCGCGAAGATCGTCGGCCTCGGCGTCAGCAAGCTGATCCTGACCGTTTGCTTCCTCGCCGGCGGTGCGGCAGGCCTTGCCGGCATGGTCGAGGTCGCGGCCGTGCAGGGGCGCACCAACGCCAATCTCGCGGCTGGCTACGGCTTCACCGGCATTCTCGTCGCGTTCCTCGCGCGGCAAAATCCGCTCGCCATCATCCCCGTCGCGATCCTGCTCGGCGGCATCAGCGCCAGCGGCGGCCTGTTGCAGCGCCGCCTGGGGTTGCCCGACGCCTCCGTGCTGGTGCTCCAGGGCATCATCTTCGTCTTCGTGCTGGCCAGCGATGCGCTCTACGGCCGCATCGGATTCTTGAAGGGAAGATCCTGATGGCAGACGGATCGATCGGACTCTGGACCGTCCCGCTCGCCGTGCTCGGCGGTGCCATTCGCGTCTCCACCCCGTTCCTGTTCGTGAGTCTCGGCGAATGCATCACCGAGCGCTCGGGCCGCATCAATCTCGGCCTCGAAGGCACGCTGGTGATGGGCGCGATGAGTGCCTACGGCATCTCCTACCTCACGGGATCACCGTGGCTGGGTGTGCTCGCCGCCGGCATCACCGGCGCGCTGCTGGGCGCATTGCACGCCGGCATCTGCTCGCTGCCGCGCGTCAACGACGTCGCGGTCGGCATCGCCTTGATGCTGTTCGGCACCGGGCTTGCCTTCTATCTCGGCAAGCCGCTGATCGAGCCCACCGCACCGCGGTTGCCCGCGATCGATTTCGGCTGGTGGAGCGACATCCCGCAGGTCCGCGCGGCGCTACGCGTCAATGTCCTCTTCCTGATCGGCGTCGCGCTTGCGCCGATCCTGTACTGGGCCTTCCGCACCACGCGCTGGGGCCTCTTGATCCGCACCGCCGGCGAAAGCTCGGACGCCGCACGCGCCATGGGCCATTCCGTGCTGCTGATCCGCCTGCGCGCCACCATGGTCGGCGGCTTCCTCGCCGGCATCGGCGGCTCGTTCCTGTCGCTGTTCTATCCCGGCAGCTGGAACGAGGGCCTGTCCTCCGGACAGGGCATCACGGCCGTCGCGCTCGTCATCTTCGCGCGCTGGGATCCCCTGCTCTGCCTGTGGGCCTCGCTCGCCTTCGGCGGCGCCGCGGCGCTGGGGCCGGCGCTGCAATCGGTCGGCGTCACCTCCGGCTATCACCTCTTCAACGCCGCGCCCTACATCCTGACGCTGGCGATCATGATCATCACCTGCTCACCGAAACGCACGCTGACCGGAGCCCCGGCCGAATTGTCGATCACCCGCTAGAGAGCGAAATCATGCCCGAGCGCTACATCAAGTCCGAGCCCTACGCCTGGCCCTATAACGGTGACCTCCGTCCCGAGAACACGGCGCTCATCATCATCGACATGCAGACTGATTTCTGCGGCGTCGGCGGCTACGTCGACAAGATGGGCTATGACCTCTCGCTGACGCGGGCGCCGATCGAGCCGATCAGGAAGCTGCTCGCGGCGATGCGCGCTCAGGGCTTTCACATCATCCATACCCGCGAGGGCCATCGCCCCGATCTCTCCGACCTTCCCGCCAACAAACGCTGGCGCTCGCGCCAGATCGGCGCCGGCATCGGCGATCCCGGCCCCTGCGGCCGCATCCTCGTGCGCGGCGAGCCCGGCTGGGACATCATCGAGGAGCTTAGCCCCCTGCCGGGCGAGCCTGTTATCGACAAACCCGGCAAGGGCTCGTTCTGCGCCACCGATCTGGAGCTGATCCTGCGCGTGCGCGGCATCGAGAATATCGTTCTCACAGGCATCACCACCGACGTCTGCGTCCACACCACCATGCGCGAGGCCAACGACCGCGGCTTCGAATGCGTGTTGCTGCACGATTGCTGCGGCGCCACGGACAAGAGCAATCACGATCATGCGCTCAAGATGATCAAGATGCAGGGCGGCGTGTTCGGTGCGGTCTCCACCTCCGACGCCTTCATCGGAGCGATTTCGTGATCATCGGCGAAACGCCTCCGCCCTCAGGTGCGTTCGGCGTCGACGCCATCGCCATGACCATGCGCTTCGGCGATTTCCTGGCGCTCGACAATGTCGAGCTGAAGGTGCGACCGGGGTCATTCCATGCGCTGCTCGGCGAGAACGGCGCCGGAAAATCGACGCTCGTCAAATGCATCATGGGCTATTACCACGCAACCGAGGGCGACATCATCGTCGGCGGCCGCGAGCAGGCGATCGCCAACCCGAAGGACGCTCACGCCCTCGGCCTCGGCATGGTCTACCAGCACTTCACGCTGGTGCCGGCCATGACGGTCGCCGAAAACCTCGTTCTGGCCCGCGACAATGTACCGGCCGTGGTGGACTGGTCGAAGGAGATGAAGGAGCTCGAGGCCTTCCTGGCGCGAATGCCCTTCAAGGTCCCGCTCTCGGCAAAAGTCTCCGACATCTCGGCCGGCGAACGCCAGAAATGCGAGATCCTGAAACAGCTCTATCTGAAGCGCCGCTTCCTGATCCTGGACGAGCCCACCTCGGTGCTGACGCCGGCGGAGGCCGACGAGGTGCTCGGCATGCTCCGCGACATGGTCGTCAAGGGCGAGCTGACGATCCTGATGATCACGCACAAATTCCGTGAGGTCATGGCCTTCGCCGACGAGGTCACGATCCTGCGCCGCGGCAAGCTCGCCGGAGCCGGCAAGGTCGCGGAGCTCACGCCGGACGCGATGGCGCGCACCATGATCGGTGCCGAGGAGCTGACCGTGCAGCCGCCGCGCACCGGTGAAGCCGGCCAGGCGCGGCTGGAACTGGAAAAAATTCGCGCGCTCGACGACGCCGGCGCCATTGCCGTCCATGACGTTTCCCTGACCGTGCGCGCCGGCGAGATCGTCGGCATCGCCGGCGTCTCCGGCAACGGCCAGCGCCAGCTCGTCGAGGTGCTGGCCGGCCAGCGCGAAGCCGAGAGCGGCGAGATCCGTGTCGCCGGCGATCCCTATCACGCCAGCCGCGAAGAGATGCGGCGCCACAAGATGTCGCTGCTGCCCGAGGAGCCGCTGAAGAACGCCTGTGTCGGCGGCATGAGCGTCGCCGACAACATCGCCTTCCGCGAGTTCGACCGTGCGCCGTTCGCCAGCGGCGGCTGGTGGCTCAATCGCAGCGCCTTCCGCGACGACGCCAGGAAGAAGATCGGGCAGTACAAGATCAAGACCCGCACGCCCGATACGCCGATCTCGGCGCTCTCGGGCGGCAACGTCCAGCGCGCCGTGCTCGCCCGCGAGCTCGGCGGCGACGTCGAGGTGCTGATTGCCGCCAATCCCTGCTTCGGCCTCGACTTCGCGGCGGTGGCGCAGATCCACGCGGAGATCATGGCGGCGCGCAACCGCGGCGCGGCGGTGCTGCTGGTCAGCGAAGACCTCGATGAACTGCTCGAACTGTCCGATCGCCTCGTGGTAATGTTCCACGGCGAGTTCGTGTACGAAGCACGGACCAGCGAGGCCGATCTCACCGTGGTCGGCCGGCACATGGCCGGACACTGACCAATCGTTTGAGCATGATCTTTTCGGAAGACCGCTGCACACTTTTCCGGATCATGCTTTGGGAGGACCGATGGACGGCGCAGACGAACGCGACGAGCACTTTTTGCGTCTGTCCTTTGCGGTCGCGCGCCGTTCCCTCACCCATGGCAACCATCCTTTCGGCTGCGTCGTCGTCGATGCGGACGGCAAGGTGCTGATCGAAACCGAGAACGGCTACATGCCGGACCGCGACGGCACTGCGCATGCCGAGCGCCTTGCGGCCACGCAGGCCTGCCGCACGCTCAGCCGCGAGGTGCTGGCAAAGGCCACGCTCTATTCCTCGGCAGAACCGTGTGCGATGTGCGCCGGGGCGATCTACTGGGCCGGCATCGGCCGCGTCGTCTATGGCCTCAGCGAGCACCGCCTGCGCGGCGTCACCGGCAACCATCCGGAGAACCCGACCCTCGACCTGCCCTGCCGCGCGGTCTTTGCCGGCGGCCAGCGACCGACGGAGGTCGTCGGGCCGCTGCTGGAGGACGAGGCCGAAGCGCTGCACGACGGCGTGTGGACGAAGTAGGCGCTTCCACAAGCTCCGAACCGTAGGGTGGGTTAGCGCAGCGTAACCCACCTCTTTTGCCTCTGCGGAAATAGACATTGGTGGATTACGCCTTCGGCTAATCCACCCTACCTCCCAGCGCCTCAAACACGAATGGCGCCGCGCGGGTCATGCGCGGCGCCATCGTCTTGGCTTGGAGACTTCAGTCGATTAGAACTTCACAGTGATGCCACCGTAGACCGTGGACTCGGTGCAGCTCTTGGTGCTCTGGCCGGTCGCGGCGACCGTGCAGACACCCGCCATGGCGTTGTGGTCGAGGCCGAACTTGTTCTGCCAGTAGCGGTAGGCAACCCACAGGTCGACGAAATGCGAGTACTTGTCGCCCCAGGCCGCCTTCGAGGCATCGAAGGTCAGGCGGATCGGTTCGCTGTTCAGCTCGGTCTTGGACTTGGTGCTGAAGATGCCTGTGCCAGACAGCGCGGGAAGGCCGTTCGAGTCACCCTTCGGTCCGTACCAGCCGGCGCGACCGCTGATCGACCAGAACTGCATGTTCGGCGGCAGGAAGCCGAGGTCCATGTAGTAGTTGATTTCGACGGCCCAGGTCGGGCGGTAGCTCACATTGCCGTCGGAGTTACAGGTCACGCCGGCGACGCCAGCGCCGAACAGGCCGCACTGGGTGAAGGCGTTGTGGTTGAGGAATTCATAGTACATCAAGGGCGCGACATTGAAGTAGCCCTTGTAGGGAAGGTCGAAGGCGAACTGGAGACCGGCGACGACGTCGCGCTTGGCGGGCGCGAGGAAGTTGTTCTCGGTGTTGGCATCCATGCCGACTTCGAACGAAATGTTGTGCAGCGGCCCCATGGTGAAGGCCTTGGTGTTGAAGATCTCGTTCCAGCCGAAGGTCGAGCGGAACAGGCCGTAGATTTCGGTGGCGCCCGCGCAATCGCTGGCGGTGCCGGCGATGTTCACGCCCGGCGCAACGCAAGGCGAGGCAGGGTCGTTATGGCCCGACTTGAACATCGAGATAGTGAAGAAGTTGGTGCCGTAGGCCCAGAGGTCGAAGTGGGTGAAGGAATAGACCTGCTTGGCGGTGGTGCCGTTGATGCTGCCGTCCGGACGAACGCTCCACATGCCGGGGTCGGTACCCTTGGGCATCCAGGAGAAGGACACGCGGTTGTCGATCACCAGGAAGAACGGGAGGTCGGCCGCCTTCTTGGCAGCCTTGACCGGCAGATCCGCCGCCTGGGCCAGGCCAGAGGTAGCGAGCGTAGCAAGTGACAGCGCGGCGGCTGCAATTGCCTTGAAACGAAACGACATCCTGAATACCCCCAAGTTTGGACACGTAAAAATGAACGTCCCTTGGGTGCGACACTTGCGCCGATCTCCCGGGGTGAGAAGCCTCAACTTCTTTCAAGGCATGCCGCTTGTTTCGGCACGCGGCGGCATTTCACTGCGGAATTCCAGGGATTCCTGTGCGCTCCCTGCCGCCTGCCTACAGCAAGGCAAGGCGGTCTATTGCCGGACATTCCCGTTTGATCTTGTTCGGCTTTCATGTCGGAGCGAACGTGCAAGGCACGATGGTCGGCGGCCGCCGTCACGTCGGTCCGCAACTGCATACGCGCGGTGGCGCGACTTTGCTCAACTTCACATCAAGCCTGCACAGCCGGTTCCGATTTGGCTTGAACCGTCACAAATTTGCAACAGACGTCACGCGCAAGCCGCGCCCGCAAGGACAGTCCAGAGGCGCGGGAGCACGATCCGCACCCGGCCGGAGCGCCGACTCGCCGATATCAACCGCCTGCCGAAGCGTTGAGCAAGGGATGACGCTTTTCACACCTTACGCGGCGGTTCAAACTAGCTCACTATTGAGACACTTCACCCCATGCAAGCGCATCAGCGAATGTTAGATCCGACGCCTAACGGCCTGCATTCCGGCGAGTCCCCGCTGCTTCAGACGCTCGGGCTCACCAAGCGCTATGGGGATTTTCTCGCCAACGATTCCATCGACATCGATATCTGGCCGACGGAAATCCACGCGCTGCTGGGCGAGAACGGCGCCGGCAAGTCCACGCTGGTCAAGGCGATCTACGGGCTGATCCAGCCCAGCGCCGGCGAGATTCGCTGGCAGGGCCAGCCGATCGTACTGTCCGGTCCGTCGGAAGCTCGCAGCCGTGGCATCGGTATGGTGTTCCAGCATTTCTCGCTGTTCGACAATCTCACCGTCGCCGAGAACGTCGCGCTCGGCCTCGACGGCAAAGAGTCCTTCAAGGACATGTCGGCGCGGCTGGAGCAGGTGTCGAAGACCTATGGACTGCCGCTCGATCCCAAACGCGAGGTCTGGCAATTGTCGGTTGGCGAGCGCCAGCGTATCGAGATCGTCCGCGCGCTGATGCAGGATCCGAAATTCCTGATCCTGGACGAGCCCACCGCCGTGCTGACGCCGCAGGAGGCCGACCAGCTCTTCATCGTGCTGGAGCGGCTCAAGGCCGAAGGCCGTGCCATCCTCTACATCAGCCACAAGTTGGAGGAGGTGAAGCGGCTCTGCGACACCGCCACGATCCTGCGCGGCGGCAAGAAGGTAGACACCAGCAATCCCCGGCTCGAAACCGCCGCCTCGCTCGCGCGCATGATGGTCGGCGGCGAGATCAAGGAAGTCAAAGCGCCCGCCGGCCGCAAGACCACCGTGCCGCGGCTCGTCGTCAACGACCTCTCGCTCGCACCGAGCGAAGCGCACGGCGTTCGGCTCGAGCACATCTCGTTCGAGCTGAAGGGCGGCGAGATCCTCGGCATCGCCGGCGTCGCCGGCAACGGCCAGGACGAGCTGTTCGCCGCGCTCTCCGGCGAGCGCCTGTCCAAGGACCCCGGCACGGTGGTGATCGAGGGCATCGCCGCCGGGCATCTGTCGATCACGCAGCGGCGCAAGCTGGGCGCCGCCTTCGTTCCCGAGGAGCGGCTCGGTCACGGCACCGCGCCGCGCATGAAGCTGTCGGAGAACGCGCTGCTGACCGGGCACGCCGCCAGCGGCATGGTCCATCGCGGCTTCATCGACACCGCGGCGACGCTGAAGACCGTCGACCGGGCGACCGAAACGTTCGATGTGCGCAAGGCCAAGCGCGATCCGGAGGCTGCGAGCCTTTCCGGCGGCAATCTGCAAAAGTTCATCGTCGGCCGCGAGATCCTGCGCAATCCGGCGGTACTGGTGGTGAGCCAGCCCACCTGGGGCGTCGATGCCGGCGCTGCCGCCGTCATCCGCCAGGCGCTGCTCGATCTCGCAACCGCCGGCGCCGCCGTGCTGGTGACCAGCCAGGATCTCGACGAGCTCGCAGAGATCGCCGACCGCATCGCCGTGATGTTCCACGGCCACCTGTCCGCGCCGCTCGCAACAAGCGAGGCGACCCGCGAAAAGCTCGGCCTTCTGATGGGCGGCAGCAGCCTGGAGCCGAAGGAGGCCGCGCATGCAGTTGGTGCTTGAGAAGCGCGCCGAGCGCTCCAACACGATCGCGCTGGTCTCGCCGCTGATCGCGATCGGCCTGACGATCGTCACCATGACCATCCTGTTCGCGATCCTCGGCAAGAATCCGCTGCTCGCGCTGCATGCCTATTTCATCGCGCCGCTCACTGACAGCTATTCGCTCCAGGAGATCGCGGTGAAGGCGACACCGCTGGTGATGATCGCGATCGGCCTGTCGCTCTGTTATCTCGCGAATGCCTGGAACATCGGCGCCGAAGGGCAATTCCTCATCGGCGCCGTCGCCGGAAGCTGGATCGCGGTGAAGACGCAAGGCACCGACGCCGGGGCATGGGTGCTACCGGCCATGTTCGTGCTCGCAGCCGCAGCAGGCGCGCTCTATGCGCTGATCCCCGCGATCTGCAAGGTGAGGTTCGGCGCCAGCGAGATCCTGACCAGCCTGATGCTGGTCTATGTCGCCGATCTCTTTCTCGACTATCTCGTGCGCGGGCCCTGGCGCGATCCGCAAGGCTTCAACTTCCCGACCACCGCCGAATTCGATCCGGTGGCGACAGTGCCGCTGCTGATCGAAGGCGGCCGGCTCCATCTCGGGTCGATCATCGCCCTGCTCGTCGTAGCCGCTGCGGCGATCCTGCTCGGGCGAACCATCAAGGGATTCGAAATCCGCGTGGTCGGCGCTGCGCCGCGCGCGGCGCGGTTCGGCGGCTTCAACGCCAACCAGCTGATCATCCTCACCTTCGCGGTGTCAGGCGCGCTGGCCGGCCTTGCCGGCATCATCGAGGTCGCAGGCCCGGTCGGACATCTCCAGCCCGGCATCTCGCCGGGCTACGGTTTTACCGCGATCATCGTCGCTTTCCTCGGCCGGCTGAATCCCCTTGGAATATTAATTGCAGGCCTTTTTCTCGCACTGACCTTTATCGGCGGCGAGCAGGCGCAGATCGCGATGAAGATCCCGTTGGACGTCACCAAGGTCTTTCAGGGCATCCTGCTGTTCTACGTGCTCGCCTGCGATTCCCTCATCCTCTACCGCTTCAAGCTGGTCTTCCCGAACCGACAGGTGGCCCGTGGAACTGGTTGAAGCCATCGTCCTTGCGGTGCTCGCCGCCTCGACGCCGCTCCTCATCGCGGCGACCGGCGAGCTCGTGACCGAGCGCTCCGGCGTGCTCAATCTCGGCGTCGAGGGCATGATGATCGTTGGCGCCGCCTGCGGCTTTGCCGGCGCCTGGCTGACCGGCTCGATCTTCGTCGGCGCGCTGTTCGGCATCGTCGCGGGCACGCTGATGTCGCTGATCTTCGCGCTGATGGCGCTCGGCCTAGCCGTCAACCAGGTCGCAACGGGCCTGGCGCTGACCATCCTCGGCATCGGGCTCTCCGGCTTGATCGGCGCCGGGTTCGTCGGCGAGCGCATCACGCCGGCGGTGCATCTTGCCATTCCCGGCCTCACCGGCATCCCGCTGATCGGCCGCGTGCTGTTCGGCGAGGACGCCTTCGTTTACTTCTCCATCGCACTCATCATCGGCGTCTGGTGGTTCCTGTATCGCACGCGGGCGGGCTTGATCCTGCGCGCCTGCGGCGACAATCACGTCTCCGCGCACGCGCTCGGCTATCCCGTGCTGCGCATCCGCACTTTCGCCGTGATGTTCGGCGGCGCCTGCGCCGGGCTTGCCGGCGCTTACCTGCCGCTCGCCTACACGCCGTTCTTCATTCCCGGCATGACCGCGGGCCGCGGCTGGATCGCGCTGGCTCTGGTGGTGTTCTCGTCCTGGCGGCCCGGCCGCCTCGTGGTCGGCGCTTATCTGTTCGGCGCGGTGACGATCCTGCAACTGCACGCGCAGGGCTGGGGCGTCGGCATTCCCTCGCAGTTCATGTCGGCGCTGCCTTACCTCGCAACCGTCATCGTCCTGGTCCTGTTGTCCCGGGCGCGCACCGGTGGCTCGACCGCGCCGGCCGCGCTCGGCACCGTGTTCGTGCCTGACCGCTGAGTTTTCATTTCCGCGGCGGGCGCGATGGGGCGCGCACGCTGCGGATCGTGGCTTTCCCCGACTATCTGGAGATTGATGATGAGAAAATCACTTCTTGCGCTGGCTGCCGGGCTTCTGCTTGCCGGAAGCGTCAGTGCCGCCTCCGCCGCCGACAAGCTGAAGGTCGGCTTCATTTACCTCGGCCCGGTGGGCGACCTCGGCTGGACCTACCAGCACGAACAGGGACGTCTGGCGCTGGTGAAGGAATTGGGCGACAAGATCGAGACCACCACGCTCGAGAACGTCCCTGAAGGTCCCGACGCCGAGCGCGCCATCGAGCAGCTGGTCCGCGCCGGCAACAAGCTGATCTTCACGACGTCGTTCGGATACATGGATCCAACGCTGAAGGTCGCCAAGAAATACCCGAACGTGCATTTCGAGCACGCCACCGGCTACAAGCGCGACAAGAACATGTCGACCTATTCGGCCAAATGGTATCAGGGCCGCTACATCCAGGGCCTGATCGCGGCCAAGATGTCGAAGTCCGGCGTGCTCGGCTATATCGGCTCGTTCCCGATCCCCGAGGTCGTCTCCGGCATCAACGCGACGATCCTCGCGGCGCAGACGATCAATCCGAACATCAAGGTCAAGATCATCTGGGCCAACACCTGGTTCGATCCGGGCAAGGAAGCCGACGCCGCCAAGGCGCTGATCGACCAGGGCGCCGACGTCATCATGCAGCACACGGACTCGCCGGCGGCGATGCAGATCGCCAGCGAACGCGGCAAGCTCGCCTTCGGCCAGGATTCCGAGATGATCAAGTTCGGGCCCAAGACCCAGCTGACCTCGATCCTCGACACCTGGGGTCCCTACTATATCGAGCGCGTCAAGGCCGAGCTCGCCGGCACCTGGAAGTCCGAGGACACCTGGGGCGGCCTCGACAGCCACATGTTCGCGATGGCGCCCTACACCAACATGCCCGACGACGTGAAGAAGATGGCAGAGGATGCCCAGGCCGCAATCACCGCCGGCAAGCTGCATCCGTTCAAATGCCCGATCGTTGGGCAGGACGGCAAGGAGGTCGAGTGCAAGGGCGGCGCCAATCTCGCTGACGGCCAGATCCTTGGCATGAATTTCTACGTCAAGGGCATCGACGACAAGCTGCCGGGCAAGTAGCACGCTTCTTGCATCGCCCAGATCACCTGCTCCTCCCGGAGGAGGTTCGGAGGGGGTAGCCACAAGCACCCGGCACTTGTGGTTGCCCCCTCTTTCTATTCCGCCCCTATCCCGCCTGCATCGCCCCCGCCGCGGAACTGTGGCGGCGGATGAGATCGGCGACATCCAGTCCCGGAATCGCGCCGTCGATGACGGCCCATTGTCCTGCCACCATGACCCGGTCGGCCCGGTGCGCCCCGCACAGCACCAATGCGGCCAGGGGATCGCCATGGCCGGAGAAGCGCAGCTCGTCGAGCCTGAACAGCGCGAGATCGGCCGCCTTGCCGACGGCAATCTCACCGAGTTCCGGCCGGCCGACACAGGCCGCCGAGCCCTTGGTCGCCCAGCGTAGCGCATCCTTGTGGCTGACCTTCGTCACCCCGTAGCGCGCCCGTTGCAGCAGGAACGCGGCCCGCACCTCCTGCATCAGGTTCGACCCGTCGTTCGAGGCCGAGCCGTCCACGCCGATGCCGATCCCGACGCCAGCCTCCTCCATCTCGCAGACCGGGCAGCAACCGGATGCCAGAAGCTGATTGCTGCAGGCGCAATGGCTGATGGTCGTCCTGGCCTTGCCGAGCCGCTTCATCTCGTCCGGATTGAAGAAGATTCCGTGGGCGAGCCAGGTCCGCGCGTTGAGCCAGCCACATTGCTCCAGATAGTCGAGCGGACGGCAGCCATACATCTGCTGGCAGAACTTGTTCTCGTCCTCGGTCTCGGCGAGATGGGTGTGCAGGCGCACGTCGAGCTTGTCGGCGAGCTCGGCGGTCGCACGCATCAGGGAGGTCGTCACCGAGAACGGCGAGCAAGGCGCGAGCGCAATCTGCACCATCGCATCCGCACCGCGCTGGTGATGCTTTGCGACCACGCGCGCGCTGTCGGCGAGAATCGTGTCCTCGTCCTGCACGACGCTGTCGGGCGGCAGGCCACCGTCGCGCTGCGACAGGTTCATCGAGCCGCGCGTCAGCAGCACGCGCACGCCGAGCCGTTTTGCGACACCGACCTCGATATCGACGGACTCCTCGAGCCCCGCCGGGAACACGTAGTGATGATCGGTCGTGGTGGTGCAGCCCGACAGCAGCAGCTCGGACATCGCCACGGTCACGCCGAGCTCCAGCGCATCAGGCGTCATCCTCGCCCACACCGGATAGAGCGCCTGGAGCCAGGGAAACAGCTCGCGGTCCATCGCCGCCGGCAGCGCCCGTGTCAGCGTCTGGTAGAAATGATGATGGGTGTTGATGAGGCCCGGCAGCACGACGTGTTCGCCCGCGTCGAACACCGCGACATCCGCGGTCGCAGGCACGCCGCCGGCCGGCACGAGCTCGACGATTCGGCCATTCTTCACCACGATCCCGCGCCCGGCGCCGTCGGCGAGGATGGCGAGGGGATCCCTGATCCAGATCGGCTTTGCGTCGCTCATGATCCTGTTTCTCCCCACATCCGCTGACGGCAGACCTGCAAGCCGGAGGCCAGCCCGATCGCATTCCTGCTGCGACTTCTTGTTGCGACTTGGCTCTGGTCTTGCAAGACTTTCTCTCGGTACAAATGACTCGGTGCAAGCGCTGGCGCAGCCATGGACTTGAATACCATCACAGCCGTAGCCCATCCGCAAACGCGCGCGCAGCTGCCCGTTTGGACGCCAGGTGATGCTTGGCTCGCAGGCGGCACCTGGCTGTTCTCGGAGCCGCAAGCGCAGCTGACACGGCTGATCGATCTCACCGATCTGAAATGGCCGGCGCTGACGATCACCGAGAGCCATCTCGGCATTGCCGCCACTTGCACTGTCGCGCAGATCGATGGTTTCGCCTGCCCGCCCGACTGGCTCGCAGCGCCGCTGATCAACCAGTGCTGCCGCGCCTTCCTTGCTTCGTTCAAGATCTGGAAGACCGCGACCGTCGGCGGCAATCTCTGCATGTCGCTGCCGGCGGGACCGATGATCTCGCTCACATCAGCGCTCGACGGCGTCTGCACCATCTGGAAGGCCGGCGGCGGCGAACAGAAGATTCCCGTCATCGACTTCGTCACCGGCAACCAGCGCAACCGCCTGACGCCGGGCGACCTGCTGCGGCAGATCGATATCCCGATTGCCGCCCTGAAGCGCCGCACGGCGTTTCGTCAGATCTCGCTCGCCCCGGTCGGCCGCTCGGCAGCGCTCCTGATCGGCAGCTTCGATCCCGATGGCACGCTGGCGCTGACAGTCACCGCATCGACGGTGCGGCCGATCCGGCTCTCCTTTCCCAAACGGCCGGACGCGAATGCGCTTCGCGACGCGATCGTGCAGCAGATCACGGATGATCTTTACCACACCGACATCCACGGCAAGCCGCTCTGGCGCAAGCACATGACGCTGCGGCTCGCCGAAGAGATTCGCGGCGAACTCCTGGGGGCGACGCCGTCATGAGCTTCGAGATCAACGGCAAGACGTTCCCGCAGGAGCCGCGCGCCGGCCAATGTCTGCGCACGTTCCTGCGCGAGCTCGGTCATTTCGGTGTCAAGAAGGGCTGCGATGCCGGCGATTGCGGCGCCTGCACCGTGCTGCTCGACGGCGAGCCGGTGCACAGCTGCCTGATCCCGGCGTTCCGCGCCGAGGGGCGCGCCGTCACGACGATCGAGGGCCTCGGCGACGACCACGGCGCGCATCCGATGCAGCAGGCCTTCCTCGATGCGCAGGGCTTTCAATGCGGCTTCTGCACCGCAGGCATGATCCTGACCTGCGCCTCGCTGAACCAGGCGCAACGCACCGATCTCGGCGCCGCGCTGAAGGGCAATATCTGCCGCTGCACCGGCTATCGCGCTATCGAGGACGCGCTGCTCGGCAAGATCAATGTCGAGGAGAGCGTCGAGGCCGGCGCCGCCTTCGGCCGCAGTCTTCCAGCGCCAGCAGGTCCCGATGTCGTGCGCGGCAAGGCACGCTACACGTTCGACACGCAGATTAACGGCCTGCTGCACATCAAGCTGCTCCGCTCGCCTCACGCCCACGCCAGGATCATCGCGATCGACAAGTCCGCGGCGCTCGGCGTTCCCGGCGTGCATGCGGTGCTGACGCATGAGGATGCGCGATCCGTCCTGATCTCGACCGCCCGGCACGAGAAGGACTGGATGGACCCGGAGGACACCCGCATCCTCGACGACGTCGTGCGCTTCATCGGCCAGAAGGTCGCCGCCGTCGTCGCCGACAGCGAAGGCGCCGCCGAGGAGGCCTGCCGGCAGCTCAAGGTCACTTACGAGATCCTGCCGGCGCTGATCGATCCAGAGCAGGCGATGGCGCCCGGCGCGCCGGTCATTCATCCCGACCGTACCACCGCGAACCGGGTCGCCGACGCCCAGCGCAACCTCGCGGCTGAGACCCATGGCGAGTTCGGCGATGTCGCAGCAGCACTCGCCACATCCGCCGTCACCTACGAGGCCACCTTCCACAGCCATCGCGTGCAGCATGCGGCGCTGGAGACCCATGGCGGCCTCGCCTGGCTCGACGCTTCCGGCGTGCTCAACGTCCGCACCTCGACGCAGGTGCCGTTCCTGACCCGGCGCGCGCTGTCTGACATCTTCCAGCTGCCCATGGACAAGGTCCGCGTGTTCTGCGAGCGCGTCGGCGGCGGTTTTGGCGGCAAGCAGGAGATGTTCGTCGAGGATATCCTTGCGCTCGCTGCTCTCAAGACCGGACGGCCCGTGAAGCTCGAGCTCACCCGCGAGGAACAGTTCATCGCGACCTCGACGCGGCATCCGATGCGGGTCCACATCAAGGCCGGTGCCGATGCCGACGGCAAGCTCACCGCACTCCAGCTCGACGTGCTCTCCAACACCGGCGCCTACGGCAATCACGCCGGTCCCGTGATGTTCCACTCCCTGTCGGAGTCCATCGCCGTCTACAATTGCCCGAACAAGCGGGTGGACGGCTACGCCGTCTATACCAACACGGTGCCATCCGGCGCGTTTCGCGGCTATGGCCTGCCGCAGACGCTGATCGCGATCGAAGCCGCGATCGACGAGCTGGCCAGGCAGCTCGGCATCAGCCCCTACGACATGCGCCGGCGCAACATCGTCAAGCCGGGCGATCCCATGCTGTCGCCGCCGCCATCCGAATTTCACGACGTGCTCTATGGCTCCTACGGCCTCGACCAGTGCCTCGACCTCGTCGAGCGCGCGATGCAGGCGGATGGCCCGCAGCCGGAGCTGTCGCCGGAATGGCTGATCGGCGACGGCATCGCACTGACCATGATCGACACCGTGCCGCCGGCCGGCCACATCGCGGACGCCATGATCGCGCTCAACGACGACGGTGGCTTCGACCTCACTGTCGGCACCGCCGAGTTCGGCAACGGCACCAGCACGGTCCACCGCCAGATCGCGGCGACGACGCTCGCGACCACCGTCGACAGGATTCGTCTGCGCCAGTCCGACACCGCCCATGGCGGCCACGACACCGGCGCCTATGGCAGCGCGGGCACTTTCGTCGCCGGCAAGGCGACGCATGAAGCCGCCATGCAGCTTGCGACCGAGCTGAGGGCCGCGGCCGCGGACGCCTGGCTGTGCGACGTCGAAAGCTGCACGCTCGAGGGCGAGGCCGTCGTCAGCGGCGTACGACGGATGTCCTTTATGGACCTCGCGAAGCTTGCGCGCGAACGCGGCCAGCCGTTCGCAGCACACGGCAATTCCGGCGGCACGCCGCGCTCGGTCGGCTTCAACGTACAGGGCTTTCGCGTCGCGGTGAACAAGGGCACCGGCGAACTCAGGATTCTCAGGAGCGTGCAGGCCGCCGACGCCGGCGTCGTCGCCAACCCGATGCAGTGCCGCGGCCAGGTCGAGGGCGGCGTCGCGCAGGCGCTTGGCGCTGCGCTCTACGAGGAGATGGTGATCGACGCGGCCGGCCGCGTCACCAACCCGAAGTTCCGCGACTACCACCTGCCTTCTTTCGCCGACGTGCCGCGCACCGAGGTCTTCTTCGCCGAGACTTCCGACACGATCGGCCCGCTGGGCGCGAAGTCGATGAGCGAGAGTCCGTACAACCCGGTCGCCGCCGCGCTCGGCAACGCGATTGCAGACGCCACCGGCATCCGCTTCACGGCACCCCCTTTCAAGCCGGACCGGCTGTTTCCGGCGCTGCACGACAAATTTGGTTAGGCCTATTTCGGGGGATACATTCATGAGCAGCGAGGTCCATCCCGTCGACGAGGTCCTGCCGGTCCCGCGCCTGCTCGCGCTCGGGCTCCAGCATGTGCTGGTGATGTATGCCGGCGCGGTCGCAGTGCCGCTGATCATCGGACGCGCGCTGAAGCTGCCGCCCGAGGACGTCGCCTTCCTGATCAGCGCCGACCTGTTCGCCTGCGGGCTTGCGACGCTGGTGCAATGCCTCGGCTTTCCCGGCGTCGGCATTCGCCTGCCCGTGATGATGGGCGTGACGTTCGCCTCGGTCGGCCCGATGCTCTCGATGGCCGCCGCGCCCGATATCGGCCTGCTCGGCATCTACGGCTCCGTCATCGCCGCCGGCATCTTCGGCATCGTCGCCGCGCCCTTCGTCAGCCGGCTGCTGCCGCTGTTTCCGCCCGTCGTCACCGGCAGCATCATTCTCATCATCGGCATCTCCCTGATGCGGGTCGGCATCAACTGGGCCGGCGGCGGCCTGCCGACGCTGACGAAGGTGGTCGACGGCGTCGCCGGCAGCTTTCCCAATCCGGCCTATGGGCAATTGCAGGGGCTCGGCATTTCGCTGTTCGTGCTGCTTTTCATCCTCGGCCTGATCAAATGGGGCACCGGCTTCCTCGCCAACGTTTCCGTGCTGCTCGGCATCGTCGCCGGCGCCGTGCTCGCGACCATTCTGGGCGTGATGCATTTCGACAAGGTCGCTGCCGCCTCCTGGGGCGCGCTCGTGATCCCCTTCCGCTTCGGCATGCCGCAATTTCATCTGGTGCCGATCATTACCATGTGCGTCGTCATGATCGTGGTGATGATCGAGTCGCTCGGCATGTTCCTCGCGCTCGGCGACATCACCGGCAAGACGGTCGACCGCGAAGCCCTGAGCCGCGGCTTGCGCGCCGACGGCGTCGGCACGCTGCTCGGCGGCATCTTCAACACCTTTCCCTACACCTCGTTCTCGCAGAATGTCGGCCTGGTCTCCGTCACCGGCGTACGCTCGCGCTGGGTGACGGTGACGGGCGGCAGCATCATGCTCGGGCTCGGACTGCTGCCGAAGCTCGCCGCGCTGGTCGAGGCGGTGCCGGTGGTCGTGCTCGGCGGCGCGGGCCTCGTGATGTTCGGCATGGTCGCGGCAACAGGCGCGCGCATCCTCACCTCGGTCGATTTCCGCACCAACCGCTACAATCTCTTCATCGTCGCGATCTCGATCGGCTTCGGCCTGATCCCGCTCGCCGCGCCCGGCTTCTTTCGGAACCTGCCGCATGATCTCCAGCCGCTGCTGGAGTCCGGCATTTTGCTTTGTGCGGTGGTCTCGGTGCTGCTCAATGCCTTCTTCAACGGCTTGAGCGGTGGCGCTGCAGCCGAGGCAGACGCAGCGGCAGCCGCATCATCCGCACAACATGTCTAGCTAGCTGCCGCGATAGGTCGCGTAGCTCCAGGGCGTGACCAGCAGCGGTACGTGGTAGTGGTTTTCCGGCTCGCTGATCGCAAAGCGCAGCGGGATCTCGTCGAGAAACGGCGGGTCCGACAGCGGCACGTTGCGCTCGGCGTAATATTTGGCGACGCGAAAGCGAAGCTCGTAGCGGCCGATCGGAAGCGGGCGCCCGCCGATCAGCGGCTGGTCGGTCCGTCCATCCGCATTGGTGACGGTGCGCGCGATGACGCGGCTCTCGCCGAGCGCGGAGAGCTCGATCAGCTCCACCGGGATGCCCGGCGCGGGCTTGCCGGCGTGGTTGTCCAGCACGTGCGTCGAGAGCCGGCCGTACACCTTGAGCTTGTCGTCGGCGATGACGAGCTGATCGAGCCGCAGCGCCGAGATGCGGCCAATCTCCTCGATCGCTCGTCGCGTCTCGGTCTTGGCAATATTGAGCAGCCGCGTCTCAAAGTCGCGCAACACGGAATCCCTGGTGTGGCGGCGCACGCAGACGATATAGGGGAAGCCGAACTTTTCACGGTACGCATTGTTGACGCGCTCGAACGCGGCATATTCGGCGTCCGACAGCCGGTCGAGCCCGGCGCTGTTCTGCTCGTCGGTCGATTCCGCCGTGAGGCCCGCGGCGCGCTGGGTCTTGTTGGCGAGATCCGGATGCGCCCGGATCAGCGCCAGCTGCACGTCGGGTTCGGCGCTCTGAATCGCTGCCATCAGCGCGGTGTGCAACTGGTTGATGCCGGTGAATGGCCGCTGCCCGGCGAGTATCTCCGCAATCCACGGCGAATATTCGACGACATTGGCGAGCGCCGCGACGAAGCCGGCCTTGTCAGCGGCGTTGAGATCGGCGAGCGAGATTTGCGACATCGTTGCTTACCCGATCTCGAACGCGTCGGCGGCAAGGTGCGCGTGCTTGTCGTGCCAATGCTGCGCGATCTGGAGCCGCGTCGGCACCCAGACGCGTTCATGCTTGCCGATGTAGTCCAGGAAGCGGATCAGCCCCGCAGCGCGACCGGGGCGGCCGGCGAGGCGGCAGTGCAGCCCCACCGACATCATCTTCGGCGCGGTCTCGCCCTCCGCATAGAGCACGTCGAAGGCGTCCTTCAGATAGGTGTAGAACTGCTCGCCTTCGGCAAAGCCCTGCGGATTGATGAACCGCATGTCGTTGGCGTCCAGCGTATAGGGAATGATCAGCTGCTTGCCCGTGGCGCCCTTGACCCAATACGGCAGATCGTCGGCATAGGAGTCGCAGAGATAGAGGAAGCCACCCTCCTCCATCAGGAGACGGTTGGTGTTGATCGAGGAGCGTCCGGTGTACCAGCCAAGCGGCCGTGATCCGGTCGCCTCAAGGTGCACGCGGATCGACTCGACGATCTCGGCGCGCTCCTGCGCCTCGGTCATGTCCTTGTGCTCGATCCATTTCAGGCTGTGGCTGGCGATGTCCCAGCCCGCCTCCTTCATCGCAGCAACGATTTCCGGATTGCGCTTCAGCGCGGTGGCGACGCCGAACACGGTGGCCGGCCACTTCCGTTCGTTGAACATTCGCCACAAGCGCCAGAAGCCCGCGCGCGAGCCATATTCGAACATCGATTCGATATTGGCGTGGCGCTGGCCTGGCCAGGGCTGCGCGCCGAGCACGTCGGACAGGAAAGCTTCCGAGGCGCGGTCGCCGTGCAGGATGTTGTTCTCGCCGCCCTCCTCGAAATTGACGACGAACTGCACCGCAACCCGCGCGTTGCCGGGCCATTGCGGATGCGGCGGATTGCGGCCGTAACCGCGGAGATCGCGCGGGTAGCGGGCGTCGGTCACTCAGACTTCCTCGAAGCGGATCGGCAGCGCGCCCTTCCACAGCACGCTCTTGCCCAGCGTCGCCAGGTTCTCCAGCCCCGAAGTCACCGTGATGAAGTGATTGCCGGCGAGCTGGCCCATCTTGCTGGCGAAGCTCACGCCGCCATACGCCATCAGGATCTCGGTCTCGCTGATGCCGCCGGGATAAAGGATGATCTGGCCCGGCGCGGGATAGCTGGTGTGGTTCTCGTAGCCGACGCCGAAATCGAGGTCGCCGAGCGGCATCCACACAGCCTCGCCGCTCCAGCGCACATGGATGATGTGGCTTTCGAACGGCATGGCCTTGCGGAACGCGGCAACGGTCTTGGGCGCCGCTTGCTCCTCGAAGCGGGCATCGAAGGTGTAGTCGCCGGCACGGATAACGAGTTTGCTCATCTCATCTCTCTGGATCGGGGGCTAAAGGCCCCACGGGGAACTTTCAAGCAAAGAGCATTCCATCGAGCTTCGCGCAAGGGGCGCGACACCTCACCTGCGGTCGTAGGACCAGCCGAAAATGCCGCTGCGCCGCGTCTCCGGCTCGGGCTCGGCGGCAGGCGGCGGTGCCTCCTTGAGTTCCGCCTGCGGCGGGGGTGGAGGCGGTGCGGGAAGGTTCTCGCATTTCATCGAGTAGACCAGCTTGCCGTCCGCGGTCCGCCCGATTGGCGCGCAGGGGTCCGGATGCGCCGCCGAACTCCTCGGAGTGGGCTTGACCTGCGCCGCAGCCGGCGCGGCGATCAGCAGAAGGACCAGCAGATATCTCGACATCGTTGTCGCCTGAAAACCAATTCGCCCCATTCAACCGGATTGCCGGGGGCAAGTCCATCGGGCCCGACCGGGCGATTGCCGAATATTTAGCCGGGACCAAAAAATTTGCTCGCCGCAACGTGAAGGTGGCGCCGCTGATATTCGCCAGGCCCCATCGCCATGTCAGCCGCGACGACGAAAACATTTCTCACAGCCGGAGCGTCGTCACGGGAGAAACAACGATGCGAAAAACCTTCGCCATTCTCGGCGCCACGCTGATGGCCGCCGCCACCATCCAGACCGCCGCAGCGAGCGACCGCCACCACAGCCGCAAGGCGCAACCTGCCCCCATCACCCAATCGGTGCGCGACTCCAACGCCGCGCTCTGGCCGTCGCAGCCCACCGCGCCCGACTGGTCGCGCTACACCAACGGCGCCATGTCGGCACCGGCGGGGCGGTGATGCTGGAAGCGTAGAGCACAACTGCTTCAACATCGTCATTGCGAGGAGCCCTTGCGACGAAGCAATCCAGACTGTCACCGCAGAAGGATTCTGGATCGCTTCCGCCTTCGCTAAAGATTCGGCGGACAAATCGCTGCGCTCGCAATGACGACATTAGTTCCGTCATCCTGAGGTGCGAGGCATGGGACGCAACGCGTCCCATGGGGAGCCTCGAAGGATGCACGGCCCCGATGCAGCCGGGCCGTCGCCCTTCGAGGCTTGCTCAGCGGCGCGCTTGCGCCGCTGAGCGCGCACCTCAGGGTGACGGTCGTGGAGGAGAAATCGCTGCTCCAACATCGTCATTGCGAGCGCAGCGAAGCAATCCAGAGTCTTTCCGCGGAGGGATTCTGGATTGCTTCGCTGCGCTCGCAATGACGGAGTATGAGGCATGGGCTGGTTCTCCAGATGACGCTGTCATTCCCCGCGAAGGCGGGGAATCCAGTACGCCGCAGCCTCTCCGCTCCATCACAACCGCCTCTGGAATACTGGATCGCCCGCCTTCGCGGGCGATGACAGCGAGTGTATGGTCGTAGACACACCTTCGCGTTCTCGCGGCTCAATTCGCCCGAGCTTTGCTCCGTCGCTCCACCCTCTAAGCCAAGAGGGCGCAGGGAAGGCCGGGTGCTGACCTGGCACCCGCGGTCTGCCGCGCGAAAGGCACACGCAGAAAACCGCACAGCAGCATACAGGTGTAGCCAATCACTCGGCCTTCCCTGCGCAGTGGTTGGACGGCTTATGCCGTGCTCTCCCGGGAGCCGAGTTCGTTCTGGCCTCCCTCGCCTTCGCGGAATTCACCGGCACCGCGCCGGTTGACGCGACTGCCGCCTCCGCAAGAGCTTGACCGTAGCAACGACGGCCAGGACCACACGGTTTTGCCGTACGCACGGCCCGCCATTTCGCCGCGGTTTTTCCAGCCCTGTCGACGGAGCCGGAAAC
>NZ_FOQJ01000013.1:0-242521 GCF_900113725.1 Bradyrhizobium sp. cf659
CTGTTCGAGTACCTCCTCTACTACAACAACCACAGACCCCATCAGGCCTTGGCAGGACAAACTCCCAAGGCCTTCGCCGCTACCAAGACCACCGCGATCCAATCAGCGAATTATTGAACATCGACAATTGCGAGCCAACGGGGCCGCGCTGCGCGCGGACCCGTTGGCTCGCAATGACGATGTGGAGAGTGCATGCCCCGCACTTTCCTCTCGTGCCCCGGACGCAGCGCAGCGTCACTTCGACGGTGCGCTGCAGAGCCGGGGCCCATGCGGCCGAGAGCAAGCCACGCGATGTGGGTCCGGCTCTGCGCAGCAACGCTAAGAGGCGTTGCAGCGCGTCCGGGACATAAGACCGCCCCTACCCCGCCTCGTCCGTCACCATCCGTGCGACCACGCGATCGCGGCGGATGAAGTGGTGCCAGAGGGCGGCGACGACGTGAACCGCGATCAGGGCGAGCAGCACATAGGCAAAGAGGATGTGGCGGTCCTCATAGGCGCGCGCGGCTTCGCGATCGGGAGAGGTGAATTGCGGCACGTGAAACAGGCCGAAGAAGTCCGAATAATCAGGCGCGTGCGCGCCGGAATGCGCCCAGCCGAGCATGATGACGACAATGACGGCAAGATAAAGCGCGCCATGGCTGATGCGGGCGGCGAGCTTCTGCCAGGGCCGGCTGTCGGCCGGCAGCGCCGGCGTCGGGTTGATGACGCGCCAGACCAGGCGCAGCACGGTGAGCAGCAGGATCACGTAACCGATATCGGCATGGATCGAGCGGTAGAAGTAGCGGTCGGGACGCGCAGGGATGTGATTCATCCACCAGCCGAAGCCGATCATGCCGAGGATCGCCAGCGCCAAAATCCAGTGCAGCCACCGGGCAATGCTGCCCCAGCCGTTACCGGTATTTCTGATCATGTCGGCTCCCCGGAATTTTGCGGATATGACCCTGCCCGCAGCGCAGCATGGCTGCTGATAGCGGGAACGTGCGGCAATGGCGAAATTGAATCGTTCCAAATTGGCGCCAGGCGCCCCCGCCGCAAAACCGCCCCAAAAACCGAATGGTAACCATGACGCCTTAAGGTAACGACGTGACAGACTCTCGGACGATCCTGGTGTTCGATTCCGGCCTTGGAGGGCTCACGGTGCTCCGTGAGGTCGTGGCCGCGCGCCCGGACGCGCATTACGTCTATGTCGCCGACGACGCCTTCTTCCCCTACGGCCACCACAGCGAGGACGAGATCATCGCCCGCGTCGTGCCGCTGATGGGCGAACTGATCGGCACGCATGATCCTGACCTCGTCGTCATCGCCTGCAATACGGCGTCCACCCTGGTCCTATCTCACCTGCGCGCCGCTTATTCCCTGCCCTTCGTCGGCACGGTGCCGGCGATCAAGCCGGCCTGTGCGCAGTCGAGGACCCGGCGCGTCTCGGTGCTCGGCACCAAGGGCACGGTGAAGCGCGAATACACCAAGGCCCTCATCCGCGACTTCGCGCAGGGCTGCGAGGTCACGCTGGTCGGCTCGCCCGAGCTCGCCTCGCTCGCCGAAGCCGAACTCGGCGGCACCCCGATCAGCGATGGCGACATCCTCGCCGAGCTTGCCCCCTGCTTCGTCGGCGATGCCCAGGACACGACATCGCGCACCGATACGGTGGTGTTGGCCTGCACACATTATCCGCTGCTGCTCGACCGGATGAAAAAGCTGGCGCCCTGGCCGGTCGAGTGGATCGATCCTGCGCCCGCGATCGCCCGCCGCGTCTCTGACCTGCTCGGCGCGCGGATCGGCGGCATCGCGCAGTCCGGCGCCGAGATGATCTTCACCTCGAACCGCGTGCATGGCCTTTCGGCCACGCTGACGCCGTTCTTCGGCGGCCGCGCGCTGGCCTGACCTTGCGCCGCGACGGCGCGCTGCTAGGCTTCGCCGTCGCCATCTTCGCAGGTTCATCCCCATGCCGGTCCCCGCAACGCCGCTCAATCGCCTCCGCCAATTGTGGAGCGAGGGGCGCCCCGCCTTCGGTGCGATCGCGACGATACCCAGCGTGCAGACCGTGCAGATTATGGCGCGCTCGCTCGACTGGATCATCGTCGATCTCGAGCACGGGCCGATCGGGCTCACCGAAGCGCATGCGATGATCGCCGCCACGACCGGCACGCCATGCACGCCGCTGGTGCGGATCGCGGCGAACGAGCCGTGGCTTGCGAAAGCGCCGATGGACATCGGCGCCTTCGGCATCAATTTTCCGATGATCACGAACCGCGCGGAGGCGGAGAAAGCGGTGCGCAGCGTACGCTATCCGCCGCGCGGCGATCGTCTCTGGGGTCCCTTCCACGCGCCATTCCGCTGGGGCCAGTCGATGCCGGACTACATGGCCGGCGCCGACGACGAGATGATCTGCATGATCACCATCGAGCATGTCGACGCCGTCAACCGCATCGACGAGATCATGGCCACGCCAGGCATCGACGTCGCGGTGATCGGCCCCGGCGATCTCGCCACCTCCATCAACAAGCGCGGCCAGATGGACGATCCGGAGCTGCGCGAGCTGGTCGCCCGCGCCGAGGCCGGCATCCTCAGGAGCGGCGTGCCGATCGGCGGCGTCGCCCGCACCGCCGACCAGGCCAACGCCCTGGTCGACCGCGGCTACCGCGCCATCGCGCTCGGCTTCGACTGGTCGCTATTCCAGCGCGGCATCATGGCCGCGTTCGAGGGCATCAAGCGCTGAACGCGCCGATTGCCACCTTGCCGGGAACTGCCGCGCTGCTAGGGTCGGCCGTTCTAGGGAGGAAAAACCATGCTCAAAAAGACTTTGCTCGTTCTGGCCTTCACCGGCCTCGCCGTCGCTGCTTTCGCCCAGCAGACCGGCATCAAGCGCACTCCGCTCCAGAAGGTCGAATTTCCGGACGGCTACAACACCATCACCGCCATCGCGGAAGTGCCGGCGGGCGGCGCGGCCGGACGCCATACCCCATCCGGGCATCGAGACCGGCTATGTGCTCGAAGGCGAACTCAATCTCCTGATCGACGGGCAGCCGGAAAAAACCCTGAAAGCCGGCGATTCCTATCAGATCCCGGCAGGCGTCGTGCATGACGCCAAAGCCCACGGCGACAAGGCCATGAAAGTGCTTGGAGTTTACGTCGTCGACAAGACCAAGCCGCTGGCCTCGCCAGCCCCCTGATGCGGCGAACCGACCGGCCCCAAGCGGGTTGGTTCGTGCTAGAGCAGGCGGCGAGCGGGAACCCCGCTCGCTGCACATATTTTAATCCTCGGGAACCGAAAGACCCATGCGCGGGACGCCAAAGACCATTTCGCTGCCGCGCCGCCTGATTTGCGACCTCATGCGCGCCTCGATGGGCGTGCCCTTCGTCTCGCTGTCCCGTTCGCTCAATATCCGCCCCCTGCTGGAGGCTCGCTCTGGCGCGATGGCGCCCGCCGGCTGGGCGGCGATCTTCGTCAAGGCCTTCGCCCTGGTGGCCAGGGACGAGCCGGTTCTGCGCACCGTCTACGCCAAATGGCCCTGGCCGATGCTCTACGAGCTGCCGAAGAGCGTGGCGCTGGTGGCCATCGCGCGGGTCGAGGACGGCGAGGAATGCGTGCTGCCGCAGCGAATCGCAGCCCCCGAGGCCCTTCCCCTGGCCGCGGTCGACGCCGAGATCCGGCGCGGCAAGACGGCGCCGATCGACGACGTCCCCATGTTCCGCAAGATCATGCGGGCAACCCGCCTGCCGCTGCCGCTGCGGCGCCTGTCCTGGGCGATCGGGCTCAATTT
Source organism: Bradyrhizobium sp. cf659 (assembly GCF_900113725.1). Lineage (NCBI taxonomy): Bacteria > Pseudomonadati > Pseudomonadota > Alphaproteobacteria > Hyphomicrobiales > Nitrobacteraceae > Bradyrhizobium > Bradyrhizobium sp. cf659. Next base: position 3,762 of record NZ_FOQJ01000013.1, read on the forward strand.
CGGCCGGCAGCGCGGCAATTGGTTCGGCAGCTTCGCGGTGAGCTCGGTGGCCGCCTATGGCGGCGGCGAGCTGCATCCCGTCACGCCCGGCCCGTTCATCGTCAGCTATGGGGTTGTCGAGCCCGACCAGACCATCCACGTCGTCATCCGCTGGGACCACCGGGTCACCGACGCCGCCCCCATCGCCCGGGTCCTGACCCGGCTGGAACAGGTCCTGAACACTGAAATCGCTGCCGAATTGCGGGCGGCCGGCCCGAAGCCGATTCGGGCGGTGGGCACGTAGAATACCGTCGTTCCGGGGCGGCTCGCAGAGCCGAACCCGGAACCTCGATATTCTCAGGGTGCGCAAATGCGCACCATAGTTCGATGCCAGCGCATCGCCCCGGAATGACCGGTGTAAAGAATTGACAGAACGGCCCAAACTCCCCTAAAAGCCGCCTGCTCGCGGGCCGATTTCGGCCCGCGAAGCGTTTCGCGACCCGTGGTCCTGTCTCCTATGCTTTGGGGATCGGACCTGTCGGTGCCGGGATCATCCCGTCACACAGGAGGGCGCGTTTCCTCAAACCATGTACCTGAAGAGGACGCGATGACTAAGCGCAGTGAGGCGAAATACAAGATCGATCGCCGTATGGGCCAGAACATCTGGGGCCGCCCGAAGAGCCCCGTGAACCGCCGCGAATACGGCCCCGGCCAGCACGGCCAGCGCCGCAAGGGCAAGCTCTCCGACTTCGGCGTGCAGCTCCGCGCCAAGCAGAAGCTGAAGGGCTACTACGCCAACATTTCCGAGCGCCAGTTCCACGGCATCTATGTCGAGGCGAGCCGCCTCAAGGGTGACACCGGCGAGAACCTGATCGGCCTCCTGGAGCGTCGTCTCGACGCGGTCGTGTACCGCGCCAAGTTCGTCTCGACGATCTTCGCCGCGCGCCAGTTCATCAACCACGGCCACATCAAGGTGAACGGCCGCAAGGTCAACATCTCGAGCTACCAGCTCAAGGTCGGCGACGTGATCGAGGTCAAGGAAGCCTCCAAGCAGCTCGCCCACGTCCTCGAAGCCAGCCAGCTCCCCGAGCGCGACACCCCCGACTATCTCGACGTCGACCACGGCAAGATGACCGCCAAGTACATCCGCATCCCCGGCCTCTCCGACGTGCCGTTCCCGGTGCAGATGGAGCCGCATCTGGTCGTCGAATTCTATTCGCGCTGATAGTTTCGGCAGATCGACATTCAAAGGCCCCGGTTCACCGGGGCCTTTTTGTTTGAGCCGGCGATTCCCATGTCTCAAGCCATCTGTGCTATGATTGCACATCGCGGAGTTGAGCATGACTCGTCTTCTGGAAGAGGCCTTCAGCAAGGTTTCCGGCCTGCCCGATTCAGAGCAGGACGAACTGGCGCGGACCCTGCTTGAGCTTGCCGGGGTCGATCAGCCACCAATCCAGCTGACGGCGGCGGAAGAGGCAGATCTCGCCGAGGCCGAAGCCGAAATCGCCCGCGGCGAGCTGGCCAGCGCCGACGAAGTCCGCGCGATGTGGGCCAAGCACGGGCTGTGAAGGTCCGTTACACGAAGCGGGCGCTCGCCCAGATCGACCAAATTCTGACCTACATCGAGGCGCGCTCGCCCCAAGGCGCAGGCCACGTGCGCGACCGTATTGTCGCTCTGATGGCATTGCTCGAGAACCATCCCTACGCAGGGCGAACGACCACGCGTGCATACGTCCGTCGCTTGCCGGTCAACCCTTATCCCTATCTGATCGATTATCGTGTGACCGAGACAGAAATCGTTATTATGCGGTTTCGTCACGCCGCCCGGCGTCCACCCAGAGCTCGCTGACCGCGAGCGAGTGCCATTCCCCTCAGGGAGCAAGTTGATGCTCTACACCCCTCCCCCGATCGATCCCAAGGCGCCGCCGGTGCGCATCAATCTGCTGTCGGACACGCAGACCAGGCCGACGGCTGCGATGCGCGAGGCGATGGCGCGGGCCGAGGTCGGCGACGAGCAGGTCGGTGACGATCCGACCGTGAACGCGCTGTGCGAGCGCGTTGCGGATCTGCTCGGCAAGGAGGCCGCCGTCTACATGCCCTCGGGCACGATGTGCAACGTCACCGCGACGCTGGTGCATTGCCGTCCCGGCGACGAGATCCTCGCGCACGAGACCGCGCACATCATCGCCCGCGAGGGCGGCGCGCATGCCGCGATCGGCGGCTTCCAGGTCACGCAGCTCAAGGGCGCCGACGGCCAGTTCACGCCGGAGACGTTCCGCAAGGCGCTGCATCCGCGCACGCGCTACCAGCCGCCGCAGACCGTCGTCAGCGTCGAGCAGACCGCCAATATCGGCGGCGGCACGATCTGGAAGAAGGCCGCGCTCGATGAGATCGTCGCGATCGCCAGGCAACATGGTCTCGTCACCCACATGGACGGCGCGCGCCTGCTCAACGCCACGGTGGCGAGCGGCATCTCTCCACGCGACATGACCGCAGGCTGGGACTCGGCCTGGATCGACTTCTCCAAGGGCCTGGGTGCGCCGATCGGCGGCGTGCTCGCGGGCTCGCGGGCCTTCATCGACGCGGTCTGGCAGTGGAAGCAGCGCCTCGGCGGCTCGATGCGGCAAGCCGGAATCTGCGCCGCCGCCTGCATCTACGCGCTCGACCACCACGTCGACCGCCTCGCCGACGACCACGCCAATGCGCGTGCGCTCGCCCGCGGATTGTCGCAGATCGCAGGCATCGAGGTGCAGGAGCCCGAGACCAATCTCGTGTTCTTCAAGCCCGACGGCGCCGGCGTCCCTGGTGACAAGATGGTCGCCGCGCTCCGTCAGCGCGGCGTGACGCTTGCGATGATGGACGGCCGTATCCGCGCCTGCACCCATCTCGACGTCAATGCGAGCCAGATCGAGGAGACGATCGGCTACGTGCGCGAGATCGTGCGCGGGGCGTAAGTCCCGTAGCCCGGACGGAGCGAAGAGAAATCCGGGCTACGCAATCCGCGAAGCAATCACGCTCACCGCCCCATCGCCGCATAGACCAGCCGCTTCAGTTCGTCCTGGATCGGGCCGCGCCGCGAGGGCGACTGCATCATGCAGATCACGAACATGTCGTCGGCGGGATCGATGAAGAAGAAGGTGCCGCCTACACCGTCCCAACGATATTCGCCGGCCGGAAGCGGGCCGTTCGCCACGGTGCGCACGGCAAAGCCGAGACCAAAGCTGCTATCGCGACCCGGAAAGTAGAATTCCGGATCCTTCCTCACACCGGTCTCCGCGCCGATCTGGCTCGACGCCATCAGCGTCACCGTCTCACGCCTGAGATAGCGATGGCCGTCGAGCTCGCCGCCACTCAGCAGCATCTGCGCAAAGCGCGCATAGTCTCGAATCGTGCCGACCATACCCGCGCCGCCGGATTCCCAACGATGCGGCGCGGTCGCCTCCGTAATGCCGGCGACGGGACGATCGAACCAGTCGCCGGGCAAAGGCTCGGCGATCAGCGGCCGCTTGGCATCGTCGGCGACGTAGAACGCCGTATCCCGCATTCCCAGGGGATCGAGCAGCCGCTCCTTTTCGAATCGATAGAGCGATAGACCCGTGGCAACCTCGATGACACGCCCGAGCACGTCAGTGGAATGGCCATAGTCCCACAGCGTCGCCGGTTGTTCGGCCAGCGGCAGCCGTGCGAGCCGCGCGACGAATTGGGCATTGTCGGGATCGCCGTCGAACAGAGCGGCTTGCGCATAGAGCTTGCGCACAGGACTGTCGCCATAGAAGCCGTAGGTGATGCCCGAGGTATGGCGGAGCAGGTCGCGCACCGTGATCGGCCGCGCCAGCGGCTGGAGCGCCAGTTCGCCATCGGCCTGCGCAACGCCGACCTTCACATCGGCAAAGGCCGGAATGTATTTCGCGACAGCATCGTCGAGCGCGAGCTTGCCATCGTCCACCAGCATCATCGCCGCTACCGAGGTGATCGGTTTCGACATCGAATAGAGGCGGAAGATGGTGTCATCCGTCATCGGCTGCGCCGTCTTCGTATCGCGCAGACCGAACGTCTCGGAGAGCACGGGCTTGCCGTGCTGCTGGATCAGCAGGACCGCGCCGGGAATCCGGCCGGCGGCGACCTCGCCACGAAGAAAAGCGCTGATGCGCGCGAGCCCCGCAGTCGAGAAGCTGTGGGCAATCGAGGCATCAGCGCGGACCGGACCCGCCGCACCGACCAGCAGGACAAAAGCGATAGCGAGGACGGCGCGGGTGAGCGCCTCACTTCTCCATGGCTTCATAAACCAACTGCTTCAGTGTCCGCTGCACGCGCTGGCGCTCGGTCGGGGTCTGCTCCAGCAGCACGAAGAACATGTCCTGCTTAGGGTCGACCACGAAATAGCAGCCGGAGGCGCCGTCCCACTTCAATTCCCCGAGATCGCCGGGCGGCGGCGGCTTGGCATTGCCGGGGTCGGTGCGGACGGCAAGGCCGAGACCGAAGCCGAAACCGTCGCCGGGGAAGTAGAAATAGTCGCGGTCGACGCCGGAGCCCGGGCCGACCTGATCGGTCGTCATCAGCTTGAACGTCTCGGGCTTGAGAATGGTCTTGCCGTCGAGGCTGCCGCCATTGAGCAGCATCTGCGTAAAGCGCGCATAGTCCGCCATGGTCGTGACCATGCCGCCGCTGGCGAACTGGATTTTCTTGACGACCGTCGGATCGTTGATCCGGCCGACGCGAAAATCGGCATCATTCGGCACCGGCTGCGCCAGCAGCTTCTGCTTCTCGGGGTCGGTGACGAAGAATCCGGTGTCGACCATGCCGAGCGGATCGAGCAGCTTCTCCCGCTCGATCTCGAGAAGCGGCTTGCCGGTCGCGATCTCCATCACGCGCGCGAGGATGTCGGTGGAGTGGCCGTATTGCCATAGCGCGCCCGGCTGGTTGTGCAGCGGCAGCTTGGCGATGCGTTCGGCGAACTCGGCGAGGTCGAAATCGCCGGCATAGATGTTGGCGTCGCGATAGGCCTTGCGGACCAGGCTGTCGCCATAGAAGCCATAGGTGACGCCGGACGTGTGGCGCATCAGGTCGAGCACCGTCATCGGCCGCGTCGGCGGCACCAGCTCGAGCGACTTGGTGCCGTCCTCGGCTTTCTTCTCGACGCCGACCTTCACGTTGGCGAAGGACGGAATGTATTTCGAGACGGGATCGTCGAGCTTGATCTTGCCGTCCTCGATCAGCCGCACCGCGACGACGGACGTGATCGCCTTGCTCATCGAGAACAGGCGGAAAATCGTCTTGTCGGTGATCGGCGCCTTGCTGACCACGTCCTGCACGCCGAAGGCTTCGTGGTAGACCGGCTTGCCGTGCTGCTGGATCAGCACGGTTGCGCCGGCGATCTTGCCGGTTGCGACCTCGTTCTTGAAGAACTCGCTGATCCTCAAGAGCTTGTCCTCATTGAAATGCGCGCCGGCCGAAATCTCGTAGGTGCCCTCTGCCCGTGCGAACGACATCGCCCCGAGCGACACAAGCGCGCCGCAGGCGAGCGCACGCAGTCCAGATTGTGAAATCATATCCCCTCCCCGTAACATGGCCGGGCGGAGTGTACTGACCGCGTCATCAGGCACAAGGGCTGCCGTGTCGCGCAAGCGCGTCGGCATGGAGCCTGGCGCTCGGCCCGGCAAAGCAGCAGAACACCACGCGCACAACGGATGGCGCGACAGCGAGCCCTTCGATCGTGGTGCGCACCGCGATATCCGCCGCCCGGTCCGCGGGAAAGCGGAAAATGCCGGTCGAGATCGCGGGAAATGCCACCGAGGTCAGCTTGTGCTTCCCGCACAGCTCCATCGAACGGCGATAGCAGGCGGCGAGCAGATCGTCTTCGTCCAGCGTGCCGCCATTCCAGACCGGACCGACGGTATGGATCACGTGCGCGGCCTTGAGCCGATAGCCCTTGGTGATCTTGGCGTCGCCGGTCTTGCAGCCGTGGAGCATCCGGCATTCGGCGACCAGATCGGGCCCGGCGGCCCGATGGATCGCCCCATCGACGCCGCCCCCGCCCAGGAGCGACGTGTTGGCGGCGTTGACGATGGCGTCAACGCTCAGTGTCGTGATGTCGGCAACGATGACCTCGAGCTCCGCGCCGCCAATCCGGCGCGACAGCGCGGTCACGCCTCAGGCCGCGACTGCGACGCCCTTCTCGGAGAGGAGCTGCTGCAATTCGCCGGCCTGGAACATCTCGCGGACGATGTCGCAGCCGCCGACGAATTCGCCCTTCACATAGAGCTGCGGAATGGTCGGCCAGTTGGAGAAGGTCTTGATGCCGTTGCGCAGTTCTGCGGATTCGAGGACGTTGAGGCCCTTATAGCCAACGCCGAGGTGGTCGAGGATCTGCACGACCTGGCCGGAGAAACCGCACTGCGGAAATTGCGGCGTGCCCTTCATGAACAGAACCACGTCGTTCGACTTCACTTCGTTGGCGATGAATTCCTCGATGCTCATATCCATGTCCTTCTGGGGCGGAGCCCTCAACAATCACTCCGGGCCGGCTCAGCCGATTTAACCCGATACCTGCCTATATATGTAGCCCAAACCGTTGTGCATCCAAAGTAAAATGGCGGCGAACACCCCCTCGGCGGCCGGTCCAGATGGCACCGGCCCCATTGCATGATGACACGAATATCATCACCGGGGAGGACTTTCATACCGTAACGGAGCCCCTATCTAGGACGAACCTTGGTTTTGGAACCGGGCAACGCCAACAACGTTCTCTTGTCCTGTCTGGAGAAAAACGTGACGAAACAAGCCTCCGCTACGGCCACCGCCCCGCTTTCGTCACCGTCCTCCGCCCCAGGCAAGCTCGCCCTGTGGCTGGAAGACGCCTTTCTCGCCGTCCGCAACGAGACCGAGGGCCGGGCCGCGCCGCTGTCGCCGGAGGACCAGCAGATCCAGTCCATGCCGGATGCAAGCCCCGCGAAATGGCACCGGGCCCACACCACCTGGTTCTGGGAGCAATTTCTGCTCGGCGAGCACTGTCCGGGCTACCGGCCCTTCCACCCCGATTTCGCGTTCCTGTTCAATTCCTATTATGTCAGCGCCGGCCCGCGTCATGCCCGGAATCACCGCGGCGACATCACCCGTCCCAGCGCGAACGAGGTCGGCGCCTATCGCAGATATGTCGATGCGGCGGTCGTGAAATTCTTCCGCGAGGCCGGCGAGGACAAGCTCCGTGCCATCGCGCCACTGGTCGAGGTCGGGCTCAATCACGAGCAGCAGCATCAGGAATTGATGTTCACCGACATCCTGCACGCCTTTGCGCAGAACCCGGTCTATCCGGCCTACGACCCGGACTGGCGCTTTCCGTCCGCGACGCGCACCGGCGATGACTGGCTGCCCCTCAACGAAGGCATCCACACCGTCGGCCACGTCGACGACAGCTTCCATTTCGACAACGAGAAGCCGGCCCATCGCGCCCTCGTCGGCCCGGTCAAGGTCGCGCGCAATCTCGTCACCAATGGCGAATGGCTCGCCTTCATGCGCGACGGTGGCTACGCGAACGCAACGCTGTGGCTGATGGACGGCTTTGCCACTGTCAGCAAGGAAGACTGGCAGGCTCCGGGCCATTGGCGCGAGGTCGAGGGCGCCTGGCAGGTGATGACGCTCGCCGGCCTCAAGCCGGTCGATCCCGACGCCCCCGTCTGCCACGTCAGCTATTACGAGGCCGATGCGTTCGCGCGCTGGGCCGGAAAGCATCTGCCGACAGAGATGGAATGGGAGGTCGCGGCCCGCGCCGGCCAGCTCAACGATGCCTTCGGGATCGTCTGGCAGTGGACGCGATCTTCCTATTCGCCCTACCCGGGTTACCGCGCCATCGAAGGCGCGCTCGGCGAATACAACGGCAAGTTCATGGTCAACCAGCTGGTGCTGCGCGGCTCCTCGCTTGCAACCCCGGAGGGGCACAGCCGTATCACCTATCGTAACTTCTTCTATCCGCACCACCGCTGGCAATTCACGGGATTGCGGCTCGCCGATTACAACTAGTTCTCATCCGACGACAAATGCGCGCCGGACAGCGCGTTCAGGAGAGTATCATGAATGTGCACGCCAGCGCTTTGGCCGAAGCCCATCTTCCCGACGAGCAGACGACCGCCTTTGCCCGCGAGGCCATCGAGGATTTGTCGCAGCAGCCGAAAAAGCTGTCGCCAAAGTATTTCTACGATGCGACCGGATCGGAATTGTTCGAGGCGATCACGCGCCTGCCCGAATATTATCCGACGCGCACCGAGCTTGCGATCCTGAAGGAGCGCGGCAGCGAGATCGCAAAGATCATTCCCGAGCATGCGGCGCTGGTCGAGTTCGGCGCGGGCGCGACCACGAAGGTCCGCCTGCTGCTGAACCACTGCAAGTTCGCGGCCTATGTGCCCGTCGACATCTCCGGCGACTTCCTGAAGGCGCAGGCGAACGGCCTGAAGCGCGACTTCCCGACGCTCGGCATCTATCCGGTGGCGGCCGACTTCACCACGTCGTTCGAGCTGCCCAGGGCGGTCGCGTCAATGCCCAAGGTCGGTTTCTTTCCGGGCTCGACCATCGGCAATTTCGAGCCGCATGAAGCCCAGGCCTTCCTGAAGAGCGCGCGCGCGATTCTCGGCCGGGGCGCGCAGATGATCATCGGCGCCGACCTCGAGAAGGACGAGCGCGTGCTCCACGACGCCTACAACGATGCGGCCGGCGTCACCGCGCGCTTCAACCTCAATGTGCTGGTCCGGATCAACCGCGAGCTCGGCGGCAATTTCGACCTCTCCGCCTTCACCCATCGCGCCATCTACAATCGCGAGCGGCACCGCATCGAAATGCACCTGATCAGCAAGAAGAGCCAGACCGTGCGCCTGCTCGGCACCAGCTTCTCGTTCCGCCCCGGTGAGAGCATTCACACCGAGAACAGCTACAAATACAGCCTCGGGCGTTTTGCTGCGCTGGCGCAAGGCGCGGGCTGGCGCGTGCGCGAGAGCTGGACGGACGCGGCCAGGATGTTCTCGGTGCATGCGCTGGAGGCGGCGGAGTAGACGTCCGGGGATCAATGCTCCTCGGCTTCCTCCGGCGTTGACCCCAGCGACACCGACTCCCACACCGCGACCACGATCATGATCACGGTCGTTGCGACCGAGAGCCAGAGCGGCGAGAGATCGGCGGCGAACCACCACAGCCCCAGCAGCAGGATGATGCCGATGCCGTGCGAGAGCTGGAGGAAGCCGCGGATCGCGTGCTTGAACAGGATGGTGCCGACCAGGAATACCAGCGGCCCGCCGATGGTGCTCACGACGATCCTGACGTCGGAATGTCCGGTCGGATGCTTCAGCACCAGCTCATCCGAAACCGCGGTCAGGATGATGCCGGCGACGATCGGCATGTGCAGATAGGTGTAGGCGAGCCGCGCCAGCCGGCCGGATTCGGCGGACTTCGAGATGCGCTCGGAGCCGGCCTCGGCGCCCTTGTGGAAATAGATCCACCACATCGCGATGGCCCCGACCAGCGCCGAGACGAAGGCGAGGATGTTGTCGGCGGTCCAGTCCAGCTCGGCAAAGGTGGCGCCGTTGACGACGACGGCCTCGCCGAGCGCGATGATGATGAAGCCGGCGCAGCGCTCGGCCATGTGGCCGCCCTCGACGGCCCAGGCCTCGACCGACGAGAATCCCAGCTTGGGGACCCAGAAGCGCACCGCTGGCGAGATGTATTCGATCGTCAGCGCCACGATCCAGAACCACAGCCGCGCCTCGTCATGCGCGAGGCCGCCAAGGATCCAGAAGATCGCGGAGCCGCAGAGCCAGACCAGGATGCGGATCGCATTGTGCCGCACCGCCGTCCGGTGGCGCGGGGTTGCGAACATCCAGAAGGCGGTGCGTCCGACCTGCATGGTCGCATAGGCGATCGCGAACCACAGACCCCGCCCCTCGAAGGCGGTCGGGATCGTCGTCGACAGCACGAGGCCGCCCAGCATCATCGAGAAGAGCAGGATGCGGACCGGCGTCAGATCTGGATTGAGCCAGTTGGTGACCCAGGCGGTGTAGACCCACACCCACCACACCGCGAGAAACAGCACCGTGACGTGCACCGCGCCGAGCGGCGTGAAATGGTGCAGCAGCGTGTGCGAGACCTGCGTGACGGCAAAGACGAAGACGAGGTCGAAGAACAGCTCGGCATTGGTGACGCGGCTGTGCTGGTTCGGCACGATGACGCGAAACATCGCGCCGCGCGGATTGTCCGCAGCCATCATCGTTCCCCCGTCGCGGGTCAGATCAGGTGCCGGGTACCCCGGTTTGCAGCGCCAGCGCGTGCAGCACGCCGCCCATCTGGCCGCGCAGGGACTGATAGACGATCTGGTGCTGCTGGACGCGGGACTTACCGCGGAAGGATTCCGAGATCACGGTCGCGGCATAGTGGTCGCCATCGCCGGCGAGGTCACGGATCGTCACCTCGGCATCGGGGATCGCTGCCTTGATCATCGCCTCGATATCGTGGGCGTCCATGGGCATTCGGGTCTTGCTCCTGTCTCGGCTTCGAATCGCTTGCCGGGGTCCCCGGACCGGCAGGGCCAAACTTAGCGTGAACGGCCTTCTACGTCACGCCTTCCGGTACTATATCCCTGATCCCATCAGGATAAAGGCACGACAAAGTGCCGCGCGCGGCAGATTGATCGAAAAGGCGTGAAATCATGAAGCTTCCAGGGCCCGACCACCCCATCACCATCACCCCAAACCCCCGGCGCGTCCGCGTCACCGCGGGCGACATCGTGATCGCCGAGACCAGCAAGGCGCTGACGCTGAAGGAAGCCAAATATCCGGCGGTGCAATATGTGCCGCGACAGGATGCCAACATGGCACTGCTGGAGCGCACCGACCGCGTCACCCATTGCCCCTACAAGGGCGATGCGAGCTATTACAGCGTCAAGGCCGACGGCAAGACGCTCGACAACGCGATCTGGACCTATGAGGCGCCCTTCCCCGCGATGACGGAGATTTCCGGCCATCTCGCCTTCTATCCCGACAAGGTGAAGATCGAGGAAGTGGGGTAGGCTCTCCCGTCATGGCCGGGCTTGACCCGGCCATCCACGTTCTCTGACAGCCGCGGACATGGAAGGCGGGACAAGCCCGGGCATGACGACTGAGTACGCTGACGCGACCCCCGCTACGCCCTGAAGATCGTGAGCCCCAGTATCAGCAGCACCAGGAAGATCACGACGAAGATATAGAACAGGAAGCGGGCGATATCTGCGGAGGCAGCGGAGATGCCGGTAAAGCCGAGCACGCCGGCAACGATCGAGATCAAGAGAAAGATCAGCGCCCATTTCAGGATCGTCATCGCCAGCTCCGACTTGGGTGCCGCTATCCGCGGCCCTCAACGCATTCGGGGACGCTAACTTCGCTGCGCGGAGCTGGTTCCTGACGATACCGGACGGCAAGGCGGGCACAAACGGCGCTTGCTGAATCGGGTTGCCGGCGGCACAGTCTGGCCGGGACGGAAGCAAGACCGGGGCGGCCATGATGACGATGTCACATTCAGCGACGATCGGTGCAGAGGTGCACGCCGCGCCGAAGAGCAAGACGCGCAATCTGTCGCTCGATCGCGCCCGCACCTTCCTGACGCTGGTGGTGCTGCTGCATCACGCGGTGATCCCCTATACTTATTTCGGTCATACCGATCCGAAGTACTTCTTCGGCTTCGACATGATCGTGCTCGCCACCGACAGTTTCTTCATGGCGATGTTCTTCTTCCTGTCGGGACTGTTCGCCTGGTCTGGTATCGCCCGGAAGGGAGCGCGGAGCTATTTGGCAGATCGCCTGCTTCGGCTGGGCTTACCCTTCGCGATCTGCGCCCTTACAGTCATTCCGCTCGCCTATTACGCGATCTCCCTGCGGCAGCATCCCGAGATCGGCTTTTCGGAATTCTGGTGGAATATGGTCACGAAGGGCCCGTGGCCGAGCGGGCCGATCTGGTTCCTTTGGGTCTTGTTCGCCTTCGACCTGGTTGCCTGCCTGCTGCACCGGCTGTCGCCCAATCTGCTCGATCCGATCAATCGCCTCTCGCTACACGGTCGCCGTCGGCCCGCCGTGTTCTTCGCGGTCATGCTTGCCGTCACCGCGGCGTTCTACATTCCCGGGCGGGTTCACTTCGGAGCCGGCAGTTGGTTCGAGTTCGGGCCGTTCTCGGTCCAGCACGGGCGCGTGTTGCTCTACGCGACCTACTTCTTTTTCGGTGCCGGCATCGGCGTTGCGCAAATGGATCGCGGGCTGCTCGCTGCAGACGGCCGGATGGCGAAGGTCAGTTGGGACTGGATGGTGCTGGCGATCGTTCCGTATTGCCTCTTGTGGGTGCTGATCTTCATCAAGCGCGAAATCCTGGGCAACCCGTCGCCGCTCCCGGACTGGTATGAAGCGCTCTATGCCATCTGCTTCACGGTCTTCAGCGTGGCCATCATGTTTCTGATCCTGGCCTTTTTCCAGAGGTTCAAGCAATCAGGCTCAGCCAAGCTGCTCGATCCAATGCAGAGCGACGCGTACGGCATGTTCCTGGTGCACTATCCGATCGCACTGTGGCTGCAATATTGGCTGTTCGACTATGACCTGCCGGCGATCGTCAAGGCCACGCTCGGGTTTGTGCTGACAGTCGCGGCGAGTTGGGCGTTGACGCGAGCGTTGCGGCAGATCCCGGGCGCGACGAAGGTGCTTTGAGGAGGCGGCACCGGCCTCCTATCGTCATTGCGAGCGCAGGTCGTAGCCCGGATGGAGCGCGGCGCAATCCGGGGTGTTGCCACAAGCAACAGCACTCCCGGATTACGCTTCGCTCCATCCGGGCTACGAGATTAAGGCGGCGGCTCAGGCCGCCTTCCCGCCCATATACTCCGGCAGCCAGCGCTCGAACGAGGTCCGCAGTGTATCGATCGCAACCGGCGCCTCGCCGGCGATCGCGATCGCGTCGCCGCCGGTGGTGCCGATCCGCAGGCAGGGCACCTCGCAGCCGCGCATCTTGGCCAGCACGCGGCCGGCCTCCGTTTCCGGCACGGTGACGAGATAGCGCGCCTGGTCCTCGCCGAACCAATAGGCCTGCGACACGAGCGCGGCCGGCGCCGCCAGCAGCTTGGCGCCGATGCCGCTCGCCATCGCCATCTCGGCAAGCGCGATCAGCAGGCCGCCGTCGGAGAGGTCGTGCACGGCGGTCGCGGTGCCCGCATGGATCATGCCGCGCACGCAGTCGCCGTTGCGCTTCTCCGCCGCGAGATCGACCGGCGGCGGCGCGCCCTCCTCGCGACCGCAGATGTCGCGCAAGTAGACCGACTGGCCGAGCCAGCCATGGGTCTCGCCGATCAAGAGAATCGCCTCGCCTTCCGCCTTGAAGGCGAGCGAGGCGGACTTGGTGAAATCGTCGAGCAGGCCGACACCGCCGATCGAGGGCGTCGGCAGGATCGCGCGGCCGTTGGTCTCGTTGTAGAGCGAGACGTTGCCGGAGACGACCGGGAAGTCGAGCGTGCGGCAGGCTTCCGAGATGCCCTTCAGGCAGCCGACGAACTGGCCCATGATCTCGGGCCTTTCAGGATTGCCGAAGTTGAGATTGTCGGTGATCGCAAGCGGCTTGCCGCCGACCGCGGTGATGTTGCGCCAGGCCTCCGCCACCGCCTGCATGCCGCCCTGGTAGGGATCGGCCTCGCAATAGCGCGGCGTGACGTCGACGGTCAGCGCCAGGCCCTTCGGGCCGTCCTGCACGCGCACCACGGCGGCATCGCCGCCGGGGCGCTGCATGGTGTTGCCGAGGATGACGTGGTCGTACTGCTCCCAGACCCAGCGCTTGCTGCACATGTCGGGCGTGCCGATCAGCTTCTCCAGCGCGGCCCCGACGCTCATCGGTGCCGGCACCTCGCGCGCGTGCACGACCGGCAGCGCGGCGGAGGGGACATGCGGGCGGTCATAGAGCGGCGCCTCGTCGCCGAGCTCCTTGATCGGCAGGTCGGCCATGACGTCGCCGCCATGCTTGACCACGAAGCGCTTGCTCGGCGTGGTGTAGCCGACCACGGCGAAGTCGAGCCCCCACTTCTTGAAGATCGCCTCGGCTTCCTTCTCCTTCTCGGGCTTGAGCACCATCAGCATGCGCTCCTGGCTCTCCGAGAGCATCATCTCGTAGGCGCTCATGCCGGTCTCGCGGGTCGGCACCGCGTCGAGATCGAGGTCGACGCCGAGGTCGCCCTTGGCGCCCATCTCGACGGCCGAACAGGTGAGCCCCGCCGCGCCCATGTCCTGGATCGCGATGACGCAGCCCTTCTCCATGATCTCGAGGCAGGCTTCCAGCAGCAGCTTCTCGGCGAAGGGATCGCCGACCTGCACGGTGGGGCGCTTCTCCTCGGACTTGTCGTCGAACTCGGCCGAGGCCATCGAGGCGCCGTGGATGCCGTCACGGCCGGTCTTGGAGCCCAGATAGACGATCGGCATGTTCACGCCGGAGGCGGCCGCATAGAAGATCTTGTCGGCGTCAGCGAGGCCCACGGCCATCGCGTTGACGAGGATGTTGCCGTCATAGCGGGTGTGGAAGCGCACCTGGCCCCCCACCGTCGGCACGCCGAAGGAATTGCCGTAGCCGCCGACGCCGGCGACCACGCCGGAGACTAGATGCCGGGTCCTGGCATGCTCGGGGGCACCGAAGCTCAGCGCATTGAGGCAGGCGATCGGGCGCGCGCCCATGGTGAAGACGTCGCGCAAAATGCCGCCGACGCCGGTGGTCGCGCCCTGGTAGGGCTCGATGTAGCTCGGGTGGTTGTGGCTCTCCATCTTGAAGACCACGGCCTGGCCGTCGCCGATGTCGATCACGCCGGCATTCTCGCCCGGGCCCTGGATCACCCAGGGCGCCTTGGTCGGCAGGCCGCGCAGATGGATGCGCGAGGATTTGTACGAGCAGTGTTCGTTCCACATCGCCGAGAAGATGCCGAGCTCGGTGAAGGTCGGCTCCCGCCCGATCAGCTTCAGGATGCGCTCGTACTCGTCGGGCTTGAGCCCGTGGGCGGCAACCAGTTCGGGGGTGATCTTGGGTTCGTTCTTCATGGATTCGGGGCTTTCGGCGGCGGTTGGCCGTTCTTAGGAAGATCGGGGCCTCGCGAAAAGCCCTTTATGGCGCATTTTCCCACTGTCCCACGTTTTGCGGTCGGGGGGTGCGGGAACGGGAATTGCACGGCGCAGACAGATCGGATTTAAGGGCTGAAGACCCGCAATTGAAGGCCCATTTCCTTGCACGAATTGACCAAAACGGCCGCCTCGCCCCGCCCCGAGCTGCATGTCGCGACCGAGGGTGAGTTCAAGGGCTGGCAAACCTGGATCAGGGACAGCTTTGAGAACCATATCGGTCCCTTCTGGCACCGCCTGGAGGCGGATGGCAGCGTCCGCTGCGCCTTCCGGGTCGAAAAGAAGCATTTGAACGGCTCCGGCAACGTCCATGGCGGCTGCTTCATGGCCTTCGCCGATTACTGCCTGTTCGCGATCGGCCGGGCCGCGCTGAATGGCCGCGGCGTGACGGTCAATTTCGCCTGCGAGTTCCTGGATGCCGGGCATGAGGGCGAGCTGATCGAGTGCACCGGCGAGGTCACCCGCGCCGGCGGCTCGTTGATCTTCCTGCGCGGGCAGATGGCCTCCGGCGAGCGCCGGCTGTTCACCTTTTCCGGGACGATCAAGCGGGCCAAGCGGAAGTCGCTCCCTCAGCCGAACGCATAGCTCGGCGCCTTCCCTTTTGGCGTCCCCTCGCCCAGACTTGCGCGAAGCGCGGTCGCGCCGGGGAGCAGGAACAAGGTGCCGCAGAGCACGTCGCCGAGGGGTCGCGCAGCGGCCTCCGTATCATCGCCGCTACCGTCCGTGGCCGCGACCGGCGCCCGTAACTGGCGCGACTATGCGCTGCTGTTCGCGCTCGCCTGCTGCTGGAGCTCCACCTATCCGCTGGCCAAGCTGGCGCTGGACACGATCCCGCCCATCACCTTCATCTCGGCGCGTTCGCTGATCGCGGCCGCCTTCCTGTTCGCGATCCTGTGGATGCGCGGCGTCAGGATCCCGACCGATGCGAAGGCCTGGAAGCTGTTCGCGACCCAGCAGCTGATCAACTCGACCTTCCCGTTCCTGGTCATCACCTGGTCGCAGCAATATGTGCCGGCGTCCAACACGGTGGTGCTGGCCTCGACGACGCCGATCTTCGCCTTCCTGATCACCTCGCTGATCACGCGCCACGAGCCCGCCACGCTGTTGAAGCTCGCGGGCGCGATCCTCGGTCTCGCCGGCACCGTCGCCATCGTCGGCCTCGATGCGCTCGGCGGCCTCGGTCGTGAGATCATCGCGGAGATCGCGATCCTGCTCGCCACCATCTCCTTCGCCTGCGCGACGATCTTCGGCCTCAGGCTGTCCGACTACGACCCGATGGTGGTGGCCGCCGGCTCGCTGCTGTTCGGCGGCCTCATCCTGCTCCCGCCCTCGCTGATCATCGACCAGCCCTGGACGCTGCATCCGACGCCGACGGCGATCATCGCCACCATCGTCATGGGCATCGTCTCCAGCGCGTTGGGGCTGATGCTGTTCTACGTCTGCCTCGGCCGGCTCGGCACGCTGACCACGAATGCGCAAGGCTATTTGCGCATCCCGATCGGCGTCGGCCTGTCCGTGCTGCTGCTCGGCGAGAGCGTGCCGTCGAACCTGGCGCTGGGCCTGCTGCTGGTCATGGCCGGCGTTGCCGCGATGACGGTGCCGGCCGAGCGGCTGAAGCTGCGCTAGCGCGAGGCGCTATGGCTTGGCGTCGTCCGCCAGCATCTTCCGGTACTTCTCGACGTCGCGCGTCACGAGCTGCTGAAGCAGCTCCGGCGTATGCTCGTTGTCGTCGGGCGCGACGGTCGAGAGATCGGCAAAACGCTTCTTGACCGCGTCGGTTTCGACCGCGGTGCGCGCCGCCGCATTCAGCTTGGCGATGACGGCCGGCGGCGTGCCCTTGGGCGCGAACAGGCCGTTCCAACCCTGCGCCTCGAATTCGGGCAGGCCGCCTTCGGCAGACGTCGGCAGATCGGGCAGCGTCGCGAGCCGCACGGTCGAGCCGACCACCAGCCCCCGCACCAGCTTCTCGTTGATCGACTGCGACACCGAGGCGGCCGCGTCGCAGACGCCGTCGATCTGGCTGCCGACCGCATCGGTCAGCGCAGGCGCGGCGCCGCGATAGCCGACCAGCGTCGCGTCGATCCCGGCAGCGGTGACGAAGCTCTTGCAGATCAAATAGTTCGACGAGCCGACGCCGGCATGGCCGAGATTGATCTTGCCCGGATTGGCCTTGGCGTAGGCGATGAACTCCTTGAGATCCTTCGCTGGAAAATCCTTCCGGATCGCGACGATGCCGAACGTCTTCGCCACCATGGCGATCGGCACGAAGGATTCGGGCGTGAACGGCAGCTTTGGATAGATCGTGTAGGTCGCCGCATTGGTGCCGGCATTGCCGATCGCGATGGTGTAACCGTCAGGCTCGGCGCGGGAGGCGCGCGCCAGCGCGGTCGAACCGCCCGCGCCGGCGACGTTCTCGATCACGATGGTCTGGCCGAGCGCGATGCCCATCTGCTCGGCGACCGTGCGCGCGATCACGTCCGAGGTGCCGCCGGCCGCGAACGGCACGATCATGGTGATCGGACGCTTGGGGAAATCCTGGGCGAATGCGGCACTTCCAAACGAAAGTGTTGCGATCGACAGCGCAGCGAGCGCGGCCAGAGACCGCTTCAGCACGAACGAAATCACGCGGCCTTTTCCAGATGCTGGACGAGACCGGCGAACAGGCCGCGGCCGTCGGTGCAGCCCATGATGTCTTCGACGTGGTTTTCCGGATGCGGCATCATGCCGAGCACGTTGCCCCTGTCGTTGACGAGGCCGGCGATCGAATGCGCCGCGCCGTTGATGTTGTGGCGCTCGTCAACCGCGCCGTCGGCCGAGCAGTAGCGATAGAGCACCCGCCCCTCGCCCTCGATGCGCTTGATGGTCTCCTCATCCGCCTCGTAGTTGCCCTCGCCGTGTGCGACGGGGACGCGGATCACCTGCCCGGCATTGTAGCCGCGGGTGAACGGCGTGTCGGAGCGCTCGACGCGCAGATGCACGTCGCGGCAGATGAATTTCAGCTGCGCATTGCGCATCAGGACGCCCGGCAAGAGGCCGGACTCGCAGAGGATCTGAAAACCGTTGCAGACGCCGAGCACGAGGCCGCCCTTGGCCGCATAGTCGCGCACCGCATCCATCACCGGCGCACGCGCGGCGATTGCGCCACAGCGCAGGTAATCGCCATAGGAGAAGCCGCCGGGCACGACCACGAGATCGGTGCCTGCCGGGAGCGACGTCTCGGCGTGCCACACCATCGTGGGCTCGCTGCCCGAGATCAGCCTCAGCGCGCGCGCCATGTCGCGCTCGCGGTTGATTCCGGGAAAGACGAGGATGGCGGCTTTCATGGCAGGGGTTCCGACGGTGACGGGAATCGGGCTGGCCGAAGGGCCAAATCGTGAAGAGACATAGCCATTTGACGGGGATTTTACCAGTGCTAGCCTTGCCGGGCGGCCTTGTACACAGGCCATAGCCACGGCACTTTTGCCTGACGATTTTGCCCGGGATTGAAGCCATGAACGTCCCGTCGCTCCCCGCATCCCTCTCCGAACCGGTATCCGCCGAAGGCGTCGTCGCCGCGGGTGCCTATGTCGACGGCCGGCGCGTCGCCAACATCGCCATCAGCGAGGCCTCGAGCTGGCGGGCCAAGCCCGGCCACGTGGTCTGGATCGGGCTGCACGAGCCCGACATGGCCCTGCTCAGCGCGGTGCAGAAACAGTTCGACCTGCACGATCTCGCCATCGAGGACGCCAATCACGCCCATCAGCGGCCGAAAATCGAGCAATATGGCGAGGCCCTGTTCATCGTGGCGCGGACGGCGCAACTGGTCGAGGGCCGGATTGCCTTCGGCGAGACCCACATCTTCGTCGGCGAAGGCTATCTGGTCTCGGTGCGCCACGGCGCCTCGACCTCCTACACGCCGGTGCGCGAACGCTGCGAAAGCTGCCCGCGGGCGCTCGCGCGCGGCGAGGACTACATCCTCTATGCCATCCTCGATTTCATCGTCGACAACTACTCGCCGGTGCTCGAGAGCATCCATGACGAGGTCGAGGGCATCGAGGACGACGTGCTCTCCAAGCCGCTCAGCAAGGCGCAGATCGAGCGGCTCTACATGCTGCGCCGCGACCTGCTGCGGCTCAGGAATGCGATCGGCCCGCTGGTGGAGGTCTGCCGCCGGCTGGAGCATGACGAGCTGGCGATGGTGCGCGCGACCATGCAGCCGCTGTTCCGCGACGTCACCGACCACGTCAGGAACATCCAGGAGCGCATCGATTCCATGCGCGAGGTGCTGGCCTTCGCCTTCGAAGCGAGCCTGCTGGTGGGCCAGGCGCAGGAGACGGCGGTCTCCAAGAAGCTCGCCTCGTGGCTCGCGATCATCGCGATCCCGACCGCGCTCGCCGGCATCTACGGCATGAACTTCAAGCACATGCCGGAGCTGGAATGGGAATACGGCTATTACATGCTGCTCGGCGTGATGCTGATGGCATGCGGCGCGCTCTATTGGCGCTTCCGTCGCGTCGGATGGCTGTGAGCGCGAAAGCGCTCAGCCAGCAAGCCCGGATGCGGCGTCACAACCGGTCCAACTCCTCATCCCGAGGAGCGCGCCCTTCGCGCTCCTCACGTGAGGATATGACAGGGTCAGACGATCTCGACCCGGTAGTTCTCGATCACGGTGTTCGCCAGCAGCTTGTCGGCGGCCTCCTTCAGCGCGGCTTCCGCCTTGGCCTTGTCGGCGCCGGCGAGCTCGATGTCGAACACCTTGCCCTGGCGGACACTGGCAACGCCGTCGACGCCGAGCGACTTCAGCGCGCCTTCGATGGCCTTGCCCTGCGGATCGAGGATGCCCGTTTTCAAGGTAACGGTGACACGTGCCTTCACGTCGAAAACCCCTTTAGCTCTTCACCAGCACCGGGCCGGAGCCCGCCGGACGCTCGTTCTCCATGAGGATGCCGAGGCGTTTTGCAACTTCGGTATAGGCCTCCAGCAGCCCGCCGAGATCCCGGCGGAAACGATCCTTGTCGAGCTTCTCGTTCGACTTGATGTCCCACAGACGGCAGGAGTCCGGCGAGATCTCGTCAGCGACGATGATCCGCATCATCTCGTTCTCGAACAGCCGCCCGCACTCCATCTTGAAGTCGACGAGGCGGATGCCGATGCCGAGGAAGAGGCCGGTGAGGAAGTCGTTGACGCGGATGGCGAGCGCCATGATGTCGTCGATCTCCTGGGGCGTCGCCCAGCCGAAAGCGGTGATGTGCTCTTCCGAGACCATGGGGTCGTTGAGCTGGTCGTTCTTGTAGTAGAATTCGATGATCGAGCGCGGCAGCTGGGTGCCCTCCTCGATGCCGAGGCGCTGCGACAGAGAGCCGGCGGCGACGTTCCGCACCACCACTTCCAGCGGCACGATCTCGACCTCGCGAATCAACTGCTCGCGCATGTTGAGGCGGCGGATGAAGTGGGTCGGCACCCCGATGTCGTTGAGGTGCTGAAACAGGTACTCCGAGATCCGGTTGTTGAGGACACCCTTGCCCTCGATCACCTGATGCTTTTTCGCATTGAACGCGGTGGCGTCATCCTTGAAGTGCTGGATCAGGGTACCGGGCTCCGGGCCTTCGTAAAGAACCTTTGCCTTGCCTTCATAAATGCGACGCCGACGGCTCATGGGGATGTACCGTGTTTTGTTGAAATCCATGAATTTGGTGTGCTCCGGTTGACTAGGATTACGACCCACAGCGGAGCTGCCGTGAACGGCCGGGAACCCGTAGAAACAGAACGGGAACCAAGCCTTTAGGCAACCTATCCGATTGGCTGTCCGAGCACAATCGATCCGGCCGTCCGGCACCAACTTATACCGTTTTGCCTGCGGCTTAACGGCTCGTTGTTTTGCCGATTCGTGCCCCTTATCTAGGCATGCGCCGGGGCTGTCGCAACGAGGGCCGCCGGGTCCAGTCAGCAGGGAATTGGAAAAGGCATGAGCGAGATCAACAAGCGCGAGGAAGGCTTTGAGAAGAAGTTCGCCCTCGACGAGGAGCAGAAGTTCAAGGCGGAGGCCCGCCGCAACCGGCTGCTCGGGCTGTGGGCCGCGGAAAAGCTCGGCATATCAGGCGAAGCCGCCACGGCCTACGCCAAGGAGGTGGTCGCGGTCGATTTCGAGGAGGCCGGCGATGCCGATGTCCTGCGCAAGCTCATGGCCGATTTCGCCGCCAAGAGCGTCGTCGTCACCGAGCAGGCGATTCGCGCCAAGATGAGCGAGTTGCTCGGTGTCGCCGCGGCCGAGGTGAAGGCGGGGACGTAAGGCGAAGCGTCCCCACGACAGGCTGTCATTCCGGGGCGGTCCGCAGGACCGAACCCGGAATCTCGAGATTCCGGATCGGCGCTGTCGCGCCGTCCGGAATGACAGAGCGGGAAATCAGCCCTCCTTGAAGCCATACTCCGGCACGTTGCCGCTGGCGCCGTAATATTTGTACGGCAGGAACTTGCCGCTCATGGTGATCTTGACGCGGTCGCCCTTCGGGTTGGCGACGCGCTCGATTCCCATGTCGAAGTCGATCGCCGACATGATGCCGTCGCCGAACTCCTCCTCGATCAACGCCTTCCAGGCCGGGCCGTTCACCATCACCATCTCGTAGAAGCGGTAGATCAGCGGATCGGTCGGCGGCATCGGCGTGCCGGTGCCGCGCATCGGCACCTCGTTGAGCATCGCCGTCTCGGCCTTCGACAGGCCGAACAGCTCGCCGGCATTGGCCGCCTGCGGCTTCGTCAATTTCATCTGGCCGAGGATCGCGCCGACGATCAGCACCTCCGCGTAACCGCCGACCTGCTCGCAGATGTATTTCCAGGTCCAGCCCTTCTCGCGCTTGATGTCGAGCAGCTTTTCGGTGAGGTCTTCTCGTTTCATATCAGGGTCTCCCTTTTTAAGCAGTCAGCCCGGGACTGGTCCCGGATGTCCAGGTCTGTCGTTGCTCTTCGCCATTTGACGCGACCGTCAGCCCGGGCTTGCCGATATGCACCACGGGCACGTTGCGTGGATCGTGATCGGGCTTCTCGGCCGCGAATGTCTTGCTGCGCGTCACCAGGAAATCGATGATGTGGTTGCGCAGCGCGTAGTACAGCGGATGGCGGTGCAGGTCGGTGCGGCCGCGATCCTTCGGCAGCGGATTTTCGACCACCTCCGCCAGCACCGCGCCGGGGCCGTTGGTCATCAGAAAGATCTTGTCGGCGAGGTAGATCGCCTCGTCGACGTCGTGGGTGATCATGAACGCGGTCTGCCCGGTCTCGAGGCAAATGCGCCGCACCTCGTCCTGAAGCGTGCCGCGCGTCAGCGCGTCCAGCGCCGAGAACGGCTCATCCATCAGCATCATTTTCGGCGTGATCGAGAGCGCGCGGGCGATGCCGACGCGCTGCTTCATGCCACCCGAGAGCTCCGAGGGGCGCTTGTGCTCCGAACCCGTCAGGCCGACGAGATCGATGAAGGTTTGCGCGTGCGCCTTGACCTTCGCCCGATCCCAGCTCCGCCATTTCGAGCTCACGGCATAGGCGACGTTGCCGAGCACGGTGCGCCAGGGCAGCAGCGCGTGGCTCTGGAAGATCACGGCGCGGTCGAGGCTGGTGCCCGAGATCGCCTGCCCGTCCACGATCACCGCGCCCTCGCTCGGCGCGTCGAGGCCGGCGAGGATGTTGAGCACCGTGGTCTTGCCGCAGCCGGAATGGCCGATCACGCAACAAAACTCGCCGCGCGGCATCGACAGCCAGAGATTCTCGAACACGGCGGTCGTGGCACCGCCCGCACCCGGATAGCGCTTTGCGATGCCTTCGATGGAGACGAATTTGTCGGTCACGTCAGGTCTCGTGTCCCGCACGCGGTGCAGCGCGCAGCGGTGCGCCGCAGATGCGGGACCCATGTCGCCGCAATGGGTCCCGGTTCAGCACTGCAGCGCTGCGCGCCGCAATGCGCCCGGGACACGAGAGGGTTGGGCGTTGCCATACTCACTCCGGAAATGTGACCATGCGCGTGAAGCGCGCGAGGATCTGGTCGAGCAGCATGCCGACGATCCCGATCAGGAGGATCGCGATGATGACGTTGGTGATCGAGAGGTTGTTCCACTCGTTCCAGACGAAGTAGCCGATGCCGGTGCCGCCGACGAGCATCTCGGCGGCGACGATCACGAGCCAGGCAATGCCGATCGAGATGCGCATGCCGGTCAGGATCGTCGGCGCCGCCGCCGGCAGGATCACGGTGAAGGCGCGCCTGATGGTGCCGACCTCGAGCGTGCGCGCGACGTTGATCCATTCCTTGCGCACGCTGGCAACGCCAAAGACGGTGTTGAGCAGCATCGGCCAGATCGAGCAGATGAAGATGACGAAGATCGCGGAGATCGAGGAATCCTTGATGGTGTAGAGCGCAAGCGGCATCCAGGCGAGCGGCGAGATCGGCTTCAAGACCTGGATGAAGGGATCGAGCGCCTTGCTCAGCAGCGGCGACATGCCGATCAGGAAGCCGAGCGGAATGGCGACGAGCACGGCGAGCAGATAGCCGGTACCGACGCGCGCGATGGAATAGGCGAGCTGGATGCCGAGCCCCTTGTCGTTCGGCCCGTTGTCGTAGAATGGCCGCTTCAGATGCTCCCACAGCTTTGCGCCGACATCGAGCGGCCCCGGCATGGCGGATTTGCCCTGCGTCGCGGTGAGGCCCATCAGCTTGGCGTATTCCGGGCTCATCGTCGCGACCGGCGCAGTCGAACGCGTGGCGAGATGCCAGATGCCGAGGAACGCGGCCAGCAGCACGATCGAGACGAGGCCGGCGCGGAGACGGAGGGAAGTACTCATCTCCCTCTCCCCGCTTGCGGGGAGAGGGTTGGAGTGAGGGGGGCTCTCCGCGAGGGAGGTGAGAGACGGACTCGCGGAGAGTCCCCCTCACCCGATCGCTTCGCGATCGACCTCTCCCCGCAAGCGGGGCGAGGTGAAGAGAGAGCGCGGCCCATCCTCACGACGCCTTCCTGATCTTGAAGCTCGCGACGTAATCCTCGGGCTTTGCCGGATCGAAGGTCTTGCCCATCACCGCGAAGGATTTGTAGCTGCTCGCCGGCGGCGACAGGCCCATCTCGGTCATCAGCTTCTTGGTATCGGTCGCCAGATACACCTGCTCGGCCACCGCCTTGTAGTCGACGTCGCCCTTGATCTGGCCCCAGCGCTTCATCTGCGTCAGCATCCACACCGCAAAGGACTGCCAGGGGAACGGATCGAAATCGACGCGCTTGGCGTCGGTCTTCACTCCGCCGAGGCCGTCGGCATAGGTGCCGGTCAGGACCTGCTCCAGCACCGTAACAGGCGCATTGATGTAGTTCGCGGGCGCGATGGCTTCGGCGATCTGCTTGCGGTTCTCCGCCTTCGACGCGTAGGCGGTGGCATCGACGATCGCGCGCGTCAGCGCGGCAAAGCTGTTCGGCGCCGTGGTGATGAATTCGCGGCTGGCGGCAAAGCTGCAGCAGGGATGGCCGTCCCAGATCTCCTTCGAGAGCAGGTGCATGAAGCCGACGCCGTCATAGATCGCGCGCTGACAGATGTTGTCGGGCGCGAGGAAGCCGTCGATGTTGTCTGCGCGCAGGTTGGCGACCATCTCCGGCGGCGGCACCGAGCGCAACTGAACGTCGGTATCGGGGTCGAGCCCGTGCTCGGCGAGATAATAGCGCAGCAGATAATTGTGCATGGAGTAATCGAAGGGGATCGCGAATTTCAGGCCCTTCCAGTCCTTCGGGTCGCGCTTGTCCTTGTGCTTGGTCGCCAGCACGATGCCCTGCCCGTTGATGTTCTCGATCGCGGGGACGGCAAACGGAATGGCGTTGGCGCCAAGCCCCAGCGAGATCGCGATCGGCATCGGCGCCAGCATGTGCGCAGCGTCGTATTCCTTGTTGATGGTCTTGTCGCGGATCACGGCCCAGCCGGCGGTCTTGACCACTTCGACGTTGAGGCCATGCTTGGAATAGAAGCCCATCGGGGCCGCCATGATGATCGGCGTCGCGCAAGTGATCGGGATGAAGCCGACCTTGAGGTCCTTCTTCTCGGGCGCTCCGGCCTGCGCAAAGACTTCGGTCGCCGTCTGAATCGGAAAGAACTGCGACAGCGCGGCCAGCGCCGTGGACGCACCGACCGATTTCAGGAAGGCGCGCCGCGCCACGTCCTGCGGAAACATCGCGCGCATCACGGCGGAGGCGACGACGCCCTCGTAGCGCTTCTCCTCGCTCTCGACCGGATCACAGCGCAACGCCGTGGCCTGCTCGTGCTCTGCCGCGGATTGGTGCCGGCCGCAGACACAGCCGGCTCGAAGGTTGCGATCGGGATCAAACGGATTGTCGAACGTGGACATCGGACCTCCTGCGCATCATTGCGGGAGGAATTACGCAAGGAGCATGCCACCGCCTTTCGGCCGGCCAGTGCCTTGATGACGCAGCACTTTTAGTCGCACTTGGCCGTTACGAAAACTCGTGATACACGAGAATTCGTAGTCCAATCACGAGATTTCGTAATGATCCCGACGCCCATGCTGAGCCAGGACGAGACCGTCGAGGCGATCGATCCGCGCGTCGCGGCATTCGAG
The DNA here is from genome assembly GCF_900113725.1 of Bradyrhizobium sp. cf659. Classification (NCBI taxonomy): domain Bacteria; kingdom Pseudomonadati; phylum Pseudomonadota; class Alphaproteobacteria; order Hyphomicrobiales; family Nitrobacteraceae; genus Bradyrhizobium; species Bradyrhizobium sp. cf659. The sequence goes on from NZ_FOQJ01000013.1 coordinate 29,442, forward strand.
TCCTCGGTCGAGGCCACGCTGCTGGTCGATCCCTATGCCGACCAGATCATCGATGCCAATCCGGCCGCCTGCACCCTGCTCGGCTACGACCGCGCGCTGCTGCGGCAGACCAGGGCCAGCACCCTGCACGCCGGCGAGCTTCCGGCGCTGACCGTGTTCACCCAGGCCGTGCTGCACAAGGGCGCCTACTGGACCACGGCGCTCACCCCCCGCCATGCCACCGGGCAAAATCTGCGGCTCGAATATGCCGGCTGCCTCCTGCCCCATGACGGCCGCACCCTGGTGCTGCTCACCCTCACCGATCTCGACGCGCGCCGCCGCCGCAATGTCGATGCCGCCGCCGAAGACCACATGCGCAGCGGCATCTCGACCTGGCAGCGGGTCGAGCGGGTGTTCCAGGACATCGAGCGCGAGAACCAGCTGATCCTCCGCGCCGCCGGCGAAGGCATCTATGGCGTCAACGCGGAAGGAAAGACCACTTTCGTCAACCCTGCCGCCGAACGCATGCTGGGCTGGACCGCCGAGGAGCTGGTCGGCAAGGAGATCCACCCGATCGTGCACCACACCCATCACGACGGCCGACACTATCACAACCATGATTGCCCGATCTATGCGGCGTTCCGCGACGGCGCGGTGCACCAGGTCGATGGCGAGGTGTTCTGGCGCAAGGACGGCTCGCCGGCCTGGGTCGAATACACCTCGACCCCGATCCGCGACCGCGGCGTGGTCGTCGGCGCCGTCGTGGTGTTTCGCGACGTCAGCCAGCGCCGCGAGGCCGACGAGAAGCTGCACGCCGCGCTCACTGAAGTCGACCGCCTGCGCGAGCGGCTCGAACTCGAGAACGCCTATCTCCAGGAGGAAATCCGCATCGAGACCAATCCGCGTGGCATCATCGGCCAGAGCGAGGCGATCCAGAAGACGCTGCGGCAGGTCAAGCTGGTGGCGCCGACCGCCGCTGCGGTGATGATCACCGGCGAGTCCGGCACCGGCAAGGAGCTGATCGCGCGCGCCATCCACGAGGATTCCACCCGCAGCGACCGGCCGCTGATCCGCGTCAACTGCGCCGCGATCCCGCGCGAATTGTTCGAGAGCGAGTTCTTCGGCCATGTCCGCGGCGCCTTCACCGGCGCGACGCGCGACCGCATCGGCCGGTTCGAGCTCGCCGACGGCGGCACGCTGTTCCTCGACGAGGTCGGCGAGATCCCGCTCGAACTGCAAGGCAAGCTGCTGCGCGTGTTGCAGGAAGGCAATTTCGAGCGCGTCGGACAGGAGCGCACCCGCGCGGTCGACGTCCGCGTCATTGCCGCGACCAACCGCGATCTCAAGCAGGAGGTGCAGCGCGGCCGCTTTCGCGAGGACCTCTATTTCCGCCTCAACGTGTTCCCGATCGAGACCGTGCCCCTGCGCGAGCGGCGCGAGGACATTCCGCTGCTCGCCCAGCATTTCCTGACGCGCGAGAGCAAGGCGTTGAAGTCGAACCTGCGGCTGTCGGAAGGCGATGCGCGGCGACTGACGCGCTACGACTGGCCCGGCAATGTCCGCGAATTGCAGAACGTGATCGAGCGCGCCGCGATCCTGTCGCAGAACGGCCGCCTGCGCATCGACCTGCCAGATCCCTCCGGCGCGCTGGCTCCGACCGGCGCCGCGCGCCAGAAGGCCGACGCGCGTCCGGCGGTCATGACGTCGTCGGAGATGCGCGATCACGAGCGCGCCAACATCCTCGCCGCGCTCGAGGCCTGCGCGGGGAAAGTGTTCGGCCCCGGCGGCGCGGCGGAGATGCTGGATATCAAGCCGACCACGCTGGCCTCGCGGATCAAGGCGCTTGGGATAGCGCCCCGTCCGCGGGCCTTCGGTTAGCGACGATCACGCCGCCTTGGTCGTCACATCAGATGCGATCGGCAGTCCCTGCTCGATCGGCAGCGACGGATCGCGCGACCACTCGTTCCAGGAGCCGAAATACATCCGCACGTCCTTCACGCCGGCGTTCTTCAGCGCCAGGAACGTGTTCGAGGCACGCGCGCCCTTGAAGCAGTAGAGATAGACCGGCGTGGTCGTCGAGATGCCGACGGTGGCGCATTCGGCCAGAATCTCGTCCTTGGACTTGAAGCGCGGGCCTTCGGCGGTCGGCTTCATCATGCGGTACCATTCCAGCCAGACCGCGCCGGGGATGCGGCCCTTGCGCGGGCAGAAGTCCTTGCCGTAAGGAGACGAGCTGTCGCCGATCCACTCGTCGACGTCGCGCACGTCGAGGATGGCGATGCCGGGCTTGCCGACGGCGCCAAGCATCGTCTTCGCATCGATCAGGATCTCGCCCGCTTCAGGCACGATCGCAAACGAGGCCTTTGCGGGCGCGGGCACGTCCTTCGTCACCGGGAAGCCTGCCGCCGACCAGGCATCGAAGCCGCCATGCAGCACCTTCACCTTGGGATAGCCGAGCATGGTGAGTAGGTAATAGCCGCGGCAGGACTGGCCGAAGCCTGAGTTCATCGACTGTTCGTAAATCACAGCCGTCTCCTTGCCGGAGAGACCGGCGCCACCGAAGGCGTCGGCGAACTTTGTCTTCAGTTCGGCCATCCCCTCCGGCGTCGAGGTCGCGAGGAACGTGAAAATCTCGTGCACGTTGACGGCGCCCGGCAGGTGGCCGGCGGCGTAGGCATCGGGGTTGCGGGTGTCGATGACGACACACGGCTCTAGCTTCAAGAGATCGGCGAGTTCGACGGCAGTGATCAGAACGTCAGTCATGGCAGCCTCTCCGTTGAGGTTGGGGGTCTTCGGGTGGACTCGCAAAGATCAGGAATCGGCGAGCATCTTGCGCAACTGCTTGGTGGCAGGCGTGACGATCGCGACGAAATAGGCCTCGCGCAGGCGCCGCTGCGCGCGGTGGCCCTTGAGGTAACCGCGCGCACCACAATGCAGCATCGCCGCATGCGCCGCCGCGACGCTGGCCTCGCCGGCGCGCAAGCGGAGCGCGATCACCTTGCGCCAGTAGGTTTCCTCCTCATTGTAGGGATCGCGCGCCAGCGCCATGGTCTCCGCCTCCAGCTCGGCGGCGAGATCGCGGAAATGCACCGGCTGCTGCGGCAAATAGCGGTTGATATGGCCGAGGGGATTGTCGACCTCGTCCATGATGTTGATGCAGTCGCGGATCACGCCAAGCGCCATGCCGGCCTGGAGCAGGATGAAGCCGGCGCGGATCTTCTTGACGAAGGGACCGGCGGGATCGGCGAGGATCAGCTCATCCGGCACGAACACGTCGCGGAACTGCACGCCATAGGTGCCGGTGCCATCCATGGCGAGGAACGGCTTGCACGGCGTGAGCGTGATCGCGGGATCGGAGCAGTCGGCCAGGAACATCACGAGCCCCGGCTCGTCCTCGCGCTCGAAGATGGTGCCGAAGTAATGATCGGGGCCGAGATTGGAGACCCAGGGCAGCGCGCCGCGGACGATGTAGCCGCCCTCGACCTTCCGCCCTTTCAGCTTGAGCTTCTCGATGCCGAAAAAGCTCTTCATCGGGTTGGAAAGACCCGTGCCGCCGAGCACGCGGCCGGTCGAGAACGCATCGCCGAAGCGCTTTGCCAGCTTCATATTGGTGGAGTTGGCGGCGTACCAGACCAGCGTGTTCTGGCACCAGGCCATGAACGCCGTGGCGCCGCAGACCTCGCCGATCGCTGCCATCGCCTGGATGGCGCAGCGCAAATCGGCGGGACCTTCCTGCGGCATGTGACTGCCCCAGGCGCCGACCTCGCCGAACTTGCGCAGCACGTCGGCCGGATAGACCGTGCCGTCGTCGATGCCGGCGGCGAGCGGCGCAAGCTGCTCGCGCGCGATCCGCGCCACCTCGCCTGCAATGGACGGTGCGGGCTGATCCAAAATTTCGGCCCGTGATAAAGCCAGTGAACCCATGATCGTCTCCCGCACCTTGTCCTGTTGCCGTCAGCCTAGATGCCGACCTCGAGATTGACCGGGCGGGTGAAAGTGTTGGCGACCGGCGACCATTTCTTCACATGGGCGACCAGCGCGTTGATCTCGTCCTGCGAGATGCCTTCGCACTCCATGTCGACCTTGACGCGCACGTCGGTGAAGCCGACCGGCTTGTCGGAGACATCGCCGGTGCCCCACACGGCCGTGATGTTGAGGTCGCCTTCAAGCTCGAGCTCGAGCTTGTTGACGATCCAGCCGCGATGCACGGCGTTGGCGTGCAGGCCGACCGCAAGGCAGGAGCCGAGCGCGGCGAGCGAGGCTTCCGACGGATTGGGCGCGGTATCGTCGCCCAGAAGGCCCGGCGGCTCGTCGACGATGTAGGGCGGCAGGTTGCGGATGTAGTTGGCGTGGCGGAACTTGCCTTCCGCGACCGTCTTGCACTTCAAGGTCTTGACGACCTTCGGATTGGCCTTGCCGCTCGCGATCAGTTGCTCGAGCCCATTCTTGTCGATGGGCGCGAGGCAACCCGTCAGCACTGTCTTTTGAACGACGGCAGTCATCAGTTTTCTCCCTGGCAGCCGAGGAAATCGCAGGATACCGAACGGTCTGTTTCCTTGCATGGAGCGTGCCAGAGGAGGCCGAAAGCAAATTGCGAAGCATTGGAGCCGCTTAGCGATCGCTGCCTCCGGATTGATCAGCGGCCTCTTGCTTAAAGGCGATGCAGATGAGCTTTGCCCTGCGAATCTTTTCAGCGCGGAACAGATGCGGCTTGCTGATGCGGCGCGGCTGCGGGTAAGTTTGGACTCATGGCAAAGACGTCATCGAAGAAGCATTCCAATTCGCCCCACGCCGCCGCAGGCGAGGACGAGTCCGCGCGCGGACGGCTGCTGAGCGCCGCGACGCATCTGTTCTGCAAGAACGGCATCAACGCCACCGGCATCGATGCGATCATCGAGGAAGCCGGCACGGCGAAGACCACGCTTTATAAGTTGTTCGGCTCCAAGACCAACCTCGTCAACGCGGTGCTGGAGAGCGAAGGCAAGCAGTGGCGCGAATGGTTCATCGGCGCCATGGAGCAAGGCGGCGGCGACGCGCAGGCGAAGCTGACGCGCATCTTCCCGGCGCTGAAGAGCTGGTTCGCGGAGGAACGCTTCTACGGCTGCCCCTTCATCAACGCGGTCGGCGAGCACGACAAGGACGCCAAGCAGTTCCGCAACATCGCGCTGAAGCACAAGAAGATCGTGCTCGGCCACATCGAGAAGCTCGCCGGCGAGCTCGGCTCGAGCGAGCCAGCAGTGCTCGCGCACCAGCTCGGCCTGTTGATCGACGGTGCGATCGTCGCGGCGATGATCTCGCGCGATCCGGGCGTGGCGGATACGGCGGCGCTGACCGCAGGTCCCCTGCTCGGCCAGTCCAAGGCGAAGAAGAAGCGCGCGGCGGATCAGCTCGAGGCGGTGTGAACGCGCCAATGATAGGCGTAGCCCGCATGAGCGCAGCGACATGCGGGACCTTTCCCGGATATCGCTTCGCTCATCCGGGCTACGACCCTACGTCCTCGACTTCCCCTCGCCCAACGCCCCCATAAATCCCCTGATCGCCTCGAGCACCGGCCCCTGATCACCGGCAAAGAACCAGTGATCGTTGCCGTCGAGCTCGACGAATTGCGCACCGGCGATCCGGCCCGCCATGTCGCGGCCGGCCGCGATCCGCACCGCCTGGTCGCCGCGCCGGTGCAGCACCAATGTCGGCATGGCGATCTGCGCCAGAAGGTGTCGCACGTCGGCATCGCGAAACGCCTCAAGCACCGCGGAGATGCCGCCCGGGCTGGAGGCCGCGCGCAATAGCCCAGCCCACCAGGCGCGCGCCTGCGGATCACCGGCAAGGCTCGGCGCGAAGGTCTCGATCCCGACCGGGCCGCCCCATTGCGCGACGAGATGCTGGCGCCAGGCGTCATACTGACCGGCGCGCAGCGCGTGCGGATAGTCCTGTGACCAGCAGCCCTTGGCCAGCGCGCCGAACAGGATGAGCCCGGCCACCAGACGCGGTTCATCGACCGCGAATTTGATGCAGGCCGGCCCGCATTCGGATGCGCCAAACAGCACGACGCGGCGCGCATTCGCCGCGCGCAGGACAGTGCCGATATCCTCCGCGGTGACGTCGATACCGGGGGCCGATCCGACCCGGTCGGACAGCCCGATGCCGCGGCGATCGAACACGATCAGCCGCCCGAACTTCATCAACGACGCCAGAAACCTCCGGCTCGCGGGATGCTCCCAGGCGCGCTCCACATGCGACACGAAGCCGGGCATGACCAGGATATCGAGCGGACCGCTGCCATAGGTCTGATATGCGAGGTGTACGCCCGCACCCTTGACGTAGCGCGTCGCCGGAACGTCATGCGCCGCCGCCGCAGGGCTCATCAGCGCCTCGGTCTCGGCTTCCGGCGTGACCCCGAGCTCGTCGCGCAGCCGCTGCGTCAGCGCGGCGTGGTGCCGCTCCGCCGCGCTTCGGTCGCCGGCCAGCAGCAGGCTGCGGATCAGATGCCGGCCATAGACTTCGCTCAGCGGATCCAGCTCGACCAGACGTCCCGCATGCGCGGTCGCTGCAAAATGCTCGCCGGCGGCATTCTTGTCCTGCACCAGACGCTCCAGCGCGTGCATGAGCCGTCCCCGCAGCGCCTCCTTGCGGAAGAACGCCCATTCGTCGAACTCGGAGCAGTCGTCCAGCGCGAAGCCGGCCAGGAAGTCACTCCGGTAAATCTGGCAGGCCTGCTCAAAGTCGCCGCGGTCGCAGGCGCCCTCGAACAGATGCGCATCGACCTTCAGCGCGACCGCCGGAGACCATCGCACGCTGCTGCGGTCAGTCTCGAAAACCGCCTGGCCGAGCGTCTGCTCGATGCGGTGGAGCAGCCGCCGCAATCGCGCACGGCCGGTTTCGCCGGGGCTCTCGGGCCACAGCAACGTCGCCACGACGTCCCGCGCCACAGCACCCTTGGCTTCCGCGAGATAGACCAGCAGCGCAAGCCCCTTGCGTAAGGCCAGCTTGATCGGGCGGTCGTCGGCATGGACCTCGGGGAACCCGAATGTTCCCAGCGAGAAGGCCGTCATGGAAATCCTCCCTCCCCGGCCGGGGACGCACAGGGGACGGTCCAGCGATAACAGTCGGGTCAGATCGAGCCGGCTCGCCAGCGAGCGATTGAGGCTCCTGCATGCGGCACTACCGCCACCAGCACAATAGGACAAAACATGTTCGCGCGTCTCCTGATCCTGCTCTACGCCATCGTGAGCTATGCCGTGTTCACGGTCTCATTTCTCTACGCGCTCGGTTTCGTCGGCAATTATGTCGTGCCCAAGTCAATCGACAAGTCGATCGACGTCGGCGGCCCCACTGACGTGAGCGAGGCCATCCTCGTCAACCTGCTGCTGATGAGCCTGTTTGCCATCCAGCACAGCGTCATGGCGCGGCCGGCCTTCAAGCGATGGTGGGGCAAATTCCTCCCCGTTGCCTGCCAGCGCAGCACCTACGTGTTGCTCTCCAGCCTGCTCCTTCTGCTGCTGTTCTGGCAGTGGCGTCCGATCCCGATGCCGATCTGGCAAACGAGTGGAATTGCGGCCTGGCTGCCGATCGGCGTGCATTGGCTCGGCTGGCTGATCGCGTTTGCCTCGACCCACATGATCGATCATTTCGACCTGTTCGGTCTGCGTCAGGCTTTCGTCGCGTTCCGCGGGACCGAGATATCAGGTCAATCCTTCAGGACGCCGCTGCTCTACAAGATCGTGCGGCATCCGCTCATGCTGGGCTTCCTGCTCGCGTTCTGGGCGACGCCCACGATGACCGCCGGCCATTTGCTGTTCGCGATCGCGAACACAGCCTACATCCTGGTCGCGTTGCAGTTCGAGGAGCGGGATCTGATCGCCGAGTTCGGCGCGACCTACCAGGACTATCGACGCCGCGTTCCCATGCTGGTGCCGCGCCTTTTCGGCCGCCGCCGGACGGACGATCGGCCGTCGCCTCGATCCGTCGGAGCGCCCCGATGAAAGCGGTCCTGTGCAGCTCGTTCACCGGCCCTGCGGACCTGCGCCTCAGTGAGATCGACGAGCCGAGGCCTGCCGCCGACGAGATCCTCATCGACGTCCACGCGGCGTCCGTGAGCTTCATGGACCAGTTAATGGTCTCGGGCCTCTACCAGATGCGTCCGCCGACGCCCTTCGTACCCGGCACGGAAGCATCCGGCATCGTCGTCGCGGTCGGCGACGCGGTCACGACATTCGCCCCCGGCGATCGCGTGGCGTGCAGCAGCTGGACCGGCGGCTACGCCGAACGGATGACCGCCAAGGAATCGAAGAGCGTGCGTCTGCCTGATGGCGTCGCGTTCGAAGCCGCGGCGACGGTCCTGCACAATTACGGCACGGCCTATTATGCGCTGGTCGAGCGCGCACGGGCGCGGCGCGGCGAAACCATGTTCGTCACCGGCGCGGCCGGCGGGGTTGGACTCGCCGCCGTCGACCTCGGCCGCCATCTCGGCCTGCGCGTCGTCGCCGGGATCGGTTCCGACGACAAGGCCGCCCTGGTGCGCGGTTACGGGGCCAGCGACATCGTCAACTATCGCAGCGAAGACCTGCGCGACCGGATCAAGTCGATCACGTCAGGAGACGGCATCGATGTCGGCTTCGACAATGTCGGTGGCGCGGTCTTCGAGCAGATGGCGCGGCTGATGACGTGGGGCGGACGGCTGATGCCGATCGGCTTCACCAGCGGCGAGATTCCACAGCTCCCGATGAACCTGCCGCTCCTGAAGAACTATTCCATCATCGGGGTCTTCGCCGGTGCCTGGGCGGAGAGGTTTTCCGCGGAGGCCGCGCGCATGAACGACACGCTGATGCAATTGCTGGCCGACGGAAAAATCTGCCCGCATATCGACCGCGTCCTCCCGTTGGAGGAGGCCGGCGACGCCATGCGCGCCGTGGCCAACCGGACGGTTCAGGGACGAATTGTCCTCAAGATCAGGTAGAGTGCGCCGACGAGGAAGCGAGAACAAAACCGATGACCCAGATCATCATCGACCAGCGCTATTGCGGTCCCCCGAACTCCGGCAACGGCGGGTATGTCTGCGGCCGGCTCGCCCGCCACATTCCCGGGGCTGCGGAGGTGACGCTGCGCGCACCGCCGCCGCTGGACACGCCGCTCGATGCGGTCGCAACGGATGACGGCACGTGGGAGCTTCGCGACGGCGCCAAGGTCGTCGCGACCGGGCGAGCGGCAAGCGTCGAGCTTGCGCGTATCGAGACAGCCAGCTTCGAGGAGGCAAGCGCCGCCGAATTGCGGACGCCGGTCAAGCCGCACGAGCACCCGTTGCCGACATGTTTCGTGTGCGGCCCCGCACGGACGAAAGGCGACGGCCTGCGCATTTTCGCCGGACCGCTCGGGCGTCACGCGCGGAACGCCGTTCTCGCGGCGAGCTGGACGCCCGATCCGAATCTGGCCGCCGAGGACGGCCTTGTCGCGAGCGAATTTCTCTGGTCGGCGCTCGATTGTCCCACCGGCTATGCCTGCAACTACAATCAGAAGAGCGACAGCTTCGACCAGGCCCCGCTCCTGCTCGGACGGATGTCAGCACGGATCGAGGCACGGCCGCGCCCTGGCGACCGCTGCGTCATCACAGCATGGCCCACCGGCCGCGACGGCCGCAAGCGCGCCGCCGAGGCCGCGGTGCATGATGAAGCCGGAAGGTTGCTGGCCGTCGCGCGGGCGACGTGGATTGAGGTCGGCCGCGAGGTGCAGCTCGGGCGCACTTCGTAGGGTGGATTGGCCCGCGGCTGCGCCAGCCTACGAAGCCTACACGCCCTGCTCGATCATCCCCTGCAGCCGCATCAGCTCCGCCTCGAGATCGCGCTCCACATCCGCGGCCCGGATCTCCAGCACCCGATAGTCCCGCGCTTCCAGCCACGTCCGTCGGCCCGCGCGGTCCGCCGCGATCGTCTCGCCCTCGCCGGGGTTGACCAGCTCGATCGCTATCCGGTGCGGGAACGAGACGAAGTCCGGGATGTGGCGGCCGACCGGGGTCTGGCGCTTGAACTGGCCGGCGAAACGGCGGTCGCGGGTCAGCGCCTGCCAGCACAGGCGCTCGGCGTCGGTCGGGTTGCGGCGGAGCAGGCGCGCGAGGCCGCGCACGGTACTGCCGCTGTCGGGGACACCGCCGCCCTGCCCGTGCTCGGCGAGAAGCGCGCGCAGGCGGGTCGCCTGCTCGCCGTCGAGCACGCCGCCCTTGGCCGGGCCTTTGCGCCCCTCCGCGATCGCCATCACCACCCCGTGCAGGGTGTGCATGTCCTGCTTGGTCGGCTCCATCCGGCTGAAGATGTTGCGCAGGTTGACCAGCATGGTGTCGCGCTTCTCGGCGGGCCGCAGGAATTCGACTCGGTCGAGCTCGCGCACGAGGTTGTCGAAGAAGGCCTGCATCTGGTGCTGCGAGGCGCGCTCGGAGCGCTCCGGCATGCCGTGCGGCAGCTCGCCCGACGTCACCAGCTTGAACCATTCGTAGCCGACCAGCAGCACGGCCTGGGCGAGGTTCAGCGAGGCAAAGCCCGGATTGACCGGGAAGGTGATGATGCGGTTGGAGAGCCCGACCTCCTCATTGGTCAGCCCCCAGCGCTCCCGGCCGAACAGGATGCCGGCCTTGCCCCCTGTGGCGGCGTGCCCCGAGATCTCGGCGGCGGCAGCTTCCGGCCCCACCACCGGCTTGGCCTGGTCATGGGGGCGCGCGGTGGAGGCGAACAGCAGGTCGAGATCGGCAACCGCCTGCTCCACCGTGTCGAACAATTCGACCCTTTCCAGAATGTAGTCGGCGCCGGCCGCGGCGCGCTGGGCGGCGATGTTGGGCCAGCCGTCGCGGGGGTTGACGATGCGCAACCGGCTCAGGGCGAAGTTGCCCATGGCGCGCGCGGCCATGCCGATGTTTTCGCCAAGCTGCGGCTCGACCAGGATCACGATGGGACCGTCGAGGGAAAGACCCGCCTTGCTCTTGTCAGTCCCCGACATCTCGTTTCGCTTTCACTCTTCGTCTCAAGGCCTTGGCAAGGCGCTCTCAGGAATTGATTCAAGGCCGCCGCCAGCCGGCGCCGCCTTGTCCGCCTGTCGTTTGCCTGTCCTGACGAAATTCTCAAGGGAAATAACGGCTTGGATTCAACTTTTGAATCTCTTCTGAAGCCTCAGGCCGGCCCCCGCCGGCGGGCCGCTCCCCGCCCCCCATCTGGGGAAGCTGGATGGGCTAAAAGTGCATAATCCCTTGGCTTTCGCCCGCCGCGCGGCGGTGCTAAGAGGCGGCGGATATTCCCGTGGCGCACCAATAGCGCCGTTCCCAAGAGGCTTCCCCGATCATGGCAAAAATCAAGGTGACCAACCCCGTCGTCGAACTCGATGGCGACGAGATGACCCGGATCATCTGGCAGTACATCAAGGACAAGCTGATCACCCCGTTCCTGGATGTCGAGCTGATGTATTTCGACCTGGGGATGGAGCACCGCGACCACACCAACGATCAGGTCACCATCGACGCCGCCGAAGCCATCAAGAAGGTCGGCGTCGGCGTCAAGTGCGCCACCATCACCCCGGACGAGGCCCGGGTGAAGGAGTTCAACCTCAAGCAGATGTGGAAGTCGCCCAACGGCACCATCCGCAACATCCTCGGCGGCGTGATCTTCCGCGAGCCGATCATCTGCAAGAACGTGCCGCGCCTCGTTCCCGGCTGGACCAAGCCGATCATCATCGGCCGCCACGCCTATGGCGACCAGTACCGCGCCACCGATTTCAAGTTCCCGGGCAAGGGCACCCTGTCGATGAAGTTCGTCGGCGAGGACGGCACCGTGATCGAGAAGGAAGTGTTCAAGGCGCCCGGCGCCGGCGTCGCCATGGAGATGTACAATCTCGACGACTCCATCATCGACTTCGCCCGCGCCTCGCTGAACTACGGCCTGCTGCGCAACTACCCGGTCTATCTCTCGACCAAGAACACGATTCTGAAGGTCTATGACGGCCGCTTCAAGGACATCTTCCAGGACATCTACGACCGCGAGTTCAAGAAGGAATTCGAAGCCAAGGGCCTGACCTACGAGCACCGCCTGATCGACGACATGGTGGCCTCGGCGCTGAAATGGTCCGGCGGCTATGTCTGGGCCTGCAAAAACTACGACGGCGACGTGCAGTCCGACACGGTCGCGCAGGGCTACGGCTCGCTCGGCCTGATGACCTCGGTCCTCCTCACCCCGGACGGCAAGACCGTCGAAGCCGAAGCCGCCCACGGCACCGTGACCCGCCACTATCGCGAGCACCAGAAGGGCAAGGAGACCTCGACCAACTCGATCGCGTCGATCTTCGCCTGGACCCGTGGCCTCGCCCACCGCGCCAAGCTCGACAACAATGCCGAGCTCGCGAAGTTCGCGAACACGCTGGAGAAGGTCTGCGTCGACACCGTCGAGGCCGGCTACATGACCAAGGACCTCGCGCTGCTGGTCGGCGCCGACCAGCGCTGGCTCTCGACCACCGGCTTCCTCGACAAGGTCGCGGAAAACCTCATCAAGGAGCTGGCGGCCTAAGCCGTCCGCAATTTCGCCCGACTGGGCCAGACATCATCACGGGCCGCGTCGCAAGCGCGGCCCGTTGTTTTTTGGGACCCTTGCGCGGAGACTTCCATGTTCATCAAATTTGCTGCCCCCACCCTGCTGCTCGCGGCTCTGATCGGACCGGCCGGGGCTGCGGAGCCGCTCCCCGAGGCCATCGCGGCGCCGGGCGAGACCGTCGTGCTCAGCGTCCACGCCGAGGGTGCGCAGGTCTACGAGTGCAAGGCCGGCGCTGAGGGCAAGCTCGCCTGGGCCTTCCGCGAACCGGTCGCCACCCTGCTCTCCGAGGGCAAGACGATCGGGCGGCATTATGCCGGCCCGAGCTGGGAGCACGCCGACGGCAGCGCCGTGGTCGGCAAGGCCATCGGCAACGCGCCGGGTACGACCGCCGCCGATATCCCCTGGCTGAAGCTGGAAGTCGCCTCGCGCCGCGGCAGCGGCGTCCTGACACCGGTCACCACGGTCCAGCGCATCAACACTCACGGCGGCAAGCTCGACGGTGCATGCGAGAAGGCCGGCGAGTTCAAGAGTGCGCCCTACTCGGCCGATTACGTTTTCCTGAAGAAGGGCTGACCGCCCTAAAGCGGGATGAATTTTGGTTGAATCGATGTGGGCTCAGGGCTCGATTCACCTCTCCCGTAGGGAGAGGTCGGAGCGCATCGAAGATGCGATCCGGGTGAGGGGATCTGGTCTCGCTGAGTGCTGCAGCCCCTCACCCGGATTGCTGCGCAATCCGACCTCTCCCCGTCGGGGAGAGGTAAATCACCAACAGACCGCCGGACCTAATTTCATCATGCTTTAGCGGTCGGTGCCCTCGCGCTCGGCCTGGGCCAGCTCCGCCGCGGCGAGATCGCCGGTGTCGGCGAGCCGTGCCTTGGCGGTGGTGTGGACATGCTCGGCCAGCGTCGGCATGCGCTCGATCAGGGCGTGAAAATCCTGGGCGTCGAGCACCAGCAGGCGGGTCTTGCGCGTCGCCGTCACCGTGCCGCTGCGCTTGGTCTTGTGCAGCAGCGCGATCTCGCCGAAGAAGGTGCCGTCGGCGAGCCGCACCTGCTGGCTCGGCAGCGCGATCTCGACCTCGCCGGCGGTGATGAAATACATCGACGAGGCGGCATCGCCCCGCCGCACCAGGATCTCGCCCTGCTCGATGGTGCGCGCGCGCAACAGGCGCATGATGTCGGCGATCTCGGCCGCGGACAGATGCGAGAACAGCGGCACCCGCGCCAGCATGCCCCAAGTGACGACGAAATCGCGCCGCTTCACCTCTTCGGCGAACGCCGAGGAGATGATCGCGACCGGCAGCGCGATCATCGCGAAGCCGCTGATGATGGCGAAGGTGGAGATGAACTTGCCGAGCGGCGTCACCGGCACGACGTCGCCATAGCCGACGGTGCCCAGCGTCACGATCGCCCACCACATCGCCTGCGGAATGGTGCCGAGCTTGTCCGGCTGCACGTCGCGCTCGACGACATAGAGCAGCGAGGCAAAGGTCAGCACCGCGCCGATCAGGATGACGATGCAGCCGATCAGCGCGCGCCGCTCGGCATGGACGGCGGCGAGCAGCGAACGCATCGCCGGCGAATAGCGGATCAGCTTGAAGAACGGCAGCACGCCGAGCCCGGCCAGCGTCGCGTGCCGGCCGGTGGCGAGCACCACCGCGGCCGGCAGGAACGCCATGAGGTCGATGATGCCGAGCGCCGAGAAGACATAGCCCAGCCGGTCGGACAGCGCCGAGCCCCTGCGCTGGGTGTGCCCCGCCACCGTCCACAGCCGCGCCAGATATTCGAGCGCGAACACGATGACGGCGAGGATGGCGATCGCGCTGAACAGCGTGTCGAACCGCGCGTCGAGCTCCGGCACCGAGGCGAGGATCATCGCGGCCACATTGAGCACAATGACGCCGATGACCAGCTGGATGAAGCGCGACCCGACCGAATAGGCCAAGGGATCGTGCTCCAGCAGTTCATAGAGGCGATCCCTCAAATCGGGATCGCGAGGCCCACGTCCTCGCGGAACGGCGGGCATGGTGTTTACGCGCCTGCCATCGCTTTTTCGATCGCCGCCAGCGCCTCGGGCGCCTTGGCGCCGTCGGGGCCGCCGGCCTGGGCCATGTCGGGCCGGCCGCCGCCACCCTTGCCGCCGAGCGCTTCGGAGGCGACGCGCACCAGGTTCACGGCGTTGAAGCGCGCGGTGAGGTCCGCGGTGACTCCGACCACGATTCCGGCCTTGCCGTCTTCGGTGACGCCGACGATGGCGACGACGCCCGAGCCGATCTGCTTCTTGCCGTCGTCGGCAAGGCTCTTGAGATCCTTCATCTCGATGCCCTCCACCGCGCGCGCCATCAGCTTGACGTCGCCGACCTCGCGCACGCCCGCGGCTGCGCCGTTGGCGGCGGACGCACCGCCGCCCATCGCGAGCTTCTTGCGGGCGTCGGAAAGCTCGCGCTCGAGCTTCTTGCGCTCCTCCATCAGGGCCGTGATGCGCGCCGGCACGTCGTCGATCGAGGTGCGCAGCTCGTTGGCCGCGGTCTTCGCCAGCGCCATGGTGTCGTTGGCGTGCTTGCGCGCATAGTTGCCGGTGAGCGCCTCGATGCGGCGCACGCCCGAGGCGACCGCGCTCTCGCCGGTCAGCGTGATCAGGCCGATGTCGCCGGTGCGCTTCACATGGGTGCCGCCGCAGAGCTCGACCGACCAGCCGAGCGCATTGGCGCCGCGCTCGCGCGCGGTCTTGCCCATCGAGACGACGCGGACCTCGTCGCCGTATTTCTCGCCGAACAGGGCGCGCGCCCCCGCTTCGCGGGCTTCATCGACGCCCATGACGCGGGTCGTGACCTCGTCGTTCTCCAGCACCACGTCGTTGGCGATGTCCTCGACGCGGGCAAGCTCCTCCGCCGTGATCGGCTTGGGATGCACGAAGTCGAAGCGCAGCCGGTCGGGTGCGACCATCGAGCCGCGCTGGGCGATGTGGTCGCCGAGCACCTGGCGCAACGCCTCGTGGATGAGGTGGGTCGCCGAGTGATGGGCGCGGATCGAGGAACGCCGCCCGTGATCCACCTCGAGCTGGAGCGCGGTGCCGAGCTTGATTTCGCCGCTCTCCACCGTGCCGATATGCACGAAGAGATCGCCGAGCTTCTTCTGGGTGTCGGTGACGCGGAACTTGATGCCGCCCTCGCCGGTCAAAACGCCGGTGTCGCCGACCTGGCCGCCGGACTCCGCGTAGAACGGCGTCTGGTTCAGCAGCAGCGCGCCGGTCTCGCTGGCCTTGAGGCTATCGGTCTCCTTGCCGTCCTTCACCAGCGCCGAGACCACGCCTTCGGCGGTCTCGGTCTCGTAGCCGAGGAATTCGGTGGCGCCGAGCTTCTCGCGCAGCGGGAACCAGATCGCTTCGGAAGCGGCCTCGCCCGAGCCGGCCCAGGACGCACGCGCTTTCTCGCGCTGGCGCTCCATCGCATCGGTGAAGGCGGACTGGTCGACGCTGATGCCGCGCGACTTCAGCGCGTCCTGCGTCAGGTCCAGCGGGAAGCCGTAGGTGTCGTAGAGCGTGAAGGCGACGTCGCCGTCGAACATGTCGCCCTTCTTCAACGAAGAGCTCTTCTCGTCGAGGATGGCAAGGCCGCGCGTCAGCGTCTTGCGGAAGCGGGTCTCTTCCAGCCGCAGCGTTTCCTCGATCAGCTTCTCCGCGCGCATCAGCTCGGGATAGGCCTGGCCCATCTCGCGCACCAGCGCCCAGACCAGGCGATGCATCAGCGGCTCTTTGGCGCCGAGCAGCTGCGCATGGCGCATCGCGCGGCGCATGATCCGGCGCAGCACATAGCCGCGGCCTTCATTGGAGGGCAGCACGCCGTCGGAGACGAGGAAGGCGGAGGAGCGCAGATGGTCGGCGATGACGCGGAACGAGGCCACGGTCTGCTCGTTCGGCCCGCTGCCGAGCGCCGACGCCGTCGCGTCGATCAGATGACGGAACAGGTCGGTCTCGAACACGCTGTCGACGCCCTGCATGATGCAGGCCATGCGCTCCAGCCCCATGCCGGTGTCGATCGAGGGACGCGGCAGATCCACGCGCTCCTCCTTCGTCACCTGCTCGTACTGCATGAACACGAGATTCCAGAATTCGAGGAAGCGGTCGCCGTCCTCTTCCGGCGAGCCCGGAGGTCCGCCCCAGATGTGCTCGCCGCGATCGATGAAGATCTCCGAGCACGGGCCGCACGGCCCGGTGTCGCCCATCGCCCAGAAATTGTCCGAGGTCGGGATGCGGATGATGCGGTCGTCGGAGAAGCCGGCGATCTTCTTCCACAGCCCCGCCGCCTCGTCGTCGGTATGGTAGACGGTGACGAGCAGCTTGTCCTTCTTCAGCCCGAACTCGCGGGTGATCAGCGTCCAGGCCAGCTCGATCGCGCGCTCCTTGAAATAGTCGCCGAACGAGAAATTGCCGAGCATCTCGAAGAAGGTGAGATGGCGCGCGGTGTAGCCGACATTGTCGAGGTCGTTGTGCTTGCCGCCGGCGCGCACGCATTTCTGCGAGGTGGTGGCGCGCTGATAGGGCCGCTTCTCGACGCCGGTGAAGACGTTCTTGAACTGCACCATGCCGGCATTGGTGAACATCAACGTCGGATCGTTGCGCGGCACCAATGGCGAGGACGGCACGATCTCGTGGCCGTTCTCGGCAAAGAAGTTCAGAAAGGTCGACCTGATCTCGTTGACGCCGCTCATGTTCATCCAATCGGGTGTGTTCGGACCCGCGACCGCCGTCCAAACCGGAAGTTAAGGCTGATATCTGCGGGCCAAAGCGCTTTTAGACAAGGCCAGCTTCGCTGTCCAGAAACTGTGCAGAGAGATCAGAGGGTTGCCGCAGGCGCTCAATCCCGCTGCAATCCCGTTGAAAGGCGCAAACCCCGCGTTGACAGGCTTGGCTGCCCTGTGGTCTGTACCCATCTGTATCGTACGGCCACGTCGGGAGAGACCGGCTTTGGTGCCGGCGCCGAAGGAGCAACCGCCCCGGAAACTCTCAGGCAAAAGGACCGCGTGGCTTTGACAGCATCTGGAAAGAGGCGCCGACGGGCTTAGGCCCGGACTGCGTCCGCCGACGGGATAATACTCTCAGGCACAGCGACAGATGGGGCTTCGACTGGTTGGCTCGGGGAATCGTCCCCGGGGAACCGCCGAGGGCCCCTGTGATGCTTGCACCCGACCAAGACTCCCTGAAACGTACGCCCCTCTACGACCTTCATGTGTCCCTCGGCGGCAAGATGGTGCCGTTCGCGGGCTATGACATGCCCGTGCAGTACCCCGCGGGCGTGCTGAAGGAACATCTCCATACCCGCAACCAAGCCGGCCTGTTCGACGTCTCCCATATGGGCCAGATCGCGCTCCGTCCGAAGTCCGGCAAGGTCGAGGACGCCGCCCGCGCGCTGGAACGGCTGGTGCCGCAGGACATCGTGGCGATCGCGCCGGGACGGCAGCGCTACGCCCAGTTCACCAATGCCGATGGCGGCATTCTCGACGACCTGATGGTCGCAAATTTCGGCGATCACCTGTTCCTGGTCGTCAACGCCGCCTGCAAGGCCGAGGACGAGGCGCATCTGCGCGCGCACCTGTCCGACGACTGCGTCATCGATTCGCTGGCCGACCGCGCGCTGATCGCGCTCCAGGGCCCGAAGGCGGAAGCGGCGCTGGCGAAATTCTGTGCAGAGGCGCCGTCCATGAAGTTCATGGACGCCGGCCCGCATAAGGTCGCCGGTCTCGACTGCTTCGTCTCGCGCTCCGGCTACACCGGCGAGGACGGGTTCGAGATTTCGGTTCCGGCCGCGGACGCCGAGCGTCTGGCAAAGACGCTGCTGGAAAACCCTGACGTGATGCCGATCGGCCTCGGCGCCCGCGACAGCCTGCGGCTCGAGGCCGGGCTCTGCCTCTACGGCCACGACATCGACACCGCCACCACGCCGGTCGAGGCCGCGCTGGAATGGTCGGTGCAGAAAAGCCGCCGCAGCGGCGGCGCGCGCGCGGGCGGTTTCCCCGGCGCCGAGAAGATCCTCGCTCATTTCGACAAGGGTGCCGGCCGCCGCCGCGTCGGCCTGCGCGCGGAAGGCCGCGCGCCGGTGCGCGAGGGCGCGCTGCTGTTTGCGGACGCGACATCCGCCGTGCCGATCGGACAAGTCACATCGGGCGGCTTCGGCCCGAGCCTGAACGCGCCGGTCGCGATGGGCTACCTGCCGACCGCACTGGGCGGGCTCGGCACAAGCCTGTTCGCCGAGGTGCGCGGCCAGCGACTGCCGCTCACGGTCGCCGCCATGCCCTTCGTGAAAAACACCTACAAACGCTGAGGACTTCAGAATGACCACGACGCTGTACACCTCCGACCATGAATGGCTGGCCATCGAGGGCGATGTCGCCACCGTCGGCATCACCGACTACGCGCAGCAGCAGCTCGGCGACGTCGTGTTCGTCGAGCTGCCCAAGCTCGGCCGCGTGCTGAAGAAGGCGGAAGCCGCCGCCGTGGTGGAATCGGTGAAGGCCGCCTCCGACGTCTACGCGCCCGTTACGGGCGAAGTGCTCGAGACCAACGCCGCACTCGCCGCCGAGCCGGCGCTGGTGAACACGGATGCGCAAGGCACCGCCTGGTTCTTCAAGATCAAGATTGCCGACAAGAGCGAACTCGGCGGCCTCATGGATGAAGCCGCCTACAAGGCCCACACGGCGTGAGATGAAGCGAACAGCCGCCCCATACGGCGACAGCGAAATCTAAAGCGAGGACCCATGATGACCGCGCACCGCAAATCCAACGGCGACACCGCCAATTTCGCTCGCCGCCACATCGGCCCGTCGGCGCGCGACGTCGCCGCGATGCTGGAGGCCGTCAACGCCAAGAGCGTCGACGCGCTGATGGCGGAAACGCTGCCGGCCTCGATCCGGCAGGCCGCCCTGCTCGATCTCGGCAAGCCGCTCAGCGAGACCGAGGCGATCGCGCATATGGGCGAGCTCGCTGCCCAAAACCAGGTCTTCACCTCGCTGATCGGCCAAGGCTATTCAGGCACGATCCTGCCCGCGGTGATCCAGCGCAACATCCTGGAGAACCCGGCCTGGTACACCGCCTACACGCCCTACCAGCCCGAGATCAGCCAGGGCCGGCTGGAGGCGCTGTTCAACTTCCAGACCATGATCTGCGACCTCACCGGGCTCGACGTCGCCAACGCCTCGCTACTCGACGAGGCGACCGCGGCGGCCGAGGCGATGGCGCTGGCGGAGCGGCACTCGCGGGTCGAAGCGAAGGCCTTCTTCGTCGACAAGGACGTGCATCCGCAGACGCTTGCGGTGATGCGCACCCGCGCCGAGCCGCTCGGCTGGAACCTGATCGTCGGCGATCCTCTCACCGAACTCGACAGCGCCGACGTGCTCGGCGCGCTGCTGCAATATCCCGGCAGTTCGGGCGCTGTGCGCGACCTCAGGCCCGCAATCGCGACGCTGAAGGCCAAGGGCGCCCTCGCGATCGTTGCCGCCGACCTGCTGGCGCTGACGCTGCTCGCCTCGCCCGGCGAGCTCGGGGCCGACATCGCGATCGGCTCGGCGCAGCGCTTCGGCGTGCCGATGGGCTATGGCGGGCCGCACGCGGCCTACATGGCCGTGCGCGATGCGCTGAAGCGCTCGCTGCCCGGCCGCATCGTCGGCCTCTCCGTGGATTCGCGCGGGATGCCGGCCTACCGCCTCGCGCTCCAGACCCGCGAGCAGCACATCCGCCGCGAGAAGGCGACCTCCAACATCTGCACCGCACAGGTGCTGCTCGCCGTGATCGCCGCGATGTATGCGGTCTATCACGGCCCCGAAGGGCTTTCGCAGATCGCGCGCCAGGTGCATCGCCGCGCTGCGGTGCTCGCTAGCGGCCTGCGCAAGCTCGGCTTTGCGCCGAACTGCGAAAACTTCTTCGACACGCTCAGCGTCGATGCCGGTGCCAAGCGCGCCGAGATCATCGCGCGCGCGGCTGCCGAGAAGATCAATCTCGGCGTCGGTGATGGCGACTTGCGCATCGCGCTCGATGAGACCACCACGCCCGCGACCATCGAGGCCGTCTGGCGCGCCTTCGGCGGCACGCTTGCCTACGCCGAAATCGACGCGACCACGCGCGAGGCGCTGCCGGAGGCGCTGAAGCGCGCGACCGCGTTCCTCACCCATCCGGTGTTCCACGCGCATCGCTCGGAAACCGAGATGCTGCGCTACATGCGCAAGCTCTCAGACCGCGACCTCGCGCTCGACCGCGCCATGATCCCGCTCGGCTCCTGCACCATGAAGCTGAACGCGACCACCGAGATGATGCCGCTGACCTGGCCGGAATTCGGCTCCCTGCACCCGTTCGCCCCGCGCGAGCAGGCCAAGGGCTATCACGCGCTGTTCGCGCGGCTTTCAAGGTGGCTGTGCGACATCACCGGCTATGACGCGATCTCGCTGCAGCCGAATTCCGGCGCGCAGGGCGAATACGCCGGCCTGCTCGCGATCCGCGGCTATCATACCGCGCGCGGACAGTCGCATCGCAAGATCTGCCTGATCCCCTCCTCCGCCCACGGCACCAACCCGGCCTCGGCCGCGATGGTCGGCATGGACGTGGTGGTGGTCGCCTGCGAGAAGAACGGCGACGTCGACGTCAACGATCTTCGCGCCAAGGCCGACAAGCATGCGAACGATCTCGCCGCGGTGATGATCACCTATCCCTCGACCCACGGCGTGTTCGAGGAGCACATAAGCGAGATCTGCGACATCGTCCACGGCCATGGCGGCCAGGTGTATCTCGACGGCGCCAACCTGAACGCGCAGGTCGGTCTGTCACGGCCCGGCGATTACGGCGCCGACGTCAGCCACCTCAACCTGCACAAGACCTTCTGCATTCCGCATGGCGGCGGCGGCCCGGGCATGGGCCCGATCGGCGTCAAGGCGCATCTTGCGCCGTTCCTGCCCGGTCATCCTGCAACGCAGACGGATGCGCCGGTCGGCCCGGTCTCGGCGGCGCCGTTCGGCTCGGCCTCGATCCTGACCATCTCCTACATCTACATCCTGATGATGGGCGGCGAAGGCCTGAAGCGCGCCACCGAAATCGCGATCCTCAACGCCAACTACATTGCCGCAAGGCTCGATGCGCATTTCCCGGTGCTCTACAAGAACGAGAAGGGCCGCGTCGCGCATGAGTGCATCGTCGACCCGCGCGCGCTCAAGACGACCAGCGGCGTCACCGTCGACGACATTGCCAAGCGCCTGATCGATTACGGCTTCCACGCTCCGACCATGAGCTTCCCGGTGCCGGGCACGCTGATGATCGAGCCGACCGAATCGGAATCGAAGGCGGAGCTGGATCGCTTCTGCGAGGCGATGATCGCGATCCGGAAGGAGATCGCCGAGGTCGAGGCCGGCCGCTTCAAGATCGAGGCGTCGCCTTTGCGCCAAGCCCCGCACACCGTGCACGACATCGCGGATGATGCGTGGAATCGCGCCTACACGCGTGCCGAGGGCTGCTTCCCCGACGGCGTCTCGCGCACCGACAAATACTGGAGCCCTGTGGGGCGCGTCGACAACGTCTATGGCGACCGCAATCTGGTGTGCTCGTGTCCGCCGGTGAGCGACTACGCGGAAGCGGCGGAGTAAGGGATTCGTAGGGTGGATTAGCCGAACGCGTGACCCACCCTACAATCCAGGGCAATCGCATTTGAGGCCGCTGCTCTGCGGCCCATCCTTCGAGACGCCCGCCTTTGGCGGGCCCTCAGGACGAGGACAGAGGGCGCAGCAGCAATTTTCGACCGGCAAAGATGCCGCTTAGCCTCATCCTGAGGAGACCGCGGAGCGGTCGTCTCGAAGGACGAGGCGCGCGCTCAGGCCCTGCCAAAAGTCATATGCGATTACACGACCCTACAACCTAGCTTAAGGCGCGACCAGCGAGCGGCTTTGCGCGTCCCAACGCCAAAGTCGTTCGTTGGTCAGAAGCGTGCCGCCCCACCAGCGCCGGATCGGATTGTGGCTGTGGAAGTCTTCCCGGCCCGCAAGCACGGCTTTGCCGAAGTCCGTCAGCAACAGCCGGCTCCGGCGATAGGCGGCGTTGCGGCCTCGCGCATCGTGCGGAGCGAGCGTTGCGAGCTTCGGATCGAGACCGGCGACCGCCGGCATCGGACCGGACGCGAGCCCTTCGAGCAAAGGGCCGAGCTCCCACTGGTCGAACACGCGTGTTTCGAGCAGGCCGCCCGGCTGAAACAGCTCCTTGGTACGGTTGTGTCCCCTCGCAATCAGTTCGAGAAGCCGCGCTTCCGTCGCGCCCAATCCATTTGTCGGCGACGGCAGTTCGGCCAACAATTGCTCCAGGGCCGGTTTCAGGAACGGCAGCCTTGGCAAATCCCTGCTCAGGAGCCCGAAACAGAGCTCCGGCGTTGGCGCGCGGTAGGCCTCCCAGGCCATGCGAGCAACCTCGAAGTCGCGCTCCGTCACATCGAGCGCCCGCACGGTACGCTCGCGAAGCCCGGCGACGTCTGCGCCGAGCAAATCGAAATCGACGAGTCGCAATTTCAGGCGCTCGGCCATGTAGGGTTCGGCGCGGAGATAATCGAGGATCCAGATCAGCTGCAATTGATTGTTCGGGGCGGGATCAAACCACAGTTCGATGAGCTCGACGCCGCAGGTCTCGCAGAACCAGACCAGCGGGAGTTCCTTGTGCGCGAGACCGGTCTCAGGAGACCGGGCAACAAGATCGGACCAACGCACCTCCGGATCGCCTCTGAAAGAGCCCCCTTTGAGGTATTTATCGAGGCGGTACGACGTGGGCAGCGGTCCTGACACGAACCGAAAGATGAGCGGGACAACCATGTCGGCGCGATCGGCGTAGGTGAGACCGACGCCGGACGAACTGGTCAGGATCATACGCTTCATCGCGAACGCACCCACCCCCACGCAAAACGAAACGGGCCCCGAAGACGTCGGCAACTCAACGTCCTCAGCGCCCGCTCCTCGCGAAAAACTCTTCGCGTTAAAACTTACTCCTCGGTCGGCTCCTCGCCGTCGGCGTCACGCTCCGGGGTGCCGGCCAGGATCTGCTCGGCGATCAGGCCGGAGTTCTGGCGGATCGCGGTCTCGATCTTGGCGGTGATGTCGGGGTTGGCCTTCAGGAACGCTTTCGAGTTCTCGCGGCCCTGGCCGAGGCGCTGGCTGTCATAGGAAAACCAGGCGCCGGACTTCTCGACGATTCCGGCCTTGACGCCGAGATCGAGGATCTCGCCCATCTTGGAAACGCCCTCGCCGTACATGATGTCGAATTCGACCTGCTTGAAGGGCGGCGCCAGCTTGTTTTTCACCACCTTGACGCGCGTGGTGTTGCCGACCACTTCGTCGCGCTCCTTGATCGCGCCGATGCGGCGGATGTCGAGACGGATGGAGGCGTAGAACTTCAGCGCGTTGCCGCCGGTCGTCGTTTCCGGCGAGCCGTACATCACACCGATCTTCATGCGGATCTGGTTGATGAAGATCACCATGGTGTTGGACTTGTTGATGGAGGCCGTCAGCTTGCGCAGCGCCTGGCTCATCAACCGCGCTTGAAGTCCCGGCAGCGCATCGCCCATCTCGCCCTCGAGCTCGGCCTTCGGCACCAAGGCCGCGACCGAATCGATCACCAGCACGTCCACCGCCCCCGAACGCACCAGCGTGTCGCAGATTTCCAGCGCCTGCTCGCCGGTGTCGGGCTGCGAGATCAGCAGCTCGTCGATGTTGACCCCGAGCTTCCTCGCATAGACTGGGTCGAGCGCGTGCTCGGCGTCGATGAAGGCGCAGATGCCGCCCTTCTTCTGCGCTTCGGCCACCGTGTGCAGCGCCAGCGTGGTTTTGCCCGAGGATTCCGGCCCGTAGATCTCGACGATGCGCCCTTTGGGCAGGCCGCCGATGCCGAGCGCGATATCGAGCCCCAGCGAGCCGGACGATACCGCCTCGACGTCCATCGACCGGTCGTTCTTGCCCAGCTTCATCACCGAACCCTTGCCGAACTGACGCTCGATCTGGGAGAGCGCGGCGGCCAGGGCTTTACTCTTGTCCATGGAAGATCCTTCGACGATACGCAGGGCAGTTGCGGACATTGGGTCGTGCTCCTTATGGCGAGGATTCGCTAGGGGGACAAACGATTGGCGAGGCGGGCCGACGATAAAAGCAATGTACCCTATTTGTTCCTAGTTCGCAATATGTTCTTTTGCGGATTTGGGCGCTGGCCTGTTTTAACCCCTAGTGGCCTAAGCTGAATTTCGAAGTGGCCTATTTTGTTCGCGAATCGCCACAACCTGTTCATGCGTGTTTAGGATTAACTCGTTCTGGGTGTGGCGAATAAAGGCCAGGGCGTTCCGCTAAGAGAACACCTTTTTGGGGAACAATCGGCTCGGCTGCGCGTTTGCTCGCGCCCCCAGCCGAAAGGTGCCCCCCCGACTGCTGGAGGAAAACCCGCCAGACGGGTTGGCGGCCCCCTATTGGGGCCGTTTAAAATTCAACAGCAAGGGCCGCCTCAGTTGGCGGCCTCTTTCATTTGGGCTTCCCTAGCCTAGGAAGATCGTCGAACGGCAGAAGCAGATTGGCGTCGTTCCACTTCGGATAGGCGATATCCATCTTCTCCCAAAAATCGTGCTTGTCCTTGGACAGGCGCATAATCGCCTTCACGCCTAATTCAGGTCCGGGCCAATCCTTGGGATAGATCAAGGTATTTGATCCCAAAGAACATGTAGCGAACCTTGCAAGGAATGGAACAAGAGCATTTAATGGGTTCCATTCATCGCGGCTGCTGAGGGCCGTCAGATGCGTGAGTACCAAGCCTATGTGATTGGCGAGGATGGGCACATCAAACAGCGCCTCGACCTGATCTGCGCGGATGATGCTGCGGCCAAGGAACGGGCCAAGTCCCTGGTGGAAAACGACGCGATAGAGCTATGGCAATCCGACCATAAGATCGCGACGTTCGACCCTGACCCCCTGAAAGCTGAACAAGTGCAGGGCTGGCTCAAGAGCGAGCTACATCCGCCGAAGTAAGGCCGCCTCAATTGGCGGCCTCTTTGAACGAAAAAGGCCCCAGCTCGCACGGGTGGGGCGGGGGCATGAGCTGGGGCCAATCGGAGTCGCCCTTGGGGAAGGGCACCAGGAAAACCTGGCAATCCAGCAATCGTTCCTGAGAGGGTCCCCGCCCCCAGATTTCCCAGTGTCCTGATCTGCCTCTGCGGGTGTCCTGATTAGGACAGCACCCCGGATTGGGATGCTGTCCGTATTTGAGCCTGAGTGTCCCAAGCTGAACGACGTTCGGATCCCACTGGAGCTCCACCGGCATCAAAGTGTCGCGCTCCAGCACAATGAACCTTGGCATGGGGTGTGCAGACGAAGGATTACCGGGGTTTTGCATCATCCCCCCTGGGGCTGGAAAGCCGCCGCCCGCGCCATATTTGAGCGGGCGGCGTTTTTGCTTGCAGACAGCAAAAGGCCCCAACTCAAGGGAACGGCGAGCTGGGGCCAAGGTACCGGGCCAGCCAAGGCTACCGCCGGCCCATGCACATCAACATGCACCAGGGCGCCATCCCCGTGCGATGGGGCAATCGGCTTAATCAGGATTTGCAAACGGGAGCCCCACGCGCAGCGGCCCCGCCTCGCTGGGTGCGCGGTAGGGCCGCCCGCTCTCCGGACTAGGGGCTGGGGGGCTGGATCCGTCCGGTGGGCTAATTCAGCTTATGCCCGTTAGCGGGAAACCGTGACTGCCCAAAAGGGGCATCCGCTGGATGTCCCAATTTGGTTCTGCGGGTGTCCAATTAGGACAGCCAAACCCGTTCCTGCGCAGTTTGGATTAACCCGTTTGGGGTGTAAGGCCGGGCCGTTCCGCCAGAAGAACACCATGAAATGTCCACTTTGGAACAGAACGCGGCGCGTCTGCATATTAAGGTCGCCAGAACTCAAACCCAACGGTTAGGACCCGTAAGCCACGAGGCGAGTCATGCAGCATCGTCGCAGGATCAAGCAAACCCTGTCTCTCGAAGAACGCCTGGCCCGAGAAGCCGAACGATTAAGAGAGCAAGCCAAGGAGCTCCCGCACGGCCCTGAGCGCGAAACCCTTCTCCGCAAAGCCAGACAAGCCGAGACCGGCTCGCACATGAGCGAGTGGCTCACATCGCCGGGGCTTCAACCGCCAAAGCCAGCGTAGAAGCAAAGCATGCCTCAGCTATCGAGTTGCCCGGCATAGATCCGGATCCGTCCCGGCGTGGTCATTCGCAGCCATCCCTGAAGAAAAGACCATGTCCGCTTCGCTCCG
Source organism: Bradyrhizobium sp. cf659 (assembly GCF_900113725.1). Lineage (NCBI taxonomy): Bacteria > Pseudomonadati > Pseudomonadota > Alphaproteobacteria > Hyphomicrobiales > Nitrobacteraceae > Bradyrhizobium > Bradyrhizobium sp. cf659. The sequence goes on from NZ_FOQJ01000013.1 coordinate 56,252, forward strand.
ATATTGGCTGCCTTGTGCAACCGCAGCAAATGTCGCGATGGGCGACCAGCGGAAGTTAGATCATTCGATTACCTCATCCCCTAAACGCCCGCATAGCAGACGGGAACTGACTGACCCGACTAGTGATGTAGCGCACATACCATCCGCTTGCCTTTCGGCAGGCTGTGAATACGCTGCTCGCGATTGATTTGGGGCTGTAATGGGCGCGCTTCGGTTTTTCTTGATCTTTTTTGCCGTGTGGCTCGGATGCGGACCGGCCATGGCCGAACGGCGCGTCGCGCTTGTGATCGGCAATTCCGCCTACAAGAGCGTCCCCCGGCTCAGCAACCCGGTCAACGATGCCACCCTGGTCGGCGGCATGTTCAAGAAGGCCGGCTTCGACAATGTCGATGTCAGGCTCGACCTCAACGCCGCCGACATGCGCAGGTCGTTGCGTGAGTTCGCCGGCCGGACCCGCGAAGCCGAAGTTGCCGTCATCTACTATGCCGGACACGGCATCGAGCTCGACGGGACGAACTATCTGATCCCCACGGATGCTGCGCTGGAAACGGACGGCGACGTGCTCGACGAGACCGTCGCGCTCGACCGGGCGCTCTTTGCCGTGGAGCCTGCCAAGCAGCTTCGCCTGGTCATCCTGGACGCCTGCAGGGACAATCCGTTCGCCAAGACGATGAAGCGCACGGTCGCTTCCCGCGCCATTGGCCGGGGTCTCGCCAAGGTCGAGGCGACCAGCCCGAACACCATGATCGCCTTCGCGGCGAAGGCGGGCTCGACGGCTTCGGATGGCGACTCCAAAAACAGTCCGTTCGCCGCAGCCCTGGTCGAGCGGCTGCCGACGCCGGGACTCGATCTGCGCAAGGCCTTTGGCTTCGTTCGTGACGATGTCTTGAAGAACACCGGCCACAAGCAGGAGCCCTATGTCTACGGTTCGCTGGGCGGCGACGACGTGCCGCTGGTCGCAGCGAAGCCGGTTGCGGCCGGGCCGCAGGCAAATCCCCAGGATGCAGTTCGCCGCGACTATGAGCTGGCGCTGCAGGCGGGCGACCGCGACGCATGGGAAGCGTTTCTCCAGACCTATCCCGAGGGCTTCTACGCAAACCTTGCGCGCGTGCAGTTGAAGAAGATCGGCGCCGAAGATGCGCGCGCGGCCGCAGCAGAGAAGGCGCGGCAGGCCGAAGACGAGAAGGCGCGGCTCGTCGCGGAGCGAGCCAAGAAGGCCGAGCAGGACAAGGCAGCAGTCGCCGCCAAGGCCGCCGAAGATGCCCGCGTCGCCGCCGAGAAGGCCAAGCAGGTCGAGGAAGCCAAGGCGGCCGCAGCCGAGCAGCGCAGGAAAGATGCCGAGGCCGCCGTGGCCAAGGCGCTGGCCGACAAGCAGGCCGCCGAGAAGGCGCTTGCCGACAAGATCGCGAACGACAAGGCGGCTTCCGAGCTTGCCGCAAAACAGGCGACTGAGAAGGCTCAGCGTGACGGCGAGCAGAAGGTCGCGGCAGTTGCCCCAACGCAATCGCCGCCCAGCCTCTCGCCGCAGGAGACGACCAAACTGGTGCAGTCAGAACTCCGTCGCGTCGGGTGTCTGACGGGTGCAGCTGACGGAGAGTGGAATGCGACCTCGCAACGCTCGCTGACGCTGTTCAACAAGCATGCCGGGACGAAGTTCGACACCAGGCTGGCGAGCTTCGACGCTCTCGATGCGATCAAGGGCAAGCAGGGACGCGTCTGCCCGCTGGTCTGCGACCGCGGCTCCAGGGCTGATGGCGACGCCTGCGTGAAGATCACCTGTCGCGCGGGCTATCGGGTCAACGACGACAACGAGTGCGAGAAGGTCCAGGACAAGAAGCCCGTCGCGACCCGCGACGAGACGAAGGCGCGTGACGACGGGCGCAAACAGATCGAATCATCTCCGCCCAAACCGCAAGCCACGTCCTCGGGCCAAATGTTCTGCTCGGCCGCTGGGTGTCGGCCAGTTCGCCCGGGCTGCAGACTTGAGCGCGGCGCGCCGGGATTTACTGGCCCTGGCGGGACCACGCAGGCTGAAGTTTGTAACTGAGCCGCGACTGAGAGACCCGATCTTGCCGACCGGATACCGTCGCCTGACCTTGAGAGGCGCGCCTCGGGGACCGACTTGGCACCCTGCCGCGCTTCGCGCGCGCAGGCTGGCGCGCATTTCGGTGACAGTGACACTAAATCGATACGCGAAAAGTCCGGCACCCGGATTTTGACGCTGGCCTGTTTCCGGGCTCAGGACCCCGGTTTGATTTTCACGGTGGCCCATTTTCAATTACGGTGCATCGCAACGCGATGGAGCCGGCCAGTGTCAAACGAGGTGCGCGATCTATTCGACCGATGGGAACGAGTCTGGCACGACGGCCAATATGACCTGGTCCCGAGCTGCGTCGGGCCGACCTACATCAGGCATGACGAGAACGGCGATCGGACCGTGACGCGGGAGGCTTACGCAGCCGAGTTGCAAGGCGTCCACAAGGACCGACCGGGCATCCGCGTCGTGGTCTACGACCATTCATTTACGACGGACCGCGCCTGGTTCCGGTTCTCGTTCCAATGGCGCGATTCCAGGACCGGCGAGAGGCAGAGCCGGGCCGGGATGCAGAGCTACCGGATCGAGGACGGAAAGCTGGTCGAGACCTGGATCACGATGCGCCCGCTCGGCACGTCATGGACTGACACGCCGCAGGAACGCTGGACGACGCCGAAGACGTAAGGCCGCCTCGGCTGGCGCAGTGAGCCGTCTCAGTTGGCGGCCTCTCGGCTCTCCGAACTTGCGCAGCAACGCCTCTGACTCCAATCTCGCAGCGTCCTTCTTCGACCGAAGCTGACGCGCATCAAAGACGCATGAGCAGGACGCCGTCATGCTTCCGCAATCTTTTGGCATCGAACCTTTTCGCGGTCTGCGGCTTCTGTGGGTTGGACCGCAACAGTGGGAATTCTCGGTCATGACGGAAAACACGCACCAGAATGCAACCAGGCGCAATCGCCTGCTTGAGGCGGCGCATGAGGAGATGGTCAAGTTCGAGCGGAAGGAAAACCAGTTCCGCAAGAAGGACCGCCAGGAGCGTGCCGCCGAGCTCCACCTGCCCCTGGACGTGATCAAGGTTCATTAGGGCGATAGGACGGGCTGCGGAGCCGACCGAGGCACGCCGGCGACGCGGCAGGCAACCCGCCCGTCCCTGCCCGCCAGGCACGCGCCACGGAAAGCGGCGGCCAGCACGGGCCGCCTGTCATGGCGAGGGCCCGGCATCACGCGTCGGCGTTACGCCCGCTTCAGGGTGATTGCGGGCTCCAAAGGTATCTAAATACTACCTCTAAATCATTGACCCAGCAGGGAAAACCCCAACCCGCCTACTGTGCATGGGGTTGTTTTCCGATTTTTTTGAAAGACAGGGCCAGTTGCCGCCGGCGCATGCCGGCCAAATCTACATGAGCGCCAGCAGCCCGATGCCGATCACCAGCACGACAAAGCCAACCGCCGTCGCGGCGGCAAACGACCGCTCTACGTTATCCATGATGCTACCCCGTTGCCGGCAAGCCACGTTTCCCCCATGGCTGCACCGGACCTTTCGGAATCTCGCCTGTGGCTGTGGCTCGAGTGTTGCGATCGGGTGACCAAATTGGGACCGGCGCGGGGCCAGTCTGCGGCCTCTCCCGCGCGGGTTTCGATGCCGTCGTCAGGGACCCGTAAGCCTGGTCGCCTAATGTCGTCTTGCCCGGTGGACCAACACCGGGCCTCCATACCCAACCGACGACCCCGCTCTCCCACGAGCGGGGTTTTCTGTTGGCGGGCATGGGTGAGCGCCGATCTGGATTCGATTCGCGGGCTTGTCAGGCTGTCGTAAGCTCAGCCGGCTAGGGTCATCAGGCTTATGGTGTTGCAGCCCAGCACCTCAGCCTCCAATAACTTTCGACCCCGCCTGGCTCTCCCCAGGCGGGTTTTTTCATGCCGGTTCACCGGCCCCTCTCCTCCCGCGTCAGCCGCAGCGAGAAGGTGCGGATCGCGGGCGCCGCCAGCAGCACCACGGGCAGCATCGCGGCCCATGCGATCAGCCATGACAGCATCCAGTGCCGAGCGAACAGCATCGCGCCGTCAGCCGGCAAGCTGGCGATCCCCGCGGCGATCAGCGAGGTCAGTCCGGACTGGAGGACACCGAAGACGAAATGACTGTAGCGGCGGGGAATGCCGAGCATGACGCGCCCATGTTGCTTGCCGTCACGAGGCCAAGCAAGCCACATGCCGTCGCGCGCATCGAGGCGGCCTCGGCTCTTCGCGTTCGATCGGGATCGCCGGCGTCACAACCGATCGTTAACCCATGACCCTCGAACGACCCCGTGGTTCTCCGACCATGAACAGAGTTCCTGAGCCGCGCTCAGCTGCATCTGCGTTTCGGGCGATGGTCTTGCATCGCGCTTTGCGAGCCGGCCTCTTTCGGAATTCGATTTCGTTTGCTTCGGGGCGCGCGCGCTTTCGCGATTTCCGTGAACCGTCCACGGCTTGCCAGCGGATTTTGCTTGTCCAGGGAATATCATGACGGCCAAACTGCTACATTGATCGAAGGTGAATCGTGGGGAGGTAACCATGAATCACAGGGGCGTCGAGTTCACCGTTGCCAAGACGGCCATTCCCGGAATCTGGCAATGGCAGTTCCGCATCGGCGAGCAGGTCAAGACCGGCAAGACCGAGACCAAGATCGACCTGCTGGCGATCCGGCGGGTGCAGCTGCGCATCGATCGGGAGCTGAAGGCCATCAGGCGCAAGACGGCCTGAACAAGACCGCCTGACCAAAACGGCCTGAACCGGACGCGCCGGATCGGCGGCGTCACGGCCCCTTCTGTGCGGCGGAGCACGCTGGGGCCTGCATCCCGTAGCCGCCCGGAATTGATCTGCCTGTGGTTTGGGATTGCACTGCGCGCCGTGGCCTTGGGGGCGGGGCCGTCACGCGATCGGTGCCAGCCATGCCGCTCTATTTCTTTCGAATCCGGAACGGGCGCTATTCCGGCTGTGCGGACCAGGCGTCGGAATTTGCCGACCGCGATCTGGCCTGGAAGGAGATGACCAGCGTCTGCGCCGACATGGCCGCGGGCATCGCCCGCAAGCTCCCGGAAAACTCCGAATGGCACATGGAGCTCCTGGACGAGGCCAAGGAGCCCATATTCCGCATCCGCATCGTCGCCGAGACGCTCGACTAGAGGCCGACCTCAATCGGCGCTGGGCAGTCGCCGCATGGTGAATTCGATGTCGCCGCCGGGCAGCTCGCGCCAAGTCTCGACCGCGCTCATATAGCCGGCCTTGGGGTAGCGGGCGAAGAAGGCCTGCGCCCTCGCCCGCGCCGCCGCGCGCGGCAGCGTGAAGGTCTCGCGCAGATAGCCGTCGCCGGCGTGCTCGCCCGGCTTGCCGCCAATCTTGCGCCGGCGCGCCATCCGCTCGGCGAGATCCCGCGGACGATCGGCCATCACCTGTCCTCCTCTACGCAACACCTTCCGGCAATGTAGGGAGCGGACCGGCCGAGGAGGAGTCCCGGCCGAAAGGCGCATGCCGCCTCCGGCCGAAAGGCTCAGTTGGCGGCCGTGCCGGCCTTGGTCTTCTTCGGCGCGCTGGTGGTCGCGGCCGACGCCTTCGGCGCAGCCTGCTTCGGCGGATCGGCGCGCATGCCGCCCCAGGGATCGCTGGACGACTTGGCGTCCGGAATCTTCTTCAGCGTTTCCTTGTAGGCCTTTTCACGCTCGGCATCCGCGGCCTTTTCTTCCGGGCTCTTGCTCGGCGCGTCCTGCATCAAATTGATATTGGGCATTTGCGCGTAGGCCGGTCCCGCCAGCACGGCCAGCACCGCCGCCATACGGAAAAGCTTCATCATCTACTCCTTGATCATCCTTGGATCATCCTTGGCGGCGCGGATCAGCCGCGCCTGTCATCCCTATCACAGCTCGTCCGTGACCGCAGGGGGCGCTCAGGGCCGAATGGCCCGCTAGAGCCGGTCCGATCTGCACGATTTCGGCGCGTGCAGCCAGTCGTCCCAGATCGGGCCGCATCTGGTGCACCCGTCCAGCACAAGGCCGAGCGCCACCAGCCAAAACACGAGGACACACCGACGCAACATCATCCACCCGAGCGCGGCATCATATCGGGCGAAGTCAGGCATTTTCAAGCCGACGGGACCGGCATCAGACCGGGTGACTTTGCCGTGCCGATCCGCGCAGAATGGCAGAAACATCCGGCAACAATGGAGGACACGCCGCAATGCCATCGCAGCCAGAAGCCGAGTTCGGCATCACTGAGGCCAGACGCATCCTCGGCGAGGTCTTTGCGCCCTGGGTCCAGGATCTCAACCTCTCGGTCGAGCGCATCGAGCACACGCAGCCCGCCGATGCGCCGGACTGGCAGCCGGGTGCGCTGCTCCGGATGGCGTTTTCGGAGCGGCTGTGCCGGAACGGCGGTGTCGTCTGCGGCCAGGCGCTGATGGCCCTCGCCGACACCGCGATGGTCATCGCGATCCTCGCCGCCAATCGCGGCTACCGTCCGATGACCACGGTCGACCAGACCACGCATTTCATGCGCGCGGCCTCCTCGTCGGACGTGCTCGCGGACGCCCGCGTGGTCCGGCTCGGACGCACCATGAGCTTTGGCCGCGTCACGCTGCTCTCCGCCACCGACAACAAGCCGGTGGCAATGGTGTCGAGCGCGTTCGCGATGTTGCCGGGGTGAGCATCATCCGAAACGAAGAGAGCCGCGTGAGCGCTCAAGCGCACCGCGGCTCTCGATGACGATCGCATCGAAGCAGAAGGCCGAAGCGCGATTTCAATCGCGCCCCAGACGTTGCACAGCTTACTTGCCGAGCACTTCGTCGGCCGCGGTGACGATGCTGGCGGTCGGATTCTTTCCGCAATAGGCCCCGAACTTCTTGGCGTTCTCGATGAACACGTCGGTGTCGATGATCGCGTTGTCCTCGTCGCCCTTGTACCAGCCGTCCATCCAAGTCAGCACGACCTGGATGTTGTCTTCGCCGCTCTCGAGGAACTGCTTGCAGCTCATGGTCGAGAGGTCCCACTTGACGGCGTGGGCGGGCACCGATGACAGCGAGAGCGCTGCGGCGAACAAAATCGAAAGCGTGGTCTTCATCAGTATCTCCATCGGCGCGTAACGCCGCAAAAAAGGCTTGTGGGGAAAGTCGGCGGAGAGGGAGACTCCGCTTCAATGTCGTAAACGAAGTCTGAAGCGCTGTGCAAGTAGCGCCAGTATTGAGTTTAGTTCAACGTAATTTCTATGCACTACTTCACAATCATCATTGTGGATCAACGCGGATGATCGAGAAACGTGCAGCGCAGCGTCACCGTGTTTTCAAGGGTGGAAAGATCACCTTTGAAAACAGCGGCGTCGCGTGCACCGTGCGAAACATATCCGCAGACGGCGCTGCAATCGACCTCGAGACTCCCGTCACATTGCCGCAATCATTCACACTCTCGATCGCGCGCGACAATTTCGTGCGGAGTTGCCGCCCTGTGTGGCGCAGCGACAGGCGCGTCGGTCTCGCTTTCGTGCAATAGCGCGCATGATGTGAACGACTGTTCGTATCGCATCCACAACTTGGTTATGAGTGCCTGCTACGATGGCAGCGACGCAAGGCGCAGGTCGCCAGCACGCGTGCGATCGCCGACGACGCCGCCAACTCTTCCACTGGGCTGATCGAGATCCTCGGTGGCAGCGATCAGATGGCACTGGCCTGTCGCCAGCGCCCATCGGGTTTATTTGGGTTTCCTGGCAGGTTCGGGCGGACGCGCCCCGCCCCACGGATCATACTTATCCTTGGGCTCCGGAATGCGCTCGAGCGCCGCCTTGTAGGCCCCCTCGTCGACCTTGGGCTTGTTGTCGGCCTTCTGGCCGCCCTCGTTAGGCTGGCGTCTGCCGCCACTCATCTGCGCCTCAGCCGAGCTGCCCACCAATGCCAGCACCGCAGCCGCTATGACCAAAATCTTCATTGACGCAATCCCCTTCGTCTGGGGTACAAACTAGCCTGCAATCCCCTAATAGCAAATGCCGTGGGTTCCAGGCCTTCAGCAAATCTTGATCGGCCAGGACTTCGCCAGATCGCATTCGTGCCTATCTGTTCGCCCGCGGGGGGACCCTTCACGGATGTTGCGGATCATTGCTCATGCGGCGCTGCTGGCCGGCGCGCTCGCGCTCGGTGCCTGCGGTATTGCCGACAGCCGCGCGCCGGTGCCCGAGTTCATGCGCATGAAGGAAGCCGAGCAGCCAGCGCCCGAGCCGCCACCCGACGTCAAGCGCGTGGTGCGCGAGCAGATCGATGTCGTCTTCCTCAACACGTCCTATCCGCGCGAGGTGCACGTCGCCACGCCGCATCGTGAGGTGCGAGGGCCCGGCTGGACCGCCTGCGTCCGCGCGCAGCTCACCTCCGCAACCGGCACCGCGCTTGGCGCCCAGACCTACATCGTGACCATCACCGGCGGAAAGGTTGTCGATCGCCGTCGCGCGGAAGCCGACGACATCTGCGGGTCCGAGGTTTATGAGCCGATCTGACAGGCCTCGTCGTCTGCCCTGTGTAAGGCGGAACATATCGGGCGCATCCGAGACCAGATCCACAGTGCTGCTTCAACCTACCCCAGAGTGGAAATCGGCAGACGGCTCGAAGCAATCATGATGCTTCGCCGGATTGGCGGGTGTCGCCTCGGGGAACATTTCCGGCACGCCAAATCCAGTTCCGGGAAAATCCTGCATTTAGACCGGAACGATCGCCGCCTCCCCTTCTTGTACCCGCAGAGGGCAGTTTCGGAGGAGGATATGATGCGGACATTTGCGATTGCACTGCTGGCCGGCGTCGGGGCCCTCGCTGCGGCGAGCGGCGCGAAGGCAGCCGACATCTACACGACCAGCGAATACACCAACCCCGATCTCATCCAGGAAGTCCGGCTCGTCTGCGATGACGCCGGCAATTGCTATCGCACCCGTGGCGGGGCGCGCGTGATCGTGCGCGACTCCTACAACGCCATGCCGCGCGAGCGCTATTATGAACGCCGCGTCTATCGCGACTGGGACGATCGTCCGCGCGCCGGCGTCGGCATTCGCGCGCCTGGTGTCAGCGTGGGTGTCGGTGTCGACGACCGCTGGTAATCAGTAGATCCAAGACGGACGGGACCGGACGAGACAACTCGCCCGGTCCCTTCCATATGGCTGCATCCGATCACCGGCGTCAGGCGGCAACCGATTGCTGCTGAAATTGTTCGTAGGCTGCGATCGCATCGGCGGCGTACATCAGCGACGGCCCGCCGCCCATATAGACGGCCATGCCGAGCGTCTCCTCGACCTCCTCGCGCGTCGCGCCGAGCTTGACGAGGGCCTCGGTGTGAAAGCCGATGCAGCCGTCGCAATGCGCGGCGACGCCGAGCGCCAGCGCGATCAGTTCCTTGGTCTTCTTGTCCAGCGCGCCGTCACGCGTCGCGGCCTGGGCCAGCGCGGCAAATCCCTTCATGGTGTCAGGAATGTCGCTTCGCAGCTTGCGCATGTTGGCGGAGATTTGCCGGGTGATCTCTGGATAGTTCTTGTCCATGACTTACTCTTTCGCGGTGACTTCAGGTTTCGAGCGGATCGGCCGGCGTGACGAAGCGCGTCAATGACGGCCGGTGATCGACGAAGCGGGCGAGCACCATGCCGGCACACATCGCCGCAACGAAGATGAAGGCGGAGGCCGAGCCGAACCCGAGCGCCGTCAGCGCCGGACCCGGACAGAAACCCGCCAGTCCCCAGCCGACACCGAAGATCGCGGGACCTGCGACGATCCTGGGATCGATGTCGCTTCGCGTCGGAAGATAAAATCGTTCGGCGAAGAACGGCCGCGCGAGCTTCAGGACGCGGCTGAAGCCGATGAAGGTCACGGCCACCGCGCCCGCCATCACGAAGGCAAGGCTGGCGTCCCACGTGCCTGCCGGGATGCCGCCGATGTCGAGGAAGTTCAGAACCTTCGCCGGGTTCGACATGCCGGAGACGATAAGGCCGAGACCGAAGATCAGGCCGATCGCGAATTGGACCAGGATTGCCATCGTCATCAGCTCCAGTGCCGCATCAGGAAGACGGTCGCCATGCCGGCCGCCATGAAAGTGACGGTCGCGACCAGCGAGCGCACCGAGAGCCGCGACAAGCCGCAGACGCCGTGGCCGGAGGTGCAGCCACTGCCCCACACCGAACCGAAACCCGTGAGCAATCCGCCGACAATCAGAACGGTCGTCCCCGCCTCGATCGTCTGCGCCGGCAGGCTTCCGGTGATAAGCCGCACCAGCACGGGCGCGGCGACGAGACCGGCGACGAAGGCGAAACGCCCGGCGAATTCGCCGTCCTCATAGGGTGGGAACAGCCGCGCCGCGATGCCGCTGACCCCGGCAATCCGTCCCGTCGCCCACATCAGCAGAACGGCGGCGACGCCGATCAGGACGCCGCCAGCGAGGGAGGCGATCGGTGTAAATGATGTCGAGACCATGAGCCCTCCGGATCGGGGGCGCCCCTCGGGCACCGAATACCGTCATTTCAGTTGCTTCGTATTTTCGAATATACTAATATATTGGACAGTCATGAAGCGCAAGCCCCGGAATCAGGAACTGCTCGCTCTGGAGGAGAAGGCCGAAGAGGCCTCCCGCCTCCTCTCCGCCATGGGCAATCCCAAGCGGCTGCTGGTTCTCTGCAACATGCTGGACGGCGAAAAGTCCGTCGGCGAACTCGCCGACATCGCAGGCCTGTCGTCGGCCGCACTATCCCAGCATCTCGGAAAGATGCGCGCATTGAGCCTGGTCAAACCCAGGCGGGACGGCCAGACGATATACTACAGCATCGCGAGCCAGGAGGTCCGCTCGGTGCTGGAGACCTTGTACCGTCTCTTCTGTGCACCGGAATAGGGCTTCGCTGACGCAAACGCGGGAAGCGCAGCATGAGCGACGACACTTTCATCGAGGGACCTCTCTACGAGAAGCGGAGGAAGGTCTATCCGCAATCCGTCCACGGCCCTTTCCGCCGCATCAAATGGGCGATCCTCTGCGTCACGCTCGGGACCTATTATCTCCTCCCCTTCGTGCGCTGGAATCGCGGACCCGGCCTGCCCGACCAGGCCGTGCTGATCGATTTCCCGCATCGGCGCTTCTACTTCTTCTTCATCGAGCTGTGGCCGCAGGAGGTCTACTATTTCACCGGCCTGCTGATCATCGCGGCGATGACGCTGTTCCTGATGAACGCGGTCGCCGGCCGGCTGTGGTGCGGCTACATGTGTCCGCAGACGGTGTGGACCGACCTGTTCTACGCGGTCGAGCGCTGGGTCGAGGGCGACCGGCGCGAGCGCATGCAGGGCGACAAGCGCTACTGGACGTTCGATCACATCCGGAAGGTCGTGCTGAAGCACTTTCTCTGGATCATGATCGCCTGGTGGACGGGCGGCGCCTGGGTGCTCTATTTTTCCGACGCGCCGACGCTGGTGAAGGAGCTTGCCACCTTCCAGGCCCCGTTCATCGCCTATCTCTGGATCGGCATCCTCACCGCCACCACCTATGTCTTTGCCGGTCACGCCCGCGAGCAGATGTGCATCTACATGTGTCCGTGGCCGCGCATCCAGGCGGCGCTGACCGACGAATGGGCGCTCAACGTCACCTATCGCCGCGACCGTGGCGAGCCGCGTATGTCGGTGAAGAAGGCGGACGCCGCCCGCGCGCATGGTGATCTCGCCGGCGACTGCGTCGATTGCCACCAGTGCATCAATGTCTGCCCGACCGGCGTCGACATCCGCAACGGAATCCAGCTCGGCTGCATCCAGTGCGGCCTGTGCATCGACGCCTGTGACAACGTGATGCGCGAGATCGGCCGGCCCGCCGGCCTGATCGGCTACGACACGGACATCAACATGCAGCGCCGGCGCGAGGGCAAGGCGCCGCTCTACCGCATCATCCGTCCGCGCACGCTGATCTATGCCGCGGCCATCGCCATCGTCGGCGGCATCATGCTCTATGCCCTCGCGACCCGTACGACGATGGACGTCAACGTGCTGCATGAGCGCAATCCCCTCTTCGTCCAGCTCTCGGATGGCGGGGTGCGCAACGACTACACCGTCCGCATCCTCAACAAGGGCGCGCAGCGATCGTTTGCGCTCGCGGTCACCGGTCTGCCCGGCGCAACCATTCGCGTCGCCGGCATCGACGCCAGCCGCGACGGCAAGCCCGTCATCGAGGTCGGGCAGGACCAGACCCGCGAGGTCAGGCTGTCGGTGCAGGTCGGCCCCAACGACCTGCCGAAGACCTCGCGTGACATCGATATCGCCATCACCGACACGGCCGGCGGCGGGCGCGCAAGCGCCCGCGATCATTTCGTGCCGGGCGAGCAGTAGCTCCCGCATTCCATGGCGCATCCGGCGGCCGCCGCCGGATGCTGAATGAGACGTTAACATTACCGCTCGAATTGAAGCGGCGCTCCAACGGTATTTTCCAATCTTTGCGCTAAGGATGACGGCGTAACCCGGGCTCAGCCCGCGTGAACGGGGACGACGGGACGTGGTCGACATCGCGCACCAGGCAGCGATCAATCCGGCATCGGCAAAGCATGCCGCGGCGGCGCGTGTGCTCGTCCCGCTTGGTGCGATCGAGGCTGGTCAATGGCGCGCGCTCGCGCAGCGCGCGGTCGAGCCGAACGGATATTACCTGCCCGCCTGGGAGCTCGCCGTCAGTGCAACCGCGCGCGGTCGCACGGATGCCTCGGCGCTGCCCGCATTCGACGGATCTTCGACGCGGCTGATCGGGCTGATGCCGGTGATCTCGCTGTGGCAGGCATGGAAGATTCCCCTGCCCGCGCTGGTGAGCGCGCATCCCTATGGCACGCTGTGCAGCCCGCTGATCGACCGCGACGCTCCGACCGAGGCGGCGAGGCATCTGTTGCAGCGGGCGCGCGAGGCCGGAGCCCATGCGCTCGTGCTGAACGACGTCGCGCTCGACGGCGCGGCGATGGCGTCACTCAATCAGGTCCTGCATCGCGACGGCTTGAAGCCGCGTGTTCTCAGCTCCTACATCCGCGCCAGCCTCGACGCGACGCAGGATGGCGAGACGCTGCTGCGCGAGGCGCTGGGCACCAAGAAGCTCAAGGAGCTGCGCCGTCTGCGCCATCGGCTCGAAGAGCACGGGCCCGTCGTGTTCGAGGTCGCGCGCCGGCCTGACGACATCAGGCCCGCACTCGAAACATTCTTGCAACTCGAAGCCAGCGGCTGGAAGGGCCAGCGCGGCACCGCGCTGATCCAGCATGCGGGCGATGCGGCCTTCATCCGCCGCGCGGTGGCGGCGCTGGCAGAGACCGCGCAGTGCGAGATCGTCAGCTTGCGCGCCGGCACGATTCCGGTGGCTGCCGGCATCGTGCTGCGCCATCAGGACCGCGCCTTCTTCTTCAAGCTCGGCATCGACGAAGGCTTTGCAAGATATTCGCCGGGCGTGCAGCTCACGCTCGACCTCACCCGCCACCTCTGCGCCGACCCTGCCATCGCCAGTGCGGATTCCACGGCGAGCGCCGACCACCCCATGATCAACCCGATCTGGCGGGGACGCTTCGCAATCGGTGACGTGCTGATCCCGCTGCGGCGGAACGATCCGGTCGTGGCGCTCATTCACGCAGCACTGGTCGGCCTCAACGCCGCGCACGAGGCCGCGCGACGGGTGGTCCGCCGCCTCCGCAAATAAGCGAAACCTACTCCGCCGCCTGCGCGTTGATTTCCGCCGAGACCTCGCGGATAGCGCGGGCTAGCAGGTTCGGATCCTGCGCGCCGGAGACGGCGTATTTCTGCGCGAACACATAGGTCGGCACGCCGGAGATGCCCTTCTCGGCGGCTTCCTGCGCGTCGGCCGAGACGCGCGCGACGTCCTCGTCGGTGGCAAGGCGCCGGCGCACGTCGTCGGCATCGAGACCGACATCGGCGGCCGCCTGCACCAGCACGTTCACATCGGTGAGGTCGCCGCCATCGCGGAAGTAGAGCTCCATCAGGCGCTGCTTCATCTCGGGCGCCTTGCCGATCGCTTCGGCCCACAGGATCAGGCGGTGGCAGTCGGTCGTGTTGGGCTGACGCGCCACCAACTCCGGCTTGTAGACGAGGCCCTCCTCGCTCGCGGCCGCGACGACGCGCCCCGCAATGCCCTTATAGGCCTCGACCGAGCCGAATTTCTTGGTGAGGTAGTCCTCGCGGCTGATGCCCTCGCGCGGCACCCAGGGATTGAGGAAGAAGGGACGGAAATTCAGCTTGACCGGAACGTCGGGCACGAGCGCCAGCGCGCTCTCGATGCGGTGCTTGCCGATATAGCACCAGGGGCACACCACGTCGGAGACGACGTCGATCTGGAGCGGTTTCAGCGTGCTCATGTCAGGCGCCTCCTTCGGGCACTTCAAGGGTTCGCCCAAAGATAGGCAGAACCCGGCCCGAGGCAAGGGCGCTAGCTCATAGCTGCTGCCATCTGCTTCAGCCGCTCCGCGGTACGCTCGTCGGCCGGAAAGAACGTCTCCAGCGCAAGCTCCGACAGGGTGATGTCCACGGGCGTGCCGAACACCATGGTGGTGGAGAAGAAACTGAGTATCTCCCCCTCGTGGCGCAGCTTGAAGGGGATGGCGACATTGTCGCTCGACAGCGGCGCCGATCGCGCCGGGATCGGGTAGCTCTTCAGGTCGTTGTAGAGCTTGATCAGCTCCGGATCGGCCGTCGCTTCGCATTGGCGGTGCAGCCGCTCCAGAAGATGCCCGCACCACTCCGCGAGATTGACCGTGCGCGGCGCCAGCGCCTCGGGATGGAAAGCGAGCCGCAGCACGTTGAAGGGCTGGCCGAGCAGCCGCTGCGGAATGCCGTCGAGCAGCGGCGCCACCATGCGGTTGGCGGAGACCAGGTTCCAGTGCCGGTCCACCGCGAGCGCGGGATTGGGCTCGTGTGCCCTGAGGACGAGGTCGATCGCCTGGCGGGCTGATTTCAAGGCAGGATCCTCCAGCGGGCGCTGCGGAAACGCCGGCGCAAAGCCGGCGGCGACCAGCAGCACGTTGCGTTCGCGCAAGGGCACGTCGAGACGCTCGGCGAGTCTCAGCACCATGTCGCGCGAGGGCGCGGCACGGCCGGTCTCGACGAAGCTCAGATGCCGCGCCGAGATCTCGGCCTCGCCCGCCAGATCGAGCTGGCTCATGCGGCGGCGCTGCCGCCATTCGCGCAAATGATCACCGATATGGATTGGCTGGCTGCGCTCGGTATGCGCCGTGGATGCATGTGCGTTCATGGTCGAAAACCTAGCATGCGGGGTTCACCCCTTCCATTACCCGCGAGGTAATGGATATTGGCATGCAATAATATGATTTTACTTCCTTATTTCCTCATCGAATCCGCTCGATACCAACACTTCGCGGTCAAGCCCGGCGTTGAAAGAAGTTTGTTGGCGAGCCGATAGTCACCGGCAGCGAAGCATGGCGACTGGCCTGCAGCCATGGCGCCCCGGATCGTAAAACCCAGAAGATGCCGTTGAGTCCACGGCGGTCATTCACCCGCGGTACGCCGCGCGGCTTGTTCGGCAACATTGGCTTGATGGCAGCCCACGACCTTCGTCATCGGCTTTTAACCCGATCGGATCTTAGCAAGCCTCTCGCCCGGCTTGTCCTTTCGCAGCCGCTGCGCCAACAAACTGGAAATCAAAGCTAGCTTCAATTCGCTTGGGTTGGCTCCACATGAAGAGATTTTTCACTTCGGACAGGGCTGTCCAGCCGCACCCCACATCGCCATGTCCTTGACGTGATCCTCGAAGGTGCCGGGCGGCGTCGAGCGGCCTGTTCCAGGAGCCCAGCCCCGTGGAATGAAGCCGTTCAAGGATGCATCGTGCCGCAGATGCTCCACGAGGCCGGCGGCATCGCGACCACCATTGGCATTGGATGGCGCTTGGCCGCAGGCGTAAGGCCCTCCAATTGCTTGCGCCGATCTATGAAGAATTCACCGAGGGGTTCGAATCGCAAGACCTCGTTCGTGCCTCCCGATTATTGCATCCAGCGACTACCAAGGGTCGTGATGGAAAGCAGCTTTATCAATCAAGGCTCCGAAGAGGCAAACGCACCTCTCTGCTCCTCGAGCATACAATTTCTTCGGCTTTTCCTCGATAACCATGCAATCAAGAGTTCTTCTTGTGGCCCCATCTGCGACCGAGCCACAAGAGCGCATGAGCGTTTGGCGCATTCGGCATCCAATCGGGCATTCGGCCACGAAACGGACTCGGAGCCGCGCGAGGCCAGTCTGGCCTTATGGCTACTGACAATGATGACGTAGCAGGGCGAACCAAAATTTTAAGAAGCTGTTTCTCGCAAGCGCTCTTCTGAGACCGAGGCGATTGCCGACAAGGAAGGGCAATCGCGACTGCCTTTCCGGACGGAACGATGCCGGAAGGCAAAGTGACAGATGACGCTATCGAGACTTTCGCCGACATCGCGAAGGCGATGTCCATGAGAGGACATCCACTTCTCGATCCGGCGCACTCCCGAACGTCCCAGGCCGGGCTGCGCCAGGAGTTCGGCCCTGGTATGAAGCGACGCGATCTCGAGGAGATAGTTCATGCGCGTCAACGGCTCCCTGCCGATCAGCGCCGCAAGTGGGCTGTGAACCAATATGACTGCAATCCGCTCCGGCAAATGACTGTGGCTTTGCTTGAGAACGAAGGCTTTCCTCACGGTCAGTTCCACCCGAACCTGCAAACATTCCAAAGATCGTTCTAAGAACATCTCTAGCAGAGCCGTTCGGCGTTGTCCCGGGTATACACGCCACGGTTGATCGCGATTAGACAAGTTCTAGGTCGAGGAAACTCCAAATCGATCTCGGAACACGCCAAATTGCATCTATCGGACATCGCGAATGAATGGAGACGAGGCAGCTGGAGACGGAATGCGGACCATTTGCAACTGCGTTATCGGCTCGGCTTGCAAGCGAGACCTTCGCTTGGTCGATCGCCGTCAAATCTGTGGTTCCGCTCAGTCAATTGCGCCTGCAATTTCTGCCGGATCCGTGCATTCGCGGGCCAGCCGAGTTGCAGAATCCGCGGGAGATCCTCTTGTGGTTGGGCGCGACGCATCACTTGCGAAGCGCGACGCTCGGCAGCGACGCAGCGCTCCGTGTCGACGAAGCCGAGATGTTGCTCGACGCTGAAGAATCCAGGCGTCTGGCACGATTTCTCCACGCGGAAGATCGAATGAGCTATCTTGCCGCACACGCCGGCGCGCGTCTCCTGTTGGGGGCCCTGACAGGGCAGGCAGCCGACCGGATGCGATTTGAGACATCCCCGCTGGGCAAACCCCAGCTCGTTGACGCTCCCACGGGGCTCGACTTCAGCCTGAGCCATGCCAGAGGCGCGGTCGCCGTTGCAGCGGCATACATGCCCATCGGGGTGGATATCGAGCCGCTTCGGCAGATATCCGATCTCGACGAGTTGATCGAAGTCGCGCTGTCGCCAGAGGAACGCAGGACGTTCGCAAGAACGCCCGAAGCGCTGCGGTCCCGTCTCTTCCTGCGCTACTGGACGTTGAAGGAAGCAATCCTCAAGGCCGCCGGCGTCGGTTTTTCGGTGTCACCGCACACATTGGTCGTCGATGCGGGATCCTCTCCGGCCGTGCTTGCCGTGCCGGATGCACTTGGTCCGGCAGAGCAATGGCACATCATCGCCGCGGGTCAGGTTAGGCGATGAGCTCCCGGCGCGAAATGGTCGAGAGCAGTGACTCCGCAATCTCCTGGGAGCGTACGGCAAGAACCGAAATCAGCGTATCGCTCAAGCCGTGGGAGGATTCCGAATAGCCCTGGAGGTGGATCTGCGGCCGGAACGCCGGGCTGGTCACGAGCCTGTAATTGCGGTCCAGCGCCGCATCGCGAATGTAGCGACGGACCGGTTCGAGAAACCCGTGCGGCGTTTCCCTGTCATATCCCGTCGCCAGCACGACGACGTCATAGGTCGAACGACGGCTTTCGCCGCGGAACTTGTCGATCAGGCCGATTTCGATATCGTCCGGTCCCACATTCACATTTGTAATCTCGCTGCGGGGACGCAATGCGATCCTTGCGTCGCCACCGACGCGTTGCTGGTAGAGCAGCCGGTACAACTGGTCCAGCAGATCGGAATCGACCACCGCATAGTTCGTATTTCGGAAATTGCGGACGATCGCGTCCCGCCGCTCGGCGGGCTGCGCGTAGACAAAATCGGTATAGTCCGGGTTGAAGATCTCGTTGACGAAGGGGCTGCTGTCGGACGGCTTGAGAGCATGGCCGCGGAAGATCAGATCGATGTGCGCCTCGGGACATCTGCCATGGAGGTCGACCGTCACCTCGGTCGCGCTCTGTCCGCCGCCGACGACGGCCACGCGCGCGGCCCGACCGCGCGGGACGACACGCTCGATCAGGTCGAGATAGCGGCTGGAATGCAGCAGTCTGCGATCGTCAGCGGCCTTGGCGAACACCTGCGGGACATACGGCTGGCCTCCCACCGCGACCACGAGATTTCGTGCGAGGCGCACAGTCTCTCCGCCGGCGAGCGACCGTGAATGGACGCGCAACGACGTCACGGTCTGCCCGGCCGTCACCGGCTCGATGGCGACGATGGTCTCGCCGTAAGCGGCCTGCGACTTGAAATGGTCCGCCACCCACTGGAGGTAATCATTGAACTCGACGCGGCTCGGATGGAACGTCCGGCAGTTGATGAACTCCAGCAAGCGACCGCGCTTGTGCAGATAATTCACGAAGGTGAAGGGACTGGTCGGATCGCGCAAGGAGACCAGATCCTTGAGAAACGATATCTGCATGTCGCTGCCTGGAAGCAGCATGCCGCCATGCCAGGTGAAGTGCGGCTGCTTCTCCACGAACAGCGGCGCGCATTTCAGCCGCGATCGCTTCGCGCATTCGTCCAATGCGATGGCAAGCGCGAGGTTGGAAGGCCCGAATCCGACGCCGATGACGTCGTGCTCGATCGCAAGTTGATGAGACATGAAGCCGCGCTCCGCTTGCGCTTTAGGACGAGACCGCCGGACCGGCGGCTGCCGGAAGCCAGAGTCGATCGGCGAAGAAGCGCTCGCGCAACAGCATCACCAGGGTCGCCCGCTTGTGGGGAAAGTCGAAATTCTTGATCTTCGCAAACCCCGAGAGCTCGAGATTGCGAAGCTGCTGGGAATGCGCCGCCGCCGGCTCCCCGACGATCCGCTGCGTACGGCAATCGTCGAGAAACATGTAGTGCATCAGCGAGGGCAGCCACGCGCTGATGTAACGGCGACCGCGAAAGGCATCCTCGCCCACGACCACGTGCCAACCCCGGTCATAGTCGCCGGCATCATAGAACGGCGCGATGCGATTTTCCTTGGCCCAATAGAGCTCGAAATAGCCAAACGGCTCATCACCGAAGCAGCCTATCAGCGGCAGCATATGAGGATCAGCCAGGATGCCGGCCAGATATCGTCGATGCTTGTCGAGATCGCCCGCCTCGTTCCAGAACGCATCGACGCGAGGGTCATTCATCCAGCGATGCAACAAATGGAGATCGTTCTCGAGGTCGGCCACGCGAAACGAGATGACCTCCGACAGCCAGGGGATGAACCGGCCATACACTTTTCCCGTCGGCTTTGCGGCCCGTCGCGGATGTCGCCGTCCGTCCGTCATGACGTGGAGTTGCGGCAATGGCGGTTGTCCGGGATTCACCAGCCAATTGTCCCGTCGCTGCATGACCAGTTCGGGAAGCAGCACCAGTTGCCCCTCGGACATGATGGCCAGGCCGCTATCGATCAGCTCCCGAGCAAGCGACGCTCCACCGCCGAAATCCAGAACGAGCCGATCCGCACCCGGCCGCCAGGCAAACAGCGCCTCGGCAGACGCCGACACGGCTCGTGCCGCAAGCTCACGGTCGTCCGACGCATTCAGGACCTCGAGATGATCGACCCGCTCCCGCAGACGCAACTCCAACGCCGTCACCTCGTCGGCGACGACGCGAAGGCGATCGCCCTCCTGGAAAACGGTCAGAGCGGAATATGGGCCGACCGGGAACGCACGAGGCCCGGTCCCGGAATCCGAAGCCTTGTTCATCCGGCCCTCGCATCTCGATCATCGCTGACGCGAGGTGTAGATCACTCGCCTACAGGCTGACAAGGAATGCGCGCACACGCAGATTAGATTCTCTACAAATCCGACGGTCCGTCGCAAAACAGGATCGCATGTTGACGTTCGCGTGCGACAAAAAAGCACCCGCACTTCGCCACAATAGATCTAAAGCGGCGCGTCGGTCGGAACTGCGGAAGCTGCCGCGAGGTTATCCGCCTTCGCCTCGCTTGCGACGATCTTGCCTTCGCGCAGCCGCACGAGTTGATCGGCAATCCCGAAATAGCGATCATCGTGTGAAATCACGATGATGGTCTTTCCGAGACGCTTCAGATCGGGCAGCAGCTCCGTGTAGAAGATGTGCCGGAACGCCGGGTCCTGATCCGCGGCCCACTCGTCGAACACCAGGACGGGTCTTTCCTCGAGCCATGCATTCATCAGGGCCAATCGCTTGCGCTGTCCGGTCGACAGGTCCGTCGTCGTAAACACGCCGTTCTCGACAGAGACCTTGTGCGCGACCTCCAGCCGCTGGAGATATCGCTCCGCGACATCCGGAACCACGCCTTCTCCACGTATGAGATCCTCGAACAGATAGTAGTCGGAAAAAATGGTCGTGAAGAGCTGGCGGTAGTCGTCCCGCGTCTCCGTCAGGACGGGCAAGCCGTCGCGAAGCAGCGTGCCGCCGTGCGGAGCATATAGGCCCAGCAACAGCTTGATGAGGGTCGTCTTTCCGCTTCCATTCTGTCCCACGATGAAGACGATGTCGCCCCGCCGAACAAGCAGATCAACCGGCCCAAGGACAAAGGGGACACTGCCCGGCACGGCGCGAAAGGCATAGGTTACGCCGCGCAGCTCGATGGATTCGACCATGGTCTTGCCCGGCGCAGTGGGAGCAGTGGCCAGCAGATCGTGCTCGGGGGTCGAGAACTGCTCCGAGAGCTCCGCAATGCGGCGCATCGCGACCTGGGCGCGGCCAAGCGCCGGCAGGATACCGATGACCTGATCAATGGGTCCGCGCATATAGAGCAGCACCAGCACGAAGCCGCTGGACACTGCGGCGGGACTGTCGGGCCACAGGAACGGCCGCAAAGTCAGCGCCACGCCGATCACGACAAAAAACAGCATCGTGCCGAACGCCCGCGCCGTCACGAACAGATTGATCGACCTGATCTGCACCGAGCTGATCCGGTCGACGGTCTGCTGGAGTTGCTCGACATAGACGCGCCGACGGCGGACGCGATTGAGACGCAGCTCCTTGGCGCCCTCGGCGATCGCGCGATACTGCTTGTGCAGCTGATCCTCCGAATCGCGCGCGGCACTGAAGCCGTGAACGCCTCGGGTCCTTGCATATCCATGCGCCAGCGACCCCAAGACGATGACGGCTCCCGTGATCAGGAAAAGCGGCCACGACAGCACCGCCAGGTAAACCATGCAGCCAAGCGCGATCACGAGCGATACGAAGAAGGACGAAAAGAAGAACGCGAAATCACTGATCGTGTCGACGTCCTGCGTGAGGACAGGGATCAGACGATGCGTCCGGTAGATTTCGAGCTGATCGATCGGCGCGGCCAGGATTCCGGCGGCCAGCGACTTGCGAAGCTCGGCGATGATCCGCTGTCCGACGTAATTGGCGCTGATATCGGCACCGATGGAACCGATCAAAATCAGGAGGCACAGGCCGGCGAATGCGAGAAGCAGCGTTACGACGTCGGCCTGCGTGGCATAGAGCCCGTGATTGACGACCGCGAGCAACGCCGCGACGCTGGCGCCACCAACCAGCCCCAGAACGATGCCGCCGAGCACGAGCGGCCAGTAAGGCCGCAGGAGGTGCAGGATCTGCGCCGTCAGGCCGCTTCGTGAGTTCATGATGAGAGCCGCGCTGGAGGAGACCTGAAGCGAACCTATACGGCCCGTCACGATCGGAACAAGCCGTGCCGATGTGATGCGAATACATGATGGCAGCACCGCAATTCCAGCGCTCATTTTCTCCGCTGTTTCGATGGATTCTAATTTGGGATCGGCAATGCCTTTAATATGATGCGGGTAGTATCGCCTTTGCATCGCAGCCGGCGAGCGAGCAGGATTTTGATCCAGCGCCGTGCCAGGCCGCGACATCCGGACATCGAAGCGCTTGCAGGCCAGCATCGGACAGGCCCGGTGGAGAATGACTTTGGACTTGCTTATCTCCGAGACCCGCATCGCGCTTCCCGATGCCGCCGGCCTCGCTGCGCGGATGATCGATCATCTGGCCGAGCATGACATCGCCTTCGAGGACCGGGACGGCCTCATGGTGGCGAAACTGCCGTTCGGCACCAGTTCCCTCGCCGTCGAGGCCGAAGCGCTCAAGATCCGCGTCGAGGCCAACGACAAGGGCAATCTGGAAATGCTGCGCTCGGTCGTCGCCTCGCATGTGATCGAGTTCGCGGGAGACATTGCTCCGACCATCGTTTGGTCCGGTCATGAATCCAACGGCGGCATGCTGGCCAACTTCCGCGAGGTGCGGCTGAAAGCCGCGATCACCCTGACGCCGCACATGCGGCGGCTGACCTTCACCGGCGACGACATCGCCCGTTTCGTGAACGACGACGACCTGCACGTGCGGCTGTACTTCCCGCCCGAAGGCCTCGCCAAGCCCGAATGGCCGTGGCCCGCTCCCGACGGACGTATCCTGTGGCCTGAGCCCGACCGCAGGCCCATCACGCGTTATTACACGATCCGCCGCATCGACTTGCAGAGTCGCGAGATCGATATCGACTTCGTGGTCCATGATCACGCCGGACCGGGCTCGGCGTTTGCCGTCGATGCGAAGGCCGGCGCCATCTGCGGCATGGCCGGCCCGCTCGGCCGCGGCATTCGTCCGGCGCGCTGGTTGCTGCTGGCGGGCGACGAAACCGCCCTGCCCGCCATCGCGCGAATTCTCGAGACGCTGCCGGCGACGGCGACGGGTGAGGTCTTCATCGAGGTCGCCGATCGGCGCGAAGAAGTTCCGCTGGTCGCGCCGAGCGGCGTAGCGGTCCGCTGGCTGCATCGCGAGGGCCGTCCGGCCGGGACGACGCAGCTCCTGGTCGACGCCGTCAAGACAGTGCGATGGCCCGACCATCGGGAGGTCTTCGCCTGGGTCGCGTGTGAGGCGCAGGCGCTGAAGGCCCTGCGAAACCATTTGCGCGACGAGCGCAAGCTCTCCCGCGATCAGCATCTGGCCGTCGCCTATTGGAGCCTGCGCCAACCATGACGTTCCAGCACGCGCAGACGGGCGAAACGACGCTCGCCTTGCCGACCGACATCAGGCAGGCCTCGCCAAAAGCGCCCGCCTCCTTGTTCGAGCTCGACCAGGTCGGCTTCGCGGTAGCCGGGCGCGCGCTGCTCGAACCGCTCACCTTGTCCCTTCCGGCCCGCAGCGTCGTCGGGCTGATCGGGCACAACGGCTCCGGCAAATCGACCTTGCTGAAATTGTTGGCGCGCCAACAGCCAAGCTCGTCGGGAACGATTCGTTTCGAGGGCCGCGCGCTACGCGCGTGGAGCGATCGGGACTATGCCCGCAAGGTCGCCTACCTGCCGCAGCAGACGCCGTCCGCCGCCGGCATGCTGGTCAAGGAGCTGGTCGCACTCGGTCGCTATCCCTGGCACGGCGCCCTCGGACGGTTCGGCGACATCGACCGCGAGAAGGTCGCAAACGCCATGGCGCTGACCCATATCGAGCCGTTCGCGGACCGGCTGGTCGATACGCTGTCGGGCGGCGAGCGCCAGCGGGTCTGGATCGCCATGCTGGTTGCGCAGGATGCCGAATGCCTGCTGCTCGACGAGCCGACCTCGGCGCTGGACATCGCTCATCAGATCGAGGTGCTGTCGCTGGTCAAGCAGCTCGCCCGCGAACGCAATCTCGGCGTGGTCGTCGTGCTCCACGACGTCAACATGGCCGCCCGCTTCTGCGACGAGATCATCGCGCTCCATTCCGGGAAGCTGATTGCCCGCGGCACGCCCGACAAGATCATGACGCCGGCCGAGCTCGAAACCATCTACGGCATCCCGATGGGCGTGATGCCGTCGCCGGATCACGGCCATCTCATCAGCTTCGCGCGATGAGCAAGCATCGCCGTCAGCCGCGCTGCGGCCGCAGCAGCCAGATAAGATAGGGCCCGGCAAGCATCATCGCGAAAATGCCGGCGGGCATCTGGAACGGAAAGATCACCATGCGTCCGGCCCAATCCGCCGTGACCATCAGGATCGCCCCGATCAAAGCGGCCAGCGCCGCCTGATGCAGCGCGCGCTGCGCGCCCATCATCCGTGCCATGTGCGGCGCGATGAATCCAACCAGGCTCAGAAGACCCACCATCAGCGTTGCTGTTGCCGTCAGCAATGCCGTCAGCAGCATGATGATGATGCGGCTCCGCGCCAGCGAAACGCCGACCGAACGCGAGGTCGCCGGTCCAAGCGGCAGGATGTCGAGCCAGCGCGACAGCATCGGCACCATGATCAGCAGAATGAGCGCCGCGGCGGCGAGGATTGCGGCCTCGGCCGGACCGATCTGGTAGAGCGACCCGGTGAGCAGCGACAGCAGCGTGTCGATGCGCGGATCACCGGTCGCCAGCGCCATGGCGATGATCGCGCCGAATGCCGCGCTCATGGCGACGCCGGCCAGCAGCACGCGCTCCGGACTGAACTCGGACCGCCGGCTGAACAGCAGCACCAGCGCCAGCACGATGAAGGCGCCGATCCCCGCTGCGGCAATCTGCGCCAGTCGCGTGTGAGCGGGAAAGAGATAGAGCAGAACGATCACGCCCATCGCGGCGCCATAGCTGATGCCCATGACCTCCGGCGCGGCCATTGGGTTTCCGGTCATTCGTTGCAGCAGCGTGCCGGCGACCGCCAGCGTCGCGCCCGCGGCCAGCGCCGACACCACGCGCGGCCAGCGCCACGGCCAGAATTCCTGCAAGCCGGACAGACCACTCCAGCGCCAGCCGTCGGAGCCGACGCCGAGGGCAAGTGCGATCCAGACGGCGAGCAGCAGCAAGACGAGGGCGAACAGGATCACGCGCCAGGGGTGATCCAGACGTGGCGGAGCGGATGGCGTGAGGTTTCCCATCGGCATGGCGGCCCGCAGCCGTGGCAGCAACACGAGCAGCATCGGCGCGCCGATCAGGGCTGTCACCGCACCGGCCGGCATTTCGCGATAGCCGGGCGGGATCAACAGCACGAGCTGGTCCGTCAGCAACAGCAGCAGGGCGCCGCAAAGAGGCGCCCAGATCAGCCGATCGCGAAAGCGGCGCGCGCCCGACAGCATGACGATGGCGGGTGCGGACAGGCCGACAAATCCCATGACGCCGACCACGCTGACGACCGACGCGCTGAGCGCGATCGCGATGACGAGTGCGAAGACCCGGGCTCTCGTCAATCCGAGGCCCAGATTGCGCGCGGTCTCGTCGTCGAAGCCGAGCAGGGTCAGCGGACGAACCATCGCCGCGATCAGCACGATCGAAATCACGAGCCGCGGCGCCAGGAACGTGACGCTGCTCCAGTCCTGCTGGTTGAGGAAGCCGGCGCCCCAGATGAACAGCCCGATCAGATATTCGTGGTTGAGCAACACCAGCGCCTGGGTGGTCACGGCGCAGTAGTAACTGACGATCAATCCGGCGAGCACGAGCACAACAGGCGACAGCGCACGTTTCCAGGTCAGCCCGAACACGCACAGGAACGCAGAGAACCCGCCGAACAGTGCGATCCACTCCCGGCCGAAGGCCAGCAGCGACGGGGCCCGCAGGGTCGTCACGGCCAGCGCAAGATAGGCGCCGTTCAGGACACCGATGGTGCTCGGTTCGGCGAGCGGATTACGCAACACCTGCTGAGAGACAGTGCCGGCCAGGCCAAGGGCTGCCCCGGCCAGCAGCGCCACCGCGATGCGTGGAAATACGGTGTAGTGAACGAGCATCTGCTGCGGATCGGTGATCTCGGGCCGCCACAACACCGGCAACCACGCGCCGGCGGGCAGATATCCGGACAGATTCCGCCAAGTGAGCGCGGCGACGACCGCCACCAACAACCCGATCAGCATCGCCGGATGCATGTCGAAGCCGGACCGGGCCGGCAGCGCATCAACCTTGCTCATGATTTTCCCGCGGCAGACGTTCGGCGAGGAGACGGGCGAAACGTTCGGCCGCCGGCACGCCGCCATAGAAGAACTGATTGTCCAGGACCGTCAGCCGGTGCGACCGAAGAGACGGCAGGGTCCGGAGCACCGGGCTTGCCTTCAGCAAGGCTTCGACGTCGGCGACCCGCGAGGTCATCAGGACCAGGCGCGCGTCGGGAACCGCGGCGAGCACTTCCAGCCCCACGCTGGTATATCCCCATGGGCCGCTCTGTCCGGTCCAGGCATTCTTCAATCCGAACTGATCGAGCACCTCCTGATAGAGGCTGTTCGGACCGAACACGAGCGCGCGGTTGCGCGCGATCTCGCTGACGAGATAAAGCGGCTTGCCGCCGCGGTCGCGGAGCCGCTCACGGTAGCCGGCCATGGCGACATCGAAGCGGACGAAATAGGCCTCGCACGCTCCCTGCACCCCGAGACGCTTCGCAAGCTCCATCGTCGAACGGCGCGCCGTGTCGAGGGGATGCCCGCCGGGTCTGAAGATCGTGAACATTTCGACCGGCGCGATCAGCTTGAGCCGGGGTACCGCGGCGGCGATGCTGGGATCGATGACGATGATGTCGGGCGCGAAGCTCTGTAGCAGCTCGAGATTTGGCTCCGAGCGCAGACCGATCTCCTGAACGCCGGACGGAACGGGCGGCTCGACGACGAGCCGGCCATAGCGCTCGATCTCCGGTATCACCAGCGGCACGACGCCGAGCGCCAGTATCGTCTGGGCACAGGCCCAGCCGAGCGCGGCAATTCGGGGCCCGGATTGCGATCCGGCGGCTTGGGCAAATGCCATCGGCCATGCACCGGCAAGTGCCGTGCCTCCGATCGCCGCACCCGCGCCGAGAAGCGTGCGGCGGGACAGCCTGTGGTCTGGGACAAAGGTGCTCATGGGATTCGGTTCAGGAGCCCCTTGCAGAGAGGCCACGAGAAATGACGATCATGACATACCCTCGCTCACGCCGCATTTCCATATCAAGCCACCTTTTCGCTCGCGGCAAGAAAGGCCTTGGCCAGCGCCTGCCCGATTGCCGCCCTTGCCTGCAAGGCATCGGCCACGACATTCCCCATGCGCAGGAATTCATGGATCATGCCGGGATAGACGTGCAGATCGACGGGAACGCCGGCTGCGCGGAGCCGTGCCGCATAGTCGCTCCCCTCATCCACCAGGGGATCGAACTCGGCGAGCACGATGAACGCGGGAGCCAACCCAGATAGATCGTTTGCTGCAAGCGGCGCGAAGCGCCAATCGTCGCGGTCCGAAACGTTGCGGAGATATTGCTGGAAGAACCAATCGACGGTGCTGTGCTCCAGGAGATAGCCAGTACCATATCGCTCGTACGACGCGGAGGTCTGCCGGGAGCTGAGGCCGGGATAGGCGAGAACCTGAAGCACCGGTTGCGGAAGGCCCCTGTTTGTCCTCGCCTCGATCGCGAGCGCGGCGGCAAGCGTCCCGCCGGCGCTGTCGCCGCCGACGGCAACGCGGCGCGCATCGAGCCCGATCGCGCGGCCCTCGCGGCCGATCCAGGCCAGCGCATCGACCGCATCCTCGAAGGCGGTGGGAAATTTGTGCTCCGGCGCAAGCCTGTAGCCGACCGACAGCACGGCCGCGCCGCTGTCCTCGGCGAGACCGCGGCACAATGGCTGATGCGAATCGAGGCTTCCGACCACGAAGCCGCCGCCATGCATGTAGAGAAGGACCGGAACTGGACTGCGATCGCTCGGCGCCGCGCTCGCATAGAGCCGCGCCTCGATCATCGCGCCATCCCGCGCCGGCAGCGAGAGACGGCGCTCGTAGCCAAGCGCCGGCGGATCGACGTCGAGCAACGGCGAGGACGCATCGAAATCGGCCCGCGCCTGCGCGGCGGTCAATTGCGGAAACGGAATACGCGCACCGCTTTCGGTACCTGCCTGCACCATCTCGAGCAATGCGGCGATATCTGGATCAAGGCTCAAAGGCTCACTCCGCCGGTTCCGGAACCGTGTCCTGCACGATCGTCGATGCCGTCGCCGGCACGAGCACGCCGCAGACCTCATCGAGCAGGCCGGCGTCCTTCAGGATCGTGAAATGATTGTCGCCCACGACGCCACGATCGACCGCCGTCGGCAGCTGCAATTCCAGCCGATCGCGCTGCGCCAGACGGGCCGACGTCCACCAGCAGAGCGGCGTGGCTTCGAGGCCGCGCGGCAGCGTGGTGTTCTGGGCCAGCCTGTTAAGATGCCGTCCGACCGCGAACGCGGCGGACAGATCGTCCGCGCCGAGCGACGTGTCGTCTGCCGGCGCTCTCCTGCCCGGCTCCACAAAGGCCGCGACCAGATCGCGAATGTTTTGCGGCGTCTCGGGCAGATCAGCACGTTTCGCTGCTTCGACCTGCGCCTCGATGCGAGCAGCCGTAGCGTTCGGAAGAACGGCCGACAGCAATCCGGCGAGATCATCGGCCCAGTAGGCGATCGCCTCCTGCCGGCTCGATCCGTCCGGCTGCCGCGGCACGAAGCTGTCGACCATGGCGAGACGATCGACGCGCTCGCCGCCGCGTTCGAGGTCGGCCGCCACGAGACTGGCGAGAAGGCCTCCCAGCGACCAGCCGACCAGGCTGTAGGGACCGCGCGGCTGCATCAGCCTGATCTCGGCCGCATAGTCCATGGCCATGGCTTCGAGCGAGGCGTCGGTCCACGACGGATCGATCAACATTCTGGATTGCAGGCCGATCACCTGCCGACGTCCTTCGAGGCGGCGCGCCAGCGGACCATAGTCGAAGACCGTACCGAAGCCGCCATGCACGCAGAACACCGGGTTCACGCCGCGAACCGCAGCATTCAGCGGCAACAGCGCCGATGGCGCGGGCGTGACGGCGGACGCCGCGGTAGCGTTGCCGGCGAGCAGCGCACGGATCGTCGGCTTCTGAAGCAGATCGCGCAGCTTGATCTCGATCCCGAACGCCTTGTCCTGACGGAGCCGCGCCACGACCTTGAGGCACAGAATCGAATTGCCACCGAGCTCGAAGAAATTGTCGGTGACCCCGACCTGCGGCACTTTCAGAATTTCGGACCACAGGCGGGCCATCGCGGTCTCTGCCGGGCCTTGCGGCGCGACGAAGCTCCGCATCGACGCGTCGGGAGCCGGCAACGCACGCCGGTCGATCTTGCCGCTCGACAATGTCGGCAGCCGCTCCAGCACCATGATCCGCGCCGGCACCATATAGGCCGGCAGGATCTGCTTCAGGAAACCGGTCAAGCTCTCGACCAGCGCCTCGGCCGCAGCCGGCGAGGCGTCGCCTGCCTCCTTCGGCGCGACATAGGCGATGAGCTGATTTCCAGCTGTGCCCGGCACTGCCACCACCGCCGCCTGCGCGATCGCCTCGTGACGGAGCAGCGAGGTCTGGATCTCTCCGAGCTCGATGCGGAAGCCGTTGACCTTGACCTGGTCGTCGCTGCGGCCGAGATATTCGACGGTCCCGTCGTCGCGCCATCGCGCCAGATCGCCGGTGCGGTACAGCCGGGCGCCCGGCACCGCCGAGAATGGATCAGGCACGAACCGCTCCGCGGTCATGCCGGCTTTGCCGTGATAGCCGCGCGCCAACCCGAAACCACCGAGATAGAGCTCGCCAGCGACACCGGCGGGAATGATGTCGAGCGCGCCATCGAGAATGTAGGCGCGGCGGTCGCCGACCGGCACGCCGATCGGCGCATAGGGCGTGTCGCATTCGGACGCGCCATCGACCTTCCAGACCAGCGGCGTGACGACGGTTTCGGTCGGGCCATAGCCATTGATCAGGATGCGCGGCTTGAGAACGCGCCTGACTTTGTCGAAGCCCGCCTTTGGCATCGCCTCGCCGCCGAACGAGTAGAGCTCGACCGGCGGCGGGTTGCCGTTCTGCTCGACGCACTCCGCGACCTGCTGGAGGTAGGCCGGCGGCAATCCGATATGGCTGACGCGATGGGCGTGCAGGTTCTCGACCGTCTGCTCCGGCGTCCACAATTCGGCGTCACGCATCAACAACCGTGCGCCATACGACAGAACCGTCAGCCAGCGCTCATGGGCGCCATCGAAGGCCAGCGACAGGAAATGCAGCTCGCAAGAGCTTTCGTCGATCTCGTAGAGGCTCCCCGTGACGTGACAGTGCATCGCCAGCGGGCCGTGGGCGACGGCGACGCCCTTCGGCGTCCCGGTCGAGCCCGAGGTGTAGATCAGATAGGCAAGGCTTTCAGGATGCAATTCAAGTTGCGGCGGACGGTCGGGTCCCGCGTCGAAGTCGAACGTGGACAGCGAAATTCTTTCGACACCATCCGGACTGCCCTCGATCTCGAGCCGTCCCGTCAACAGAACCGCGATTGCGGCATCGCGCATGACGAACGCACGCCGCTCGGATGGCAGCTCGGGATCGAGCGGAACGTAAGCCCCGCCCGCCTTGAGGACGGCCAGCAGCGCGATCATCGTGATTTCTGTTCGCTCGACCACGACGCCGACGCGCTGCTCGGGTCTGAGCCCGCGGGCAATCAGGTGATGGGCGAGACGATTGGCCCTGCTCTCGAGGACTCCGAACGAGAGCACCGTGCTGCCGATGGTCAGCGCCGTCCGCTCCGGATGACGCTGCGCGTGACTGCTGATCGCCGCGTGCACCAGCGGCAGCGGCGGGCTTGAGCTGGCGTTACGATTGCAACGATCTGCAAGCGCAGCATCGAGCTCCGTGACAGGAGAGATGCCGCCAAGCAGAGCCGAGGCGTCCCGCGTCAGCGCCGCCAGCAAATGCTCGAACTGCGCCCTGATCTGCTCCGCCTGCACTGCGGTGAAATGGCTCGGCATATAAGTGTACTCGACCTGAAGCGTGTCTTCGACGAGCACCGACAGGTCCATCGGATAGTTCGTCACGTCGACATTCTTCAGGCCGCTGAACTGCAACGCGCCGGCGCCGCGGTGCATGCTGCGTTCGATCGGATAGTTCTCGAACACGATGATGCTGTCGAACATGGTCTGACCGGCGCGCCCGGCCCAGCCCTGGATGTCATAGAGCGGCGTGTGCTCGTAATCCCGGATCGCCGAATTTCGGTCCTGTAGCGCGCGCAGCCAGTCTCCGATGGAGCTGGCGGGCGGAAGCGTTTCGATCACGGGCAGCGTGTTGATGAAGAGCCCGAGCATCTGCTGGGATCCGTCGAGATTAGCCGGACGACCTGCCACCGTCACGCCGAACGTCACCGTGTTCTGGCCCGTATAGCGCTGCAACAGCAGCGCCCACACACCTTGAACGATGGTGTTCAACGTGATCCGCGCGCGGCGCGCGAACGCCTTGAGTTCCGCGGTCGCCGTCTCTCCGAGACGCGTGTAACAGCGTTCGTGGCCGGATGCCTGATGGCGGCGCGCACCGAAGGCATCGGCGAGCTGGGTTGGCTGGTCGAAGCTCTTAAGCTGCTCGCGCCAGAAGGCTTCGGCAGCCCTGGCATCCTGCGCCAGCAGCCAGGCGATGTAGTCGCGGTAGCGCGTCGCGTTCGCAGCAGGCGTGCCGCCGTAATAGCACTCCAGGACCTCTCCGACGAACCTCGCCGAGCTCCAGCCGTCCATCAGGATATGATGATAGGTCCAGATCAGCCGATACAGGTCGTCCTGGAGCCGCAGCAGCCGCACCCGCTGTAGCGGCGGCGCCTGGAGATCGAACTCGGCGGCGCGCTCATCGGCAAGGACAGCCGCAATCCGCTCGTCACCGATCGCCTGCCCGCGCCAATCCTCTTGCTCGAACGGCGCGATGGCGTCGCGATAGACAGCTTGCAGCGGAGAGCCGGAGAGCTCACGCCACAGGAAACCGGTCCGAAGCATCTGATGACGCGCGCTCACCTCGCACCAGGCCTTGCCAAGGCGTTCCGGATCGAGGCCGCGGATCTCGACACTGACCTGGTTGACATAGACGCCGCTGCCGGCATCGCGCAGGCTGTGAAACAGCATGCCCTGCTGCATCGGTGACAGCGGGTAGACGTCCTCGATGCGGCTCCAGTCCAGGCCAAGCCGTTCAAGCTGCTCGGCAGACAGCTCCGCGAGCGAGCTGCGCTCCGATGCCGGGGCGTCCTTGTCGGAGCCGACATCGCGGGACGACGCAATCAGTGCCTCGATGGTCTGATGCCGGAACACGTCACGCGGCTCGATGAGCACGCCTTCGCGCCGCGCGCGGCTCACCATTTGCAGCGAGATGATGGAATCGCCACCGAGCTCGAAGAAATTGTCGGTGACGCCGATCTTGGGCTGGCGCAGCAGATCGGCCCAGATCGCGGCCAGCGCCGCTTCCGCCGGCGTGCGCGGCGCGACATGCTGGGCGGAGGCCGCAAGCTGATCCGGCGCCGGCAGCGCCTTGCGGTCGATCTTGCCGTTCGGCGTCAGCGGCAGGCGGTCGAGCACCACGATCCGCGCCGGCACCATGTAATCCGGCAGCACCATGGACAAGGCGGCCTTGAGCGCAACCCCATCCAGCGCTTCGCCGCTGACATAGCCGACCAGCTGGCGGCCGGCGCCGGCCTCGCGCGCGACCACCACGGCCGCGCGGACACCATCCTGCGCCATTAGCCGCGCCTCGATCTCGCCGAGCTCGATACGGAAGCCGCGGATCTTCACCTGGTGGTCGGCGCGGCCGACATAGTCGAGCACGCCGTCGGACCGCCACCGCGCCAGGTCGCCGGTGCGATACAGCCGCGCGCCCGGTGGACCGAACGGATCGGGAATGAAGCGCTCCGCCGTCAGTGCGCCGCGCCGCCAATAGCCGCGGGCCAGCCCTGCGCCACCGATATACAGCTCGCCGACAACGCCGACCGGCGCCAGATTGAGATCGCCATCGAGAATGTGCAGCGTGGTGTTGCCGATCGGACCGCCCAGCAGCGGACGATCGTCCGCCAAAAAAAAAACCGATGGCGCGCCGACCACACCGTGGTCTCGGTCGGGCCGTACAGGTTCCAGACCTCGCCGGCCTGCCCCACCAGCCGCCGCGCCAGATCCGGCGGCAGCGCCTCGCCGCCGCACAGCACCCGGCAGCTTGCCGGCAGCGAGTTGCCTTCATGATCGAGCAGCATCCGCCAGGTCGATGGCGTCGCCTGGATCAAGGACACGCCGTGCCGCTGCACGATCGCCTTCAGCCGCGCGGGATCATGCGCGGCCGCCCGATCCGCCAGCACCACGCAGGCGCCGATGGTCAGCGGCAGCCACAGTTCCAGGACCGCGATGTCGAAGGACAGCGAGGTCAACCCGAGCACGCGGTCGCCGGCCGTCATGCCGGGCCGCTCCGCCATCGTCGCCAGGAAATTGGTCACGGCGTCATGGCGGACCATCACCCCCTTTGGCAGGCCGGTCGAGCCCGAGGTGTAGATCACATAGGCGAGGCTCTCAGGGTGAACGGCGACATCGAGATTGCCGGCATCCCCGCCCTCGCCGTCCTGGCCGTCGAGCAGCCAGGCTTCGGCGCCGGTCTCCTCCAGCACGGCAGCGAACTGATCGTGCAATTGCTTCTGCGTCAGCACCAGTGCCGCGCCGCTGTCGCGCAGCATGTGCGCCAGCCGCTCGGGCGGGTAATCCGGATCGAGGGGCAGATAGGCCCCGCCGGCCTTCAGCACGGCCAGCAGCGCGACCAGCATCTCGACGCCCCGGTCGAGCGCCAGCCCGACCACGATATCGGTCCCGACGCCGCGGTCCCGCAATCGCCGCGCCAGCCGGTTGGCACGCGCGTTCAGCGCGGCGTAACTCAGCTCCGCCTCGCCGAATACCAGCGCAATCGCTTCGGGGGACGTCCGGACCTGTGCCTCGAATTGTGCGACGATTCCCTTGCGCGGTTCAGATCGTCGCGTGTCGTTCGCCCGTGCAAGCAGCACATCATCCGCGGGATCACGGGCCGCAATCATGCCGACCGGTCGATCGGCATCGATGCTCAGCTTTTCGATCAGCCGCACAAAGGCTCGCTGTAGTCGCGCGATCTGCGCCTCGCCGAAATGCTTGCGCTGATAGTTGAAGACGAGACGCAGGCGCTCATCGACGCCGACGCTTGCGAACAACGGATAATTGCTGGTCTCGACGATCCGCGTTTCGCCGACCTGGATCTGCCGGTTCGTCCCGATCAACGCGTGGTCAACCGGGTAATTCTCGAACACCAGGATGCTGTCGAACAGCGGCCGTCCGGGACGCCCTGCCAGGCGCTGGATCTCATAGAGCGGCGTCGAGCCGAAGTCGCGCAAGGCCAGATTGCGATCCTGCAACTCGCGCAGCCATGCTCCGACCTTCTGCTGTGGACTGACGCCGTCGATGACCGGCAACGTGTTGATGAACAGCCCGACCATCTCCTCAGCGCCGGCGAGCTCGGGCGGCCTGCCCGACACGGTGACACCGAAGCAAACCGTTCCCTGCCCGGTATGCTGTCGCAGCAACTGGGCCCATGCCGCCTGCACCAGCGTGTTCATCGTGATCCGCTCACGCGCCGCAAATCCTTGCAACCGTCCGGTCAAGGCACGATCCAGCTCCAGCGCAAGCATGCCGTGGCCGGACGATTGCGCGCCCGTCCGTTCGGCCACGCCTTCCGCCAGGAAACTCGGCTCGTCCAGCCCGGCCGTCGCATCGCGCCAGAACGCCGCCGACGCGTCGCTATCGCGGTTCTTCAGCCACGCGATGTAGTCGCGGTAACGGTGCTGCAATGCCGGCAAACGTCCCTCGCCGTCATGCTGCATCACCTCGGCGATCAACCGCGCCGAGCTCCACCCGTCGAGCAGGATGTGATGGTGTGTCCAGATCAGCCAATGCCGGTCTTCGCCGAGCCGGATCAGCCGGACCCGCTGCAACGGCGGCCGTGACAGGTCGAATCCTGCGGCCTGCTCCTGCCGCGAGACGTCGGCCAGCGCCGCGTCCAACTGCGCTTTGTCCCACCCGACAATCCGCGCCCGCCAATCGTCCTCGACAAAGGGCACTTCAGCCCGTCGATAGACGACCTGTTGTGGCACGCCGGACAGGTCACGCCAGACGAATCCGGTCCGCAGCACCGCGTGGCGATCGCTGGCCGCCTGCCAGGCGCGGCGCAGTTTTCCGGCATCGAGGCCACGGATCTCCGCCGCGACCTGATTGACGTAGAGCCCGCTCTCGCCGTCGTGCATCGCATGGAACAACATGCCCTGCTGCATCGGCGACAATGGATAGATGTCATCGATCTCACGCCAATCGAGCGCGAGCCTGTCGAGTTCGGCCTGACCGAGGCCCGACAATGCCACATCGGATGGCGTCAGGCCGCAGGCGCCGCCGGTGCAGTGATCGACCAGCTCGCGCAATGCAGCCTCGTACAACGCGGCCAGTCGCTCGACCGTCTCGCGCCGATATCGCTTGCGGCCGAAGCCGAACGACAGCCGCAACCGGCCATCGCGCACCGTGCCGTTCACGCTCAGCCAGCGTCGTAGCGGGCTCGATGCATCGCGAGACGGGCCGGCGCTTTCCGTGGCCATCTTGAATAGCGCCGCCTCGTCGTCACCGTTGTCGATCTGGCCGAGATAGTTGAAGGCAATCTTCGGCTCAGCGACAAGCGACAGCGCCAAGCGCTGCTCCTCGGAGCCAAGATGGCGCAATACGCCGTAACCCAGCCCGCGGCCGGGAATGCCGCGAAGCTCCTCCTTCACGGTCTTGATCAAGAGCGAGCAATCTTGCGAACCGCCGGCCAGCCGCACGGGAAAGGCCGTCGTGAACCAGCCGACCGTGCGCGAGAGGTCGAGATCGCCGGACAGATGCTCGCGGCCATGACCTTCCAGCTCGACCAGGACATCGTCTTGTCCGCTCCATTGCCAGACGGCGCGTGCAAGGCCGGCAAGAAGAAGATCGTTGATTTGCGTGCGATAGGCGGACGGTGCATCCGTCAGCAGCCGCTGCGTCCATTCGCTCTCGAACGACAGCAGGATCTCATCAGCATCCGCAATGCGATCGATGCCGCCATGATCGTCGTCGCAAGGAATATCCGCATTCGCGCCGCGGCCGGTCCAGTAGGACAGTTCCGTCGCCAGTTCAGGCGATGTTGCGTAGGCCCGCAGGCGCTGTCCCCACAGCGCATAGGCGTGGCTCTTCGGGGGAAGAGCGACCGTGGCGTCGCCCTGCGCAAGCTGCATGTACGCAGAAGTGATGTCCTCCAGCAGAATGCGCCATGACACGCCGTCGACCACCAGATGGTGGATCACGATCAGAAAGCGCTGACTACCATCGGCGACATCGATTCCGACCGCCCGCAACGGCAATCCGCCGGAGATCGACAGGCTTGCCTGCGCCGACGAT
Organism: Bradyrhizobium sp. cf659; assembly: GCF_900113725.1. Lineage (NCBI taxonomy): Bacteria > Pseudomonadati > Pseudomonadota > Alphaproteobacteria > Hyphomicrobiales > Nitrobacteraceae > Bradyrhizobium > Bradyrhizobium sp. cf659. The sequence continues at coordinate 92,739 of NZ_FOQJ01000013.1, forward strand.
GCCAGCGCCGTCACGGCATCACGGTCCGCCGCGCGCCGGACCCAGAGCAGCGCGTCCACGGCTGGAGCTGCGCCGTGCTCGGCACGCCAGCCCCCCTGGCTCTCAAAGCGCAGACGCAGCGCGTCATGATGATCAACCACGGCGGCGAGTGCGCGCCGCATCACGTCCCAGTCGAGGCGATCTCTCGGCTGCAACAGCACCGCCTGGTTCCAGTGATCACGATTCTCCATGTCCTCCGCAAAGAAGCGGGCCTGGATCGGCAAGAGCGGATGCGGGCCGGTGACCTGCCCCTGGTCGGCGAGAGCCACATTGCGCTGCTCGGCTCGTGCCGTGAGCGCCAGCGCTTCCAGCGTCTGATGCTGAAACACGTCGCGGGGCTCGATCAGATATCCGGCGCGCCGGGCGCGGCTCACCATCTGGAGCGAGATGATGGAATCGCCGCCGAGCTCGAAGAACTTGTCGGTGAGGCTCACGGCCGGCCGGCCGAGCAACTCGGCCCAGATCGCTGCAAAAGTCATCTCGGCCGGCGTGCGTGGCGCCTGATGCTCCATATTCCCATGAGCCATGTCGGGCGCCGGCAGCGCATGGCGGTCCACCTTGCCGCTCGGCATCAAAGGCAGCCGCTCCAGCACCGCGATTCTCGGCGGCACCATGTAATCGGGCAAGACGCTCGATAGCGCCGTCCGTAGCACGGCCTCCGCCAATTCGTCCGTGCCGCTGACGTAACCAACGAGCTGGCGGCCGGCTCCGACCTCCCGCGCCACCACGACCGCGGAGCGAACGCCGGGCTGCTCGAGCAGCCGCGCCTCGATTTCGCCGAGCTCGACGCGGAAGCCGCGAATCTTGATCTGGTGATCCGCGCGCCCGACATAGTCGATCGCACCATCGGCGCGCCAGCGCGCCAGATCTCCCGACCGATAGAGCCGCTCGCCGGCCCCGCCGAACGGATCGGGAATGAAGCGCTCGGCCGTCAGCTTTTCGCGCCGCCAATAGCCCCGCGCCAAGCCTGCCCCGCCTATGAAAAGCTCGCCGGTCACGCCCGCCGGAACCATGTTGAGATCGGCGTCGAGGATGCGGATCGTCACGCCGGAAATGGGTCGGCCGATCGGCACGCGCGTCGTACCCTCGTCACGACAAGTCCAGTATGTGGCGTTGATCAGGGCTTCGGTCGGACCGTAGCGATTGTCGAACCGCACATCGGGAAACGCCGCGAGCACGCGCGTCATCAGTTCGAGCGACAATGCCTCGCCGCCGGCAAACAGGCGTTTGAGCGAGGTGCAGCGTGTTGCGCCGGGCTCGGTCACGAAATGCTCGAGCATCTGCGGCACGAAATGCAGCGTCGTCACGTCATGGGCGATGACGGCGTCCACCAGAAGCCGCGGCTCGCGATGTGCCCCCGGAGCCGCGATCGCAAGCCGCGCGCCGGTCGCAAGCGGCCACAATATCTCCCAGACCGAGACGTCGAAGCTGAACGGCGTCTTATGCAGCAAGGTCTCGCCGGCATCGAGGCGGTATTCCGCCTGCATCCAGCCGAGCCGCGCCGCGAGCGCACGATGCGCGCAGGCCACGCCCTTTGGCACGCCGGTCGACCCCGACGTGTACATCACATAGGCCAGGCTGTCCGGATGAAGCTCCGCATCGGGATTGCCGGCGGGCTCCTCGATGCGAGCTTCGTCCTCTCCGTCGATGGTCCAGGCCTCGGCACCCGCACCCGCGATCACCGGCGCCAGATGCGACAGCAGCCGTTCCTGGGTCAGCAACAGCGCTGTTCCGCTATCGCGCAGCATGTGAAGGAGGCGATCGGCCGGATAGTCGGGATCGAGCGGCAAATAGGCGCCGCCGGCCTTCAGCACGGCAAGGACACCGACGATCAGCTCGACGCTGCGTTCGAGCGCTACGCCGACCAGCCGGTCGCGACCAATTCCATGGTCTCGCAACCGCCACGCCAAGCGATTGGCGCGCGCGTTCAGCTCGCTATAGCTGATTTGTTGGTCGCCGAAGACCAACGCGATCGAAGATGGCGAGGCCTCCGCACGTGCTTCGATCTGCGCGACGATGCTGTCGCCATACTCTGGGGCGCTCTCGGCGTTTCCACTCCAGCCGAGCACCTTCTTCGCCGCGTCGACATCGAGGCCGTCGAGCGCGCCAAGCGGCAGAGACGCGTCCTCCGCGATCTTGGCCAGCAGCCGCGACAGCGAGGCCTGCAGATATCTTATCTGGTCGTCATCGAACCGGCCGCGATCGTAGCGGAAGCCCAGATTGATGCCGTCGGATTTGGCGAACACCGCCACGGTCAGCGCATAATTGGTGATCGAGACCTGCTCGACCCGGCCGAACCGGCGTCCGCTTTCGCTCTCGCCTCGCAGCGCCTGATCGATCGGGTAGTTCTCGAAGACGAGGATATTGTCGAACAGCGCGCGCCCGGAGCGGCCGGCAAGACGCTGAATCTCATTCAGCGGCATCCAGCCGTGATCGCGCAAATCCGTGTTGCGCGCCTGAAGGTCGCGCAGCCACGCCCCCACTTCGGATTGCGGGCTTGCCTGATCGACGACGGGCAGCGTGTTGATGAACAGGCCCACCATGTCCTCGGACCCGCTGATCTCGGCCGGCCGGCCGGAGACCGTCGCGCCGAAACAGACCGCGCGCTGGCCGGTGTGACGACGCAGCAGCTGCGCCCACGCGCCTTGCACCAGCGTGTTCAGCGTGACGCGCTCGCGCCTGGCAAACGCCTGCAAGCTTGCCATCAAGTCGGCCGTGAGAAGCAGGTCCAGCGAGCCATGGCCGGATGCACCGCTGATTGCCGGCCCTGCCAGCGCGTCTGCGAGAAAACTGGGCTCCTCCAGCTCTGCCAGGGCGGAGCGCCAGAACGTCGCCGCCGCATCGCGGTCCTGCTCTTGCAGCCACTCGATGTAGTCGCGATAGCGGCCCCGTACGGCGGGCAGGCGCTCGCCGCGTTCATGCTGCAAGATCTCGGCCACGAGATGCGCCGCGCTCCAGCCATCGAGCAGGATATGGTGGTGCGTCCAGATCAGCCAGTAGCGTGCGTCGTCGAGCCGTATCAGTCGTACCCGCTGTAATGGCGCTTGCGACAAGTCGAATGCTTTGGCGCGCTCAGCTTGTGAGACGCGCGCCAGCGCTGACCGGAGCTCTTCGTCGTTCATGGCGGCGGCCTGCGCGCGCCAGTCTTCTTCCGCAAATGGCAAATGCGCGGAGCGATAGGCCACCTGCTGCGCCGCCCCCGACAGCTCGCGCCACGTAAATCCGGTTCGCAACACGGCGTGCCGCGCGCTGACCTCGTGCCAGGCTGCGCGCAGCCTGCCGGCATCGAGACCCCGGACCTCCAGGCCGATCTGGTTGACGTAATTGCCGCTTTCACCATCACGCAGAGCATGGAACAGCATGCCCTGCTGCATCGGCGACAGCGGATAGATGTCCTCGATCTCACGACAGTCGATCGTTGCGACCACCGCGTCGAGATCAGCCTGGTTCAAACCCGACAACGCGAAGTCGGACGGCGTCACGCCGCGGGCGCCAGCCGTGCAATGCTCGACGAGTTCGCGCAAGGCCGCAGCATAATGCTCCGCAAGACGTTCGATCGTTGCCCGGCGGTAACGCCTGCGGCCATAGCTGAACGACAGGCGCAATTGTCCGTCGCCGACCTGACCGTTGATGCTCACCCAACGCCCAAGCGGCGCGCTGTCGCTGCGCATTGGCCCGGAGCTCTCGGGCGCGAGCCGGAACGGCGTATTCTCACCCATGCTGGAATCGAACTGGCCGAGATAGTTGAAGACGATGCGCGGCTCAGGGAGTGTCTCCAACGCGCCGCGCTGCGCCTCGGTGCCGAGATGGCGCAGGACACCGTAACCCAGCCCGCGATTGGGAACGGCCCGAAGCGCCTCCTTGACGGATTTGACCAGGGCAGCGTCGTCACCGGAGCCGCCCGGCAGGCGCACTGGAAAAGCCGTGGTGAACCAGCCAATGGTGCGGGACACGTCGACGCCCGCGAAGACGTCCTCACGGCCATGCCCTTCGAGCTCGACGACGACATCCTCCATTCCGCTCCAGCGCGAGACCGCTCGCGCAAGCGCTGCCAGCAGGAGATCATTGACCTGGGTACGGTAGGCGGATGGCGCCTCCTTCAAAAGCCGCGTGGTCAGGCTCGCGTCAAATGCCAGCAGGATCTCCTCGCCGTCGGCGACCCGGTCGACGTCGCCATGATCATCGTCGCAGGGAAACTCGGCATGCGATCCTCGTTCGAGCCAATAGCCGAACTCGGCCGCCAGCTCATCGGTACCGGCATAGGCCTGCAACCGCCGGCCCCAGGATGCATAGGGCTCGCTCCTCGCCAGCGTGACCGAGGCCGCGCCCTGCCGGAGCTGATCGTACGCCGTTGCAAAATCTTCGAACAGGACGCGCCATGACACGCCGTCGATGACGAGATGATGCACCACCACCAGAAGCCGCTGGCTGCCGTCCGCAAGATCCATACCGACCACACGCAGCAGCGGTCCGGCCAGCGACAGGCTGGCCTGGGCTGACGAGGCGACTTCCGTAACCTCGGCGCTATCGCGCACGCCGCCGCGAATCCACAGCAGCTCCGAGACGGCCGGCGGCGAGCCATAGGTCGCACGCCAGACGCCATCAATCTCTTCGAAGCGCAGGCGCAAGGCCGCGTGATGGGCCACGAGGGCATCGACCGTGCGCTCGACGGTTCGCCAGTCGAGCTTCGACTTCGGCATCAACAGAACAGCCTGGTTCCAGTGATGGCGGTCCCCCACATCCTCGCCGAAGAACCGCAGCTGGATCGGCAGCAGCGGATGCTCGCGGCCCTCGATATCGCCGTCGGGGGCGACATCTTCCGCTCTGCCTTCACTCCGCGCCACCCGCGCCAGATCCTGCAAGGTCTGATGTCGAAAGACGTCACGCGGTTCGATCAACAGGCCCGCCTGGCGGGCGCGACCGACCACTTGCAGCGAGATGATGGAATCGCCGCCAAGCTCGAAGAAATTGTCCTCGACACCGATGGCGGGGTGGCCGAGCAGCTCGGCCCAGATCGCAGCGAGCACCGTCTCTGCCGCGGAGCGCGGCGCGACATGGGCGGCGGTTGCTATGGGCGTCTCGGGCGCCGGCAAGGCGTCGCGATCCACCTTGCCGTGCGCGGTGAGCGGCAGCCGCTCGAGCCGCACGATGCGGGACGGAACCATGTAGTCCGGCAGTTCCTCCGAGAGCGCCGCGCGCATCGCCGCTTCGTCGAACGGACTATTACCGGCGACATAGCCGACCAGTTGGCGGCTGACGCCGGCTTCGCGGGCAATGACCACGGCCGACTGCACGCCGGCCTGCCGCATCAGCCATGCCTCGATCTCGCCGAGCTCGATCCGGAAGCCGCGGATCTTCACCTGATGGTCGGAGCGGCCGACATATTCGATCACGCCATCGACGCGCCAGCGTGCCAGATCGCCGGTGCGATAGAGACGCGCGCCCGGTGCGCCAAATGGATCGGGGACGAAGCGTGCGGCCGTCAATTCGGCGCGCCGCCAATAACCGCGCGCCAGCCCCTCGCCGCCGATGAACAGCTCGCCGGTCACGCCGACCGGGACGATGTTGAGATCACCGTCCAGAATGTAGGCCGAGCGGCGGCCGACCGGACGACCGATCGGGGCGTAGTTGCCATCGATCTCCTCGCTGGCATCGACCTTCCAGACCAGCGGCGTCACGACGGTCTCGGTCGGCCCGTAACCGTTGATCAAGGTCTGCGGCTTGAGCGCGCGCTTGACCTTGTCAAAGCCTGCCTTGGGCATCGCCTCGCCGCCGAACGAATACAGCTCCACCGGCGGCGGATCGCCACGCCACATCGCGAAGTCGGCGAGCTGTTGCAGATAGGCGGGCGGGAATCCGGCGTTGGTGACGCGCTGGCGGCGCAGAACCTCGATGGTCTGCTCGGCCGACCACAGATCGGCATCGCGCATTACGAGCGCAGCGCCGCAGGTCAGCGCGGTCCAGAGCCGCTCATGCGCACCATCGAAGGTGAAGGACAGGAAGTGCAGCTCGCGCGAGTGCCGGTCCATATCGTAGAGCCCGGCAGTCACCTCGCAATGCATCGCGAACGGACCGTGCTCGACCGCGACACCCTTGGGGATGCCGGTCGAGCCGGAGGTGTAGATCACATAGGCAAGGCTGGTCGTGGCCAATGCGATCTGCGGATCGCTTTCGCTCTCCCGCGCGAGGTCGATCGCATCGAGCGAAACGATCTCGATGCCGGACGGCGGCGGCGTCAACGCCGAACCATCCGCATCAACCAGCACGACACGCGCGCCGGCATCGCGCATGGTGCCGACCTGCCGCCTGGCCGGATACTCGGGATCGAGCGGCAGATAGGCCGCGCCCGTCTTCAAGATGGCGAGCAGGGCCACAACGAGATGCGGCGAGCGTCTTGCCGAGACGCCGACGAGGTCGGAGTGCCCGACGCCCAGGCGCATCAGGTGGTGCGCGAGGCGATTGGCGCGGCGGTTGAGCTCGGAATAGGTGATTTCATCGTCACCGAAGATCAGCGCGGGCGCGTCGGGCGTTTCGGCAGCCAGTCGTGCAACCGTCCGGTGCACCGGCGTGAACGGTGTGCCTGTCGTTCCACCATTCGCGCCGTTCCATTGGCGCAGCCTCTCCAGCTCCTGTTCGGAGAGCAATGCCACATCGGCGATCGATTGCGTGTCGTCAGCGACCATCGCCTTCAGGATCGTGGTCCAATGCGCGGCAAGGCGCTCGATCGTCGCCGCCTCGAACAACACTGTCGCGTAAGTGAGGATGGCGCGGATTTCGCCCGACGGCCCCTCGTCGGTGTCGAGCGCGAGATCGAATTTGACGGTATCGACCTCAGTGTCGATCTTCTCGATCTGGAGGCCGGTCTGATCGGGCGGATTGCCCGACGCCCGACGGCGCTGGTGATTGTAGAGGACCTGGAAAAGCGGATTCTGGCTCAGGCTGCGCGTGGGCTGGAGGATCTCCAGCAGTCGCTCGAACGGAAGGTCCTGGTTCTCCTGTGCCTCGATCGTGGCCGAGTGGACCGCCGCGATGAAATCCGCGATCCGCGCGCGGCCGTCGATCTGCGTACGAAGCACGTGGGTGTTGACGAACAAGCCGATCACGCCGCGCGTTTCGTCACGGTGCCGATTGGCGACGGGCACGCCGATGTTGATGTCGGACTGGCCCGTGTAGCGATAGAGCAGCAGCTTGAAGCTCGCCAGCATGACGACGAACAGCGTCGTCTGGTGTCGCCGCGCCAGACCGCGCAATCCATCGGCCATCGCCGGATCGAGCGGGATGCGGCGTGCCGACCCGGCAAGGTCCGGGACCGCCGGCCGCGCCCGGTCGATCGGCAGCTGGAGCACGGCCGGATCGGCGAGACGCCTGGCCCAGTAGTCGACCTGCCGCTCGCCATCGACCGCGCTGATCCAGAGCCGCTGCCATTCGGCGTAGTCGGCATAATCGATCTCCGGCTCCGGCACGGCCGGTGTTTCACCGCATGCAAATGCTGCGTACAGCTTCCAGAATTCGTCGACCAGCACGCCCATCGACCAACCGTCGGTCACGATATGGTGCAGGCTGACGACGAGGAAGTGGTCGCCTTCGTTCAGCGTCAGCAACGCCGCGCGCATGAGCGGGCCGGCCTCGAGATCGAACGGCAGCGAGGCTTCCTGCCGCGCCAGCGAACGCGCCTGCCCTTCCCGGTCATCGCCATCGAGGGTCACGTGCCGCAATGCGACCGGTTGCGGATCGTGGACGAATTGTTCGGCTTGCTCCCCTTCCTGTCGAAACACCGTGCGAAGCGCGCTGTGGCGGGCGACCAGCGCATCGAACGCCTGTTGCAAGGCGCGTGGTTGCAGCTTGCCGCGCACACGCACCGTCGCCGAGATGTTGTAGGCGGCACTGCCCGGATCCATCCGCCACAGGAACCAGAGGCGCGACTGCGCAAAGGACAGCGGCGCCCGCTTGCGCCCCTGGCGCACGATCGGCAGCATGGCCAGATTGACGCCTTTTGCCGCGAGCTGCGACAGGAACGCGTGCTGCTTGCTGGCGTCGAGGCGCATCAGGCGCCGCGAGATGTCGTGCAGCTGCTGCTTTTGCGTGGTTACCGTGTCACTCATCGGACAGTTCGACTTCCTTCAGCATGTCGAGCATCGCGGCAATGTCGCCGCTCCGCGTGTCGGTCTCGCTCTCCAGGCCCAGCGCGGCCGCCATGGTTTCAACGGTCGTCATTTCAAACAGACGGTTGAGCGGCAGGTCGTGGCCGAGATCGCGCTTGATGCGGCTGACGAGCTGGACGGCGATCAGGGAATCGCCACCGAGTTCGAAGAAATTGTCGGTGACGCCGATCTTGGGCTGGCGCAGCAGATCGGCCCAGATCGCGGCCAGCGCCGCTTCCGCTGGCGTGCGCGGCGCGACATGCTGGGCGGAGGCCGCAAGCTGATCCGGCGCCGGCAGCGCCTTGCGGTCGATCTTGCCGTTCGGCGTCAGCGGCAGGCGGTCGAGCACCACGATCCGCGCCGGCACCATGTAATCCGGCAGCACCAGGGACAAGGCGGCCTTGAGCGCAACCCCATCCAGCGCTTCGCCGCTGACATAGCCGACCAGCTGGCGGCCGGCGCCGGCCTCGCGCGCGACCACCACGGCCGCGCGCACACCCTCCTGCGCCATTAGCCGCGCCTCGATCTCGCCGAGCTCGATACGGAAGCCGCGGATCTTCACCTGATGGTCGGCGCGGCCGACATAGTCGAGCACGCCGTCGGACCGCCACCGCGCCAGGTCGCCGGTGCGATACAGCCGCGCGCCCGGCGGACCGAACGGATCCGGGATGAAGCGCTCCGCCGTCAGTGCGCCGCGCCGCCAATAGCCGCGGGCCAGCCCTGCGCCACCGATATACAGCTCGCCGGCAACGCCGACCGGCGCCAGATTGAGATCGCCATCGAGAATGTGCAGCGTGGTGTTGCCGATCGGGCCACCCAGCAGCGGACGATCGTCCGCTGCATCGAGCCGATGGCGCGCCGACCACACCGTGGTCTCGGTCGGGCCGTACAGGTTCCAGACCTCGCCGGCCTGCCCCGCCAGCCGCCGTGCCAGATCCGGCGGCAGCGCCTCGCCGCCGCACAGCACCCGGCAGCTTGCCGGCAGCGAGCTGCCTTCATGATCGAGCAGCATCCGCCAGGTCGATGGCGTGGCCTGGATCAGGGACACGCCGTGCCGCTGCACGATCGCCTTCAGCCGCGCGGGATCATGCGCGGCCGCACGATCCGCCAGCACCACGCAGGCGCCGATGGTCAGCGGCAGCCACAGCTCCAGGACCGCGATGTCGAAGGACAGCGAGGTCAGCCCGAGCACGCGGTCGCCGGCCGTCATGCCGGGCCGTTCCGCCATCGTCGCCAGGAAATTGGTCACGGCGTCATGGCGGACCATCACCCCCTTCGGCAGGCCGGTCGAGCCCGAGGTGTAGATCACATAGGCGAGGCTCTCAGGGTGAACGGCGACATCGAGATTGCCGGCATCCCCGCTCTCGCCGTCCTCGCCGTCGAGCAGCCAGGCTTCGGCGCCGGTCTCCTCCAGCACGGCAGCGAACTGATCGTGCAATTGCTTCTGCGTCAGCACCAGCGCCGCGCCGCTGTCGCGCAGCATGTGCGCCAGCCGCTCCGGCGGGTAATCCGGATCGAGCGGCAGATAGGCCCCGCCGGCCTTCAGCACGGCCAGCAGCGCGACCTGCATCTCGACGCCCCGGTCGAGCGCCAGCCCGACCACGATATCGGTCCCGACGCCGCGGTCCCGCAATCGCCGCGCCAGCCGGTTGGCACGCGCGTTCAGCGCGGCGTAACTCAGCTCCGCCTCGCCGACCACCAGCGCGATCGCTTCGGGGGACTTCCGGACCTGTGCCTCGAATTGTGCGACGAACGACCGCTCTCCCGAATATCGCGCCTGCGTCCGATTCCACGTCTCCAGCAAAAGCCGGCGCTCCTCGGCAGGCAGAATGTCGAGCCGCCGGACCGGCGCGCGCGGCGCGTGCTCCAGCATCTTGGCCAATTGATCGAGCGCCTGCTGCATCAAGGCGCAGATGTGGTCGGCCGAAAACGGACGGACGATCTGAGCAGTCAAGCCAAGCGCCTGACCATAATCCTCGACGGCCAGCATCAGGGGATAATTGGTGCGCTCCTCGCCACCGAGCCATTCGATGCCGGAGCCGTCCCTGTCGGCGGCCAAATCGGCCGGCATTGCATTGTGTCGATAGTTCAGGATCGAGCTGAACAGAGGCGCCGGCGCCGCGACGCCGCTGCATCGTTGCGCAAGCGCCAGCGAGGCGTGCTCGTGCGCCATCAGCGCGGTGAGCCGCCCATGCGCATCACGAACACTGTCTTCGACCGCCGTGTCATCGAGATCGAGCCGCAGCGGCAAGGTGTTGATGAACAAGCCCATGGTGCGATCGCCGCCGGCGCCAGCCTGCATCCGACCGAACAGGACGGTCCCGAACACGACGCGCTCGCGCCCGCTGGTTCGCGCCAACACTTGCCCCCAGGCAAGATGGCAGAGGCTGGCGAGGCTCACCCCCAGCCGCCGCGCCTGAGCACGAAGCCTTACACTCAGCTGTTCGGGCAGGACCCGCCGGGCTTCCCCAATGCCGCCGCCGTCGCCGTGCACCCGGTCCAGCCCAAACGGCGTGGTCGGCTCGTCGACGTCGGCGAGCATGCCTCGGAAGAAGCGCTCATGCTCCGCGGTCGCCGCCGATCCACGCGACTGCGCCACCAGATTCCGGAACGGATATGGCGGCGGCAACCCGTGACTCCGCCCGGACAGGATCTTCCCGACCTCGTCGTGCATCACCTCCAGCGTGGAGTGGTCGCCGATCAGGTGATGCAGCAGGACCAGCAGCAGCCAGCGCCCTCGCTTGGGATCGGCGGCGACTGCAAATCGCAGTAGCGGTGGCTGGCCGAGATCGATTCGATGGAAACGCGGATCGAATCGTCGCGCGAGCTGCTCATCCACGGAGCCTTCGCCCTCCAGCACGACCTCGCTGACGACCAGGGGCGCCTGCCGCCAAACCACTTGTGCCGGCGTGGACAAGCCGTTCCACAAGATGGATGTTCGCAGAATGTCGTGGCGGTCGATCACCTGCCGAACCGCGTCGAGATAGCGATCGAGCAGGTCGCGGCCGGCAAAAGCCATCCGGCCGACCAGCAGATATGGATCGCCCTCCTTCGACAGCAGGTGGTGAAAGAGGATACCATCCTGGAGTGGCGACAGGCCGTAGATGTCCTGGATGTTGGCGACGCCGCCGGGGACTCCGGCCACGATGGCGTCGATGTCGGATTGGGTCAACGCGATCAGCGGCAACAATTCGGGCGTGATCGCCGTCGTCTGCCGGGTGATCCGGTTGACCGGAACGTCGGCTTCTCCGCCGCCATCGAGGCTCGCCGCAAAGTCTGCCAGCACCGGCTTTGCGAACAGTGCGCGCGCGTCCGCCCTCAGAGCATGCCGCTGCAACCGCTCCAGCATGCGGACTGCGAGCAGCGAATGGCCGCCGAGCTCGAAGAAGTGGTCGCTGCGTCCAACCCGATCGACGCCTAAAAGCTCGGCCCAAACATTCGCGACGATCTGCTCGACATCGCCTCGCAGCGGCTCGAAACGGCGTCGCGCAAACGCATCGTCCTCCGGCGCCGGCAGCGCCTTGCGGTCGACCTTACCGTTCGGCGTGAGCGGCAGTGCATCGAGGCGCACGAAAGCTGAAGGCATCATGTAGTCCGGCAAGCATGCACGCAGGTGATCGCGCATCGCGCCGGCAAATTCACCGGCATCGAGCCCCGAGCCGTCGCCGCGACGCGCGGCTACATAGGCGATCAGCCGCGTGTCGCCGCCATGATCCCGGTGCACCAGAACGACTGAATCGACCACGTCGGCGTGCTCGTTGAGCCGAAACTCGATCTCACCGAGCTCGATGCGGAAGCCGCGGATCTTGACCTGTTGGTCATTGCGGCCGAGAAACGCGATATTGCCATCCGGCAAATAGCGCCCGAGATCGCCGGTGCGATACATGCGCGCGGCGGCATCGCCGTGGAAGGAATCGCGCACGAAGCGCTCCGCCGTCAAATCGGCGCGATTGAGATAGCCCCGCGCAACCCCGACTCCGCCAATGTAGATTTCGCCCACCGCGCCGAGCGGAACGGGCGCACCGAATCGGTCCAGAAGATAGATCCGCGCATTCGGCAGCGGACGCCCGATCGGGGCCGCGTCGCCATCAAAGCCCGGCGGCCGCAGCCAGCTCGTGGCGCAGACCGTTGCTTCCGTCGGCCCGTAACCGTTGAAGACGGCAACACCGGCAGGCAATCCCTTGATCAGCTCGGCCTTGGGCAATTCACCGGCAAGAACGAGAACCCGCAGCGAGGCCAGGCGGTCGAGGTCGGTACGCCCGTGCAGCATCGCCGGCGGCAAGGTCGCATGCGTGATCGCGTTGTCCGCGAGGTAGCCGAGCAATGCCGAGGTGTCCTGATGCTCTCGCGGGCCAGCCAGAAACAGCGCGGCGCCCGAGCACAGCGCCATGACGATTTCCCAGATGCTGGCATCGAAGCTGAACGAGGCAAACTGAATGACGCGGCTGTTCGAATTGACGTCGAACAGCGCCCGTTGCGCCAACGCCAGATTCACCAGGCCACGGTGCTCGACCATCACCCCCTTCGGCCGGCCGGTCGAGCCGGATGTGTAGATGATGTAAGCGAGGCTTCGCGAGGTCAGTTCTTTGACGATATCACTCAGATCCGATGTCGCCTGCCCCGCGACGGCGGATGCGTTCGCTTCCGGATCGACGATCTCGCAGGTCCCATCCGGGAATATCGCGCGTCCCGCGTCGTCGGCGATCAGCACGCGCGGCCTGGCATCGTCGACAATCTGACGCAGCCGCTCCGCCGGATAGGCGGGATCGAGCGGCAGATAGGCACCGCCCGCCTTCAGCACGGCCAGCAGGCTCACCACCATGGCGATACCGCGGGGCAGGCAAATTGCGACGGGCTGGTCCGGCACCACACCCAGGGCGGTCAAGCGCCGCGCAAGCCGGCGCGCCCTTGCATCGAGGTCGCCATAGCTCAGCCGAACATGCTCGTACACCAGCGCGACGGCGTCCGGCGTCTTTCTTGCCTGCTCCGCAAACAAGTCGTGAATGCAGCGCTCGGAGGGAAACGGTGCCGCCGTCTCGTTCCACGTATCGAGAACGCGCCCGTGCTCCTCGGGACCAACAATGTCGATCCGATCGACCACTTGGTCCGCATCGGCAACCATGGCCCGCAGCAAGGACAACAGGTAGTCCCGATGGCGCGTGATCGTCGCCTCGTCGAACAGCTCCATCGCATAGTTCAGGGAGCCGACGATACGTCCGTTCATCTCGCCCAGACCAAGCTCGAGATCGAACTTGACCTGTTGGAGCGGGATATCGGCGATCTCGGCCTTGAGGCCGCGCAGCTCGAGCGCCTCCGTCTCATTGCTCTGCCAGGCGAAGACGACTCGAAAGACCGGCGTATGCCCCAGCCGTCGCGGCGCATGAGTGATCTCGACGACCTGCTCGAACGGCAGATCCTGGTGATCCTGCGCGGCAAGCGCCGCCGCGCGCACGCGGCGGAGCAGTTCGGCGACGCTGGGCTCGGCCGAGAGATCGAGGCGGACAGCCAGCATGTTGACGAAGAATCCGATCAGCCCCTCGATCTCGGGCCTGCTCCGGTTGGCCGTCGGCGTCCCGATCACGATATCCGTCTGCCCGGAGAGCCTCGACAACACCGCTGCCCAGGCCGCCAGCACCGTCATGAAAGCGCTGGCGCGATGCGCTTGGCTCAGTCGCCGGATGCCGGATGCGAGCTCCGCATCGATCTCGATCGGCAAGGATGCGCCGGCGAGCGACCTGACCGGCGGACACGGCCGGTCCGTCGGCAATTCGAGCACGGCGGGGGCATCCGCGAGCGCCTGTCGCCAATAGTCGACCTGCCGCTGCAATCGCTCGCCCGACAGCCATTGTCGCTGCCAGGCGGCATAGTCCGGATACTGGATTGCCAACGACGGCAACGGATCGTCCTTGCCGGCGGCGAAAGCTTGGTAGAGAGCACCCAGCTCACGCACGAGCACGCCGATCGACCAGCCGTCGGAGACGATGTGATGCTGCGTGAGCAGGAAGAGATATTCCCGCTCCGCCGTCCGGATCAGACGGCCGCGGATCAACGGTCCCGCGGCGAGATCGAACGGCGTGGCGGCCTCCTCGCGGCAGAGGCGCGCGAGCTCCTGCTCGCGATCGTCCCGGCCGCGCAGATCATGTTCGAGCACCGGCACGCGTTCATGAGCGGGCAGCAGCACCACACGCGGCTGCTCATCGACCACGCGAAAGACGCTGCGCAGCGCTTCGTGGCGCGCGAACAAACGGTCGATGCCCCGGCGCAACGCGCCGACATCGAGTTCGCCCGAAAGCCGCAATGCTCCACGAATGTGATAGCTGGAATTGGCACCATCGAGTTGCGCTAGCAACCAAAGCCGTTGCTGCGCGAAGGACATCTCCAGAGATCCGTCGCGCGCCACCACAGGAATCGTCGCAGCGCCGCTCCTGTCGGCATTCCGCACGCGGTCCCTGGCCAGCGAGATGAGCTTTCTCATCTGCGCGGGATCAAGATCTCGCAAACTCGGCTTTGCCGCGTCGGCCATGCTCACTGCTCCGCCCCGACCAATTCCTCGAGCTCCTCGGCGTCGAACTCCTGTTCGATCAGCCTGATCGACACGGCGCGTGCAAATGACGCGAGATCGGGATGAGCAAACAGATCCGAGATCGCGATCGACACGCCGATCTCCTGCGACACCCGGCTGAGCACCCGCACGGCAAGCAGGGAATGTCCGCCGAGCTCGAAGAAGTGATCGTTGCGTCCGACCTGGTCGACATCGAGCAGCTCCGCCCAGATCCCGGCCAGCGCAAGTTCGATCTCATCCTCGGGTGCCTCGTAGGAGCGGCGCGTCAGCGCATCCTCGCCCGGCGCCGGCAGTGCCCGCCGATCGATCTTCCCGTTCGGGGTGAGCGGCAGCTGCTCAAGCACCGTCACCGTCGACGGCACCATGTAATCAGGCAGAACGGCGGACAGTGCGTCGCGCAAGGCCGGGCCGTCGAGCGTTGGCTCACCGCTGGCATAGCCGAACAATTGGCGCCCGGTTCTGCCCTCGCCGGCCACCACAGCCGCCGCACGCACGCCGCGCTGCTCGAGCAGGCGGGCCTCGATCTCGCCGAGCTCGATGCGGAAGCCGCGGATCTTCACCTGCCGGTCTGCACGGCCGACATATTCGATCACGCCGTCGTCGCGCCAGCGCGCGAGATCGCCGGTGCGATAGAGGCGCGTGCCGCTGCCGCTGAACGGATCGGGGACGAAGCGCTCCGCGGTCAGTGCACCCCGGTTCAGATAGCCGCGGGCCTGGCCAACACCACCGATGAACAGCTCGCCAGTGACGCCGACGGGAACGACATTGAGGTCGGAATCGAGGATGTGCACGGACCTCGCACCGACGGGCCGTCCGATTGGTGCGGGCTGGTGAGGTGTCAGCACGGCGTCATCGACGATCCACGCCGTTGGTGCGATCACTGTCTCAGTCGGGCCGTAAGCGTTGACCAGAAGATCGACATCGGCAGCCCCGCGAAACGCCTTGATTCCGGTATCCGACCAGGCCTCGCCGCCGACGATACAAGCCCTGATCGCGAGCCTGCGCCCGGCCTGCCGCAACGCCGCGCTCAATTGATCCGCATAGGATGGCGGAAGGAAAATCGAGGTCACCGAATTGCGCGTGATTTCGCTGACGAGATCGTCGACCAAGAGGCCCGGCTTTGAAGGCAGGACGAGCGAGCCGCCCGTCATCAGCGGCACCAGCCATCGCTCGTGGGCGATATCGAAATTGATCGACGCCGTCTGGAACTCGCGGTCGCGGGAGGTCATGCGGTACAGCCGGCTGATCGCTTCGCAATGCATGGCAAGCGGCCCTCGCGCAACAGCCACGCCCTTCGGCATTCCGGTCGATCCCGAGGTGTAGATGACATAGGCCAGGCTGTCCGGATGGATCTCGACATCCAGGTTCCCGCTGTCGTCGCCGGCGGGCGATGGCGCGTCGATGCAGAGGGCCTCGACTCCGGCCTGGCGCAACACCGGCGCGAGCGGCTCGAGCAGCACGCCTTGCGTCAGGACCAACGCCGCGCCACTGTCACGCAGCATGTAGGCAAGCCGCTCGGCCGGATAATCCGGATCGAGCGGCAGATAGGCGCCGCCGGCCTTCAGAACCGCGAGCAACGCAATGATCAAGTCGGGGCTTCGCGTCAGGGCAATGCCGACAAGCCGATCCGGGCCGAGATTCCAGGGGCGAAGGCGCCGTGCAAGCGCGTTGCCCCGCGCGTTCAACTCGCCATAGCAGATGCGCTGGTCGCCCCATACGATGGCAACGGCGGACGGCGCCCGCGCGGCCTGCGCTTCGATATGCGTCACGACGTCGGCACAGGAAGATGCCGACGACAGCTGCACTGCGCCGCTCCATTCGAGAATTCGCCGCGCGTCTTGATCGGCTGCCGATGGGAGATCACCAAGCACACGCTCCGCATCCGCTGCGATCCGTTCCAGCAGACCGTGCAGAATGTCGCGAAGACGCAAGATGGCCGCCTCGTCGAACCGGCACCGGTCATAATTGAACTCGATGTTCATCCGGTCGCTTGCGGCGAACACCGCAACCGCCAGCGCGTAGTTCGTCGGCGTCACATGCGCCACCCGCCCAAGCCGCGGGTCGCCTTCCCCGCCCCGCAGCAATCCCTCGTCGATCGGGTAATTCTCGAACACCAGGATGCTGTCGAACAGCGGCTGCCCGGCATGGCCGGCGAGGCGCTGAATTTCGTAGAGCGGCGTCCAGCCGTGCTCGCGTAGAGCCAGGTTCTGTTCCTGCAACTGGCGCAGCCAATCGCCGACGATTGCCTGCGGGTTCGGCGCATCGATGATGGGAAGCGTGTTGATGAAGAGGCCCACCATCTCCTCCGAGCCGGGCAATTCGGCCGGACGGCCCGATATCGTCACGCCGAAGCAGACTGCGGACTGCCCTGAATGTCGGCGCAGCAATTGTGCCCACGCCCCCTGTATGAGCGTATTGAGCGTCACCCGTTCGCGCTTTGCGAACGACTTCAGTCGCTCGGTCAGCGCTGCGTCTACCGTCATCCCGACACTGGCGTGGCCTTCGGCGCCGGAAGTCTTGCTGGTCGCCACCGCGTTCGCGAGCAGCGTCGGCGTTTCGAGCCCCGCCAACGCCTCGCGCCAGAACCTCTCGGCGCTTTCCCGATCGCGACCCTTCAGCCATGCGATGTAGTCACGATAGCTGCCCTGCACGGCCGGCAGCGGATCCCCGCTCACATGCTGCAACACCTCCGCAACCAGCCGGGCGGAACTCCAGCCGTCGACAAAGATGTGATGATGGGTCCAGATCAGCCAGTGACGGTCGTCGTCGAGACGTATCAGGCGAATGCGCTGAAGCGGCGGCTGCGAAATGTCGAAGCCCGTTTCGCGGTCACGCCGGGATATCTCGGCCAGCGCCGCTTCCAAATCCCTGCGCGATCCGTCGCGCCAGTCCTCTTCGACGAACGGCACCGTCACATGGCGATGCACCACCTGCTGCGCTGCGCCCGACAGGTTCTGCCAGACAAACCCGGTCCGCAAGGCCGCATGCCGGTCGCTGACCACCTGCCACGCGGTTCGCAGCTTGCCGGCATCGACGCCGAACAGCTCGAGCCCGACCTGATTCACATAGGCGTCGTTGGCACCGTCACGCAGTGCATGGAACAGCATGCCTTGCTGCATCGGCGAGAGCGGATAGATGTCCTCAATGCCGCGAAGATCCGAGGTCGTCGCGAGCCGATCGAGCTCGGCTTGACCGAGCTCGGACAATGCGACATCGGACGGCGTGAGGCCGGACGCTCCATTGCAGCAATGCGCGACCAGTTCGCGCAGCGCATCCTCATAATGCGCCGCCAGTCGCGCGACCGTCGCCTGCCGGTAGCGCTTGCGTCCATATCCGAAGGACAATTCCAGCCGGCCCTCACGCACGAGGCCAGTGACGTTCAGCAATCCGCGCATGGGCGCCGAGGCGCTGCGCGAAGGACCTGCGCTCTCAGGTGCGAAGCTGAAGCGCTGGGTGACGCCGACGCTCGCGTCGAAGCGGCCGAGATAATTGAAGACGATCTGCGGCTCCGCCAATTGCGCGAGGGCATGGCGCTGCTGCTCGGAGCCGAGATAGCGCAGCACGCCATAGCCGAGTCCGCGATTCGGAATCGCGCGAAGCTTCTCCTTGACGGCCTTGATCAGTGAAGCTTCGCCGGCGCCTGCATCCTTCAGCCGGACCGGGAACGCCGTCGTGAACCAGCCGACGGTACGGGATACATCCGCGTCCGGGAAAATATCCTCGCGGCCGTGGCCTTCCAGCTCCAAGGTGACCTCGTCGTGCTGGCTCCAGCGCGACACCGCGCGCACGAGACCGGCCAGCAACAAGTCGTTGACCTGGGTCCGATAAGCAGAGGGCGCCTGTTCGAGCAGCCGCGAGGTCAGGTCGGCGTCGAACACCAATGACACCTCGCCGCCGTCATCGACGCGATCGACGCCGCCATGGTCATCGTCACATGGCAGGCGCGCGCCGGCACCGCAATCGCGCCAGCGGGGCAGTTCGGCCGCAATCTCCGCGGTCGCCGCATAGGCATGCAGCCGCTCGCTCCACGAGCCATAGGAGTCGCTCTTCGGCGGCAGCGTGACGGGACTGCCACGCTGCAGCTGGTCATAGGCCGAAGCCAGGTCTTCCAGCAGGATACGCCAGGACACGCCGTCGACGACGAGATGATGGATCACAAGCAGCAGCCGTTGGCTCCCGTCCGCCAGGTCCATGCCCACCGCGCGCAGCAGCGGCCCCGACGACAGCCGAAGGCTCTCCTGCGCAGCGCGGGCGAGCCCGGCGATATCAGTCACGCCACCGACGTCCGCATGCATCCACAACAATTCCGATGGCACCAGCGCCGGCCCCTGCTCCGCCCGCCAGGCGCCATCCACTTGCTTGAACCGCAGGCGCAACGCGTCGTGATGCTCCACAATGGCAGTGAGCGCGCGCCGCAGCGTCTCCCAGTCGACCTGCATCTGGGGCAGCAGCAAGACCGCCTGGTTCCAGTGATCCCGGTTGCCGATATCCTCGGCGAAGAAGCGCGCCTGGATCGGCATCAGAAGTCGCATGCTGGATCCAGCGTCGCCGCCGGCCGACGTCTTCGCCTCCGGTTTCTCTTTCCTGGTCGTCCCCGTCGATATAACGGCGACCGCCGCCAGTCCGGCAACCGTCTGCTGGCTGAAGATCTGCTTCGGCGTCAGCCGGATGCCGCGCTTGCGCAGGCGGGCGATGATCTGGAGGCTGAGGATGGAATCGCCGCCGAGCTCGAAGAAGTTGTCGTGGCGACCGACGCGTTCGCGACCGAGCACCTCGCACCAGACCGCCGCGATCGCAACTTCAATGTCCCCCGCAGGCGCGGCATAGCCGGCAGGCGACCCCTCGTCGGCCGGCTCGGGCAACGCGCGATGATCGACCTTTCCATTGGACGTCAGGGGCAATCGCGCCAACATGACGATGTGCGATGGCACCATATAGTCCGGCACGATCGCAGCCAGTTGTTGCTTGACCGCATCGGCCTGCGGAGCAGCGCCGCTCTCAGGTACGCAATAGGCGACCAGCTCCTGGCGTTCGGCATTCGCCCCGATCGCGCGCGGGACCACCACCGCATCGCCGATCCCCCGCAGCGCCTTGATGACGCGTCCGACCTCGCCGAGCTCGATGCGATAGCCCCGCAACTTGATCTGATCATCGGTGCGGCCCAGGAATATCAACCGGCCCGCTCCGTCGCAGCGGACACGATCCCCGGTTCGGTAGAGGCGCTCGCCGGCTGCCCCGAACGGATCCGGCACGAAGCGTTCCGCGGTCAGGCCCGCCGCGCCGCGGTAGCCTCGCGCCAGCCCGGCACCGCCGATATAGAGCTCGCCGGCGACGCCGATCGGCACTTCGTTCAGCGCGTCATCCAGGACATGGGCGCGCAGATTGGCAAGAGGCAGTCCGATCGGAGCCGGGCCGTCCTCACCTTCAGCCGCGCATTCATGCGTCACCGCGCCGACGGTCGTTTCAGTGGGCCCGTAATGATTCAGAATGCGGCATTCCGGCCGCAAGCGCCGGACTTCGTCCAGCAGTAAGCCGTCGGAAGCCTCTCCTCCCAGGACGAGCGCGTCGCGGGGGAGAAGGTCGGCCGAGCGCGAGGCCTGAAGCAGCCCTCGCAGATGGCTCGGCACGATCTTGAGAATGTCGACCTCGCCCTCGCGCATGGCTTGCGCGAACGCGTCCGCGTCGAACACGGCCTCCGGAGGCAGCAGATGCAGCGTCGCGCCGGACGCGAGCGCACCGAACAGGACGGTGTGTCCGAGATCGGCCGCCACCGTCGAAACCATCGCCATGTTTGCTGACGGACGCGGCTCCAGCCGTTGCAGCAGAGCCTGCACGTAATTGGCCAAGGCGCCGTGCGAGACGTTCACGCCCTTCGGCGCGCCGGTCGATCCCGACGTGTAGATGACGTAAGCGGTCTGCTCCGGGTGAATCGCCGTGCCGACCGGTCGGCTCGATGCCTCCTTGCGCACGGCTTCCGCCTCCGCATCGAGCACCAGGCAACCGAGCCCGCGCGCATCCGCCAATTTCTCATCCGCCGCCAGCACGATGTCGATGCCGCCGTCCGCCAGGATACGGCGAATGCGCTCCAGAGGCCATTTCGGATCGAGCGGGACGTAAGCGCCGCCGGCCTTCAGCACACCCAGCAAGGCGACGACAAAGGCCGGCGAACGCTCGATCCACAGCGCGACCGGTGTCTCGCGCGCCACGCCCTTGGCGATGAGAACATGCGCGATACGGTTGGATCGCTGCTCGAGATCAGCAAAGGTCATTTGCTCCCGGCCGCATCGGATGGCGATGGCGGCCTGTCGATCTGCGGTCGCGGCACGGTGAAGGCTGACCACATCGGAGAAGCCGAACGCCGCGGCCTGCTTCGGCACGGTCTGCCGGCGCCCATCGTCGATGACGAAGTCCGATATCCGCCGCTCGGCATTGTCGGCAATCTGGCGCAGCATCGAACCGAATTGCGCCGCCAGCCGTGCAATGGTCGGGCGATCGAACAGATCGGTGTCATAATTGAATGTCACCTTCATGCCGGCGGCGCCATCGATGACGTCGAGGGCGAGATCGAAATGCGAACCAGCGAGATCGATGATGTCGATTTCGGCGGTGAGCCCCTCGACGCCGGCAAATCCACCCGGCGCCGTCATGTAGTTGAACTTCGCCTGGAACAGCGGATTGTGGCCACCGCTGCGCTCGGGCTTGAGGCCGTCGACCAGCATTTCGAAAGGAAGATCCTGGTGTGACAGCGCTTCGACCACCGAATCCTTGACCTGATGCAGCAGGCTCGGGAAGCTCGATTCGCCCGCAATCTCGGCCCGTAGCACCGGCGTATTGACGAAACATCCGATCAGCCGCTCGAGCTGCGTATGCCGACGCCCTGCGATCGGCACGCCGACGCGCAGATCGTCTTGGCCGGTGTAGCGATGGAGCAGCACCTGATATGCGCCGAGCAGCAGCATGAAGACGCTGACGCGCTGCTTTGCAGCGATTTCCCGGAGCCGGGACGCAAGCGCGCCATCGATCGCAAGTCCGATCGTGTCGCCGGCATGGCTCTGGAGCACCGGGCGCGGCCGATCATGCGGCAATGCCAGGACCGGATGAACATCGCCGAGCTTGGCGCGCCAATAAGCGAGCTGCCGATCGCCCTCGCCTCCTGAGAGCCAGTTTCGCTGCCAGGCCGCGAAATCCGCATATTGAATCGCCGGAATCGGCGGCGCGCCTGCGCCCTGGCCGATGCCGCCACGATAGAGAGCGGACAGCTCTTCGAGCAACACGTCGAGCGACCAGCCATCGACGATGATGTGATGGGCTAGCAGCAGAAATTCGTAGGCATCGTCCGCGAGCTGAAGCAGCACCGCGCGCAACAGCGGCCCCTTTACGAGATCGAACGGCTTGCCGAGCTCGGATCGCTTGAGCCTCTCCGCGCGCTCGGCGCGTTCGCGCGCAGGATAGGAGCGGAGATCCTCGTGCCGGATACCGATGCTCATGACATCGTGGATGAGCTGCGTTCCGCGGCCGTCCCTGGCGGTGAACGTGGTGCGCAAGATCTCGTGACGACGGACGATCTCGCCGAGAGCGCGCGACAGCACGGCATGATCGAGCCGCCCCCTCAGGCGGATTGTGCTTGCAACGATATAGGCTGTCCCGGCCGGATCCATGTTCCAGAGGAACCACAGCCGCTCCTGCGCGTGCGACAGCATCCCACGATCGGTCGAGGCGGCCCACGGGATCGGCGGCAGCGTCCGCCCAGCACCGGCGCCCGCCATGGCATCGATCCGGCCAGCGAAGGCTGCGAGCGTCGGCGCGTCGAAGAAGGTGCGCAGCTCCACTTCCACGTTCAGGCGGTCACGGATCGCCGCGGCGACCTGGCCGGCCGCAATCGAGTTTCCGCCCAGCACGAAGAAATCGTCCTCGCGATGCACCGCCGCGACGCCGAGCGCATCGCGCCAGATCGATGCGACGGCGCGCTCGGTCTCGGTCGCCGGTGCGGTCAAGACTGCGCCGCCGCGCCGACGGCCCTTCTCGAACACCATGAAGCTGTCGAGCGTGTCGTCGGCGAGGCCGGCCGCGCAGGCTGACCGCTGTAGCTTGCCGCTCGTGGTCAGCGGCATCGCTTGCGGGTTCAGCAGAACGATCACGGCCGGATATTCCTGCGCCTGCTGCAGCACGGCTGCGCCGATCGCATGTGCGAGCGCTTCCGGATTGCTGCGCTTGAGCACGGCGCGGCTGAATTCCGCCGCCACGCCGATGGCTTCGCGCCCATCGATCTCGACCGGAAAAGCGGCAACCCGTCCACTGCGGACGGACTCGACCTCGGCTTCGACCGCCTGCTCGACATCGGTCGGATAGACGTTCTGCCCGCGAACGATCAGCAGGTCCTTGAGACGCCCGGCCACCACGAGTACGCCGTCGCGAAGGAAGCCGATGTCGCCGGTACGCAGCCAACGCACGCCGTCCCGCTCGACGAAGGCCTGATGCGTGGCCTCGGAATTGTTCCAGTATCCAAGCGCGACGCTGGGGCCCGCGACCCAGATCTCGCCGACCTCATTCGCCCCGGCCGCGGCCGATCCGTCGACGCGCATGATGCGCACGGCGTGACCCGCGGCGGTTCGACCGCATGCCACGAGGTCGGTGCCTTCGCCGGCGCTCGCGATGCGGCCTGCGGCGAGCTCCGCGGTGTCGAGCGTATGGCTGACGGTGTCGGCCGTGATGTCGCCGGCCGTTACCAGCAGCGTCGCTTCGGCGAGACCATAGCAAGCCGTCAACGCCCTTCGATTGAACCCGGCCCGCGCGAACCGGTCGCCGAACTTCTCGAGGGTGGTCCGGCGGACGAACTCCGACCCCGAGAATGCGAATTTCCACCGGCTCAGGTCCAGGCGGCTGATGGTCTCATCCGAAATGCGGTCGGCGCACAGCGAGTACGCAAAGTCGGGGCCACCGCTCATCGTGCCGCCGTGACGGTCGATGGCCTCGAGCCAGCGTCGCGGCCGCTCGAGGAAACTCCGCGGCGACATCAGGACGCCGGTAAAGCCCGTGAACAACGGATTCAGAAGTCCGCCGATCAGTCCCATGTCGTGATAGAGCGGCAGCCAGCTCACAAAGACGTCGTCCGGCATTCCTCCGCCGGCCGCTTCAATGGCGCGCTCGTTGGCCGCAAGATTGCCATGAGAGACGCAAACGCCCTTCGGCTGCGAGGTCGAGCCGGACGTGTACTGGAGGAATGCGATCGCATCGGCCGCGGGCCTCATCTCGCGCCAGTCCGTTGCGAGTTCGGGCAGGATGGTATCCACCGCAACGACATGCACGTCGCCCAATTCGGGCAGCGCCGCCTCGATGAGCGCGCGCAGAGCCGTCTCCACCAGGATGAAGCGAGGCGCCGCATCCCGCAAGATGCCGTTGAGACGTCCTGCATAGCGTTCGGGGCCGCCCTCCGGCGGATAGGCCGGAACGGCGATTACGCCCGAATACAGGCAGGCATAAAACGCCACGGCATAATTGATCCCGCTCGGAAGCAGGATCACTGCCCGCTCGCCTGCGCCGCCCATCTGCTGCAACCACGCCGCAAGCGCCCTGATCCGCACGTCGAGCGCGGCAAACGTCAGCTCATCGGCGACGTCGTCGCCGTCCAGGAATCGCAACGCCACCTTCTCCGGTCGCAAGGCGGCGTGCTCTCGCAAGCGTTCGACCAGGTTGGCTCTGTCCATGTTCTCAAATCCTTGTCCGGCCGCAGCCGGAAATCCTCACCGCCCGAATGACGAGTGCCGCCGATCAACCCTGCCGATGAGCTTCGGCCATTGCGACAATGACCTTTCGCGGCCCCTTGAATGGAGCACGCGCGTGCGCGGTGAGCATGTTGTCGAGCATCACGACGTCGCCGGCCTGCCAGGGAAAGCTGATCTTGTGCTTCTCGAGAACGGTCCGGACCGTTGACAGCGTCTCATCCTCGATTGTCGAACCATCGCCGTAGAAGACGTTGCGCGGCAGATCGGCTTCGTCATCGACCACGTCGAGCAGACTGTCGCGTACCTCCGGCTCGAGATTGGAAACGTGGAACAGATGCGCCTGGTTGAACCAGACCCAGTCACCCGTGACCGGGTGCCGCGCCGTGCCCTGACAGACCTGGCGGGTGCGGAGCTCGCCATCCTCCTTCCACTCGCAATCGATGTCGTGGCGAGCGCAGTAAGCCTCCACCTCCGACCTGGAGTCCGTGCCGAACACCTGCTGCCAGTCGACGTCGAGACCGTTGCCGTAGTTCCGCACATACATCACGCCCTTGTCGGCGAACCGTTCGCGAATGGCCGGCGGCATGTCGCGATAGATGGCGCGGCTGTCGGCGATCGGCGTCTCCCCGCCTTCCAGCGCCGGCTGCATGCAATAGAACCAGATCTTCATCGGCCAATCGCGGGTATAGGCCTGCTCGTTATGCAGCGGGATATGCTGATGCGGCGGATACTCCGTGGACGTGTAGACCCCGGAGGTCACCTGCGAACGCGGCGTCGATCCGAACTCGTAGGTGAGCAGCGGGTGACCGAAATCGGCCGCAAATGCCCGAAACGCATCGGGACCATCGAGCGAGAAATCGCGAAACACGATGCCACCACTGTCGATCAGGTGCCGGTCGATCGTCTCGCGCAGCATGCGAAGTGCTTTGCCGAGCGGCTCCCCGGCCTTACCTGCCTTGAGCAGGAGGGGAAGAGTTCTGCCCTCAATGAGTGGCTGGACGGAGAACGCGCTCATGATCCTCGCTCCGATGCAAACCAATCGATCGCCCCGATTGCCGGGCCAGCGCCGCGCAGATCCGGTCGATCAGCTCAGCCTGCTGCGTGTGAATGAAGAAGTGATGCCCTGGCAGGATATCGAGCGCGAATGACGCCGAGGTCTCCTGTTGCCAGGCCTCGAGCGCTTCGCGCCCGGTCTCGTCATCTGCTCCGCCAAAGACGTGCACGGGGCACGGCAGCGGACGTCGCGGCCGGTAGACATAGGCCCCGCACATCAGAAAGTCGGCACGAAGCACGGGCAGCGCGGACCGCATCAGCTCTGCATTCGACAGCGCCTCGTCGGGCGTGCCCTGAAGATTGCGTAGCTCCTGCATCAGCGCCTCGTCGCTCAGCGGCTCGCGCCACTTGCTGCCGTCCCGAACGGCGGGTGCCTCCGCACCCGAGGCAAAGAGAATGGCCGGCGCGGCCGCGCCGCGATCGAGCAGGCCATGCGCGAGCTCGAACGCGATCACGGCACCGAGGCTATGCCCGAACAACGCGTAAGGCCCGTCCAGCTGCGCGGCGAGCTCGCCAGCGAGCTGCGCTGCCAACACGCGCGGATCGGTCGTCAGCGGCTCGTCCATGCGCGCGCCGCGCCCGGGCCATTCCACCGGCCGCACGTCGATCCACGACGGCAGAAGCCTGCGCCACCGCGCATAGAACATGGCGCTGCCGCCGGAGTAAGGCAAACAAAGAAGCCGCATCGGACGACCGTGCTCCGCTGACTACGCCGACTGCTGAGGCGCCGCGTCGTCCATGAATTTGCGCAAGCTGAGCGGGCGCATGTCGGTCCACACCTGTTCGATGTGGTCGAGACATTCCTTCTTGCTGCCCGTCTTGCCCACCGCCTTCCAGCCGCCAGGAATTTCCTTGAACGTCGGCCAGATGGAGTATTGCTCTTCGTGATTGATGACGACGGTGAAGGTGACGTCGTCTCTGTCGAACACCATCATGGCTCGGTCCCCTTTTCGGAAAGCGAAAGCAGAGACGTTTGACTAGGTCAGAAGCAGACGATGGTCAAAGCAATATCGACGCGACTCTTTGTAAGACCTCAAAACTGGCGACGGACGAACACAATGCAACCTCCGCGCTTGCGCACCAAGATGCAGGAAAATATCGCGATTCCAGAACACGTCGCAGATTGCTGCAATTCTAACGGCGCACGGAGGAACTTTTCCGATGCGACACGATCGCGCGTTTTGTCACGGGCGCTCTTCATCGGCCTGTCATCAATTGCATTGAGTGGCTCACGACGAGACGATGCCGCCGCGGATCAACCGCGGCGGCATGAATTCCGATAAGGAAGTGATTCAGAAATTGAAGGTGGTGGACACCAGATAGGTCCGAGGCGCACCAAGCGTGATAACTCCGCTATAAGCCGAAGCCCAGTACGCCTTGTTGCCGACGTTTTCGATATTTGCGCGCACGACGATCGGTTTTCCGTTCCAGGGGGACGTAAAGGTATATCGCGCCCCAATATCGACACGCGTCCATTCGGGCAAAGTCAGCGTATTCGTGACGTTGACGTACTGCGAGCCGGTATAGATGACCCTGCCCGTGAACGTGAGACCACGTACAAACGGCGTATCCCATTCCGCGCCCATATTGACATTGACGACGGGCACGCCGACCGCCTTCCTTCCGTCGTTTATCCCGCCTTGGGTCTGTTCCTGCACGCCGTCAATCAGTGCAACACCGCCGAGAACGCGAATATCGGGCGTGATCTCACCGAACACATTGAGTTCCGCACCCCGATTGCGCTGCCTGCCATTGAGTTGCTGGGTCGCGGACGTGCCGGAGCCAACCGTGATGATGCTCGGCTGGCTGATGTCGAACACGCTCAAGGTCGTTGTGAATCGACCTGCGTCGATCTTCATACCCACCTCGGCCTGCTTCGTCTGGGCCGGAGGAAAGACCGTCCCGACGTTCGCAAAAGCTCCGCTCACCACTACAGGCGTTTGGAGACCTTCAATGTAATTTGCATAGAGCGAGACGTTTTCGACCGGCTTGACAAGGAGCGCGTACGCCGGGCTCCAAACGGACGTGTCTTGTTCCGGTCGGCTCGAGGCGGGGACGAGAAAGTTCGTCACTTCCGTTCCAGCCGTCTGACGGCGAACGCCAAGTGTGAGCTGAACACGTTTGTCCAAGATCGACATCGTGTCGGAAACGCCGACGCTCGACAGCGTCACGCCGGTAGTCTGGCTGGCAGATAACGTCGAGAAGTTCGGTTTCGCTATGTTTGTCGGCTCGGTGTACAGATTCCAGAAGATCAGATCCGCAAGAGCACTGTTCGAGCGGGTCCAGACCTTCTGATTGTAGGTTCGGTCGTTGATCGAGTAGTTGACGTTCGCTGCATGATTGACCGGGCCGGTATCCACCGTTGCCCGGACGCCGGCCTCACCCGCGAGCGTCTCGAACGTTTCCTTTCCTGCAAACGGCCGCGACCACAAACCTCCCAACTGGAAGGCGCCAGGCGGAGACGTCAATGCCCCCGCCGCGACGTTGGAGATGTTGGGCGACGGATAGGCGTAGTTGATGTTGCTGTCGTGATAGCCGAATGCCCCATAAGCGGTCATCCAGTCAGTGACATCCACCTCACCTCTGGCGGTCGTAAAGAAGTCAGTCGGGGCGTAATAGGCCCACGGGACCTGGAAATTGAGCCCGGCTTTTGGCGGCGGAGGAATGATCGCTGTTGTGGTCGGGACATTGAAGAAGCGCAACGGCGGGTTCAGATTGTCGGCCTGATAGCCGATATCGACCGCCGCACGCACACGCTCTCCGCGATAATCAAGACCCAGAACCGCGTTGCCGAATTCGTCGGTCTGACGATTCCAGGGCGTGTTGCCGTTCGAATAGGTGCTGTTCAGCCGAACGCCCCACTCCTTGTGCTCACCGTACCGGCGGCTGACGTCAATATTCTCGCCAAACTGCGATTTTGAAACGTAGGTTGCCGTGAGCTGCGTAATGTCGACGTCAGGCGCGTGCTTGGTGATCAGATTGACGCTACCGCCAACCGCACCGCCGCTCGCGACTCCGGTGCCACCAGCTGTCATCCCGTTGAGTAGCGCACCCGGCCCCTTCAGCACCTCGACACGCTCCACGAAATTCGCACCCGAGGAATAATAAGGAGCGATTCCGTAGAGACCGTTCAATCCATAATCGCCGCTGTCGTAGTAGAAGCCGCGAATGAAGAGGCTATCTGCACCACCGCCCGCCGCTTGAATGACCCTGACCGAGGGATCGTTGGCGAGAACGTCACGGATCGTGCGCGCTTGCTGATTCTGCATGAGCTCGGCCGTATAGCTCGTCTGGTTGAACGGCGTGTTCATCACGCCGCGATTGCCCAGAAGACCGAGACTTCCGCCGCTTGCAACCTGACCGCCTGCATAGGCGGGCGGCACCGTGCCGAGCGTGCCGGTCGAAGGCACCACATAGGGAACGGGCGCAGCCTGGCGCGGAGCCGCCGCGGCAACTGATCTCTGTCCCCGCGACGCGCGCGTCGACTGTGATCTCTGGACCGGCTGCCGAACTCTCGGCTTGGGAGCGTCGACGGTCACCGGCGGCAGATTCGTTTGCGCAAATGCATGCTGAAGTTCACCCGACGATTCCAGCGACAGCGCAAGATAACTCACCGCTCCCAGCGATAGCGTACGCACAATTTTCCTGGCCGAGAGTTCACGCGTCATTCCTGCACCCCAATTCCACTAGCAAGCAAGTCCCCGCGCTTCGTAACATACGAGGGTGCTTCGAGAAGGGATTGGGAACTAGAAGTTATCTAAGGTTGTACGACAAACCGTCGCGATTGGAGGAGCGATCTCCGGTTTCGAATTTCGTTGCGCGATTTTGAATGCTTCTAGTTTCAACTCGTTCTAATCGTCGATCCGCGTGTGACATGCTGGCGATATTCTGTCACTCCCCCCGGAATTCTCCATTTGGCCGAGCAGGCTGCGCATCGTGCGCATGAATATTCGCGCACCAATTTCCATCAGCTGATCCGGAAAGTCGTAATTCGGCTGATGCGATCCGGAACGCTCTTTGCCCGCTCCCAGGAAAAACATCACCGACTTCGAACGGGTGCCAAAACGTCCGAAGTCCTCGGAACCACGCAGCGGCAGTCCCGGCGCAGAATGTCGCACCCCCTCTGCGTCCAGCGCGCTTCGAGAGGCCCGCATTGATCAAACGCACCGATGCTGGACCATGCGGGGCGA
The DNA here is from genome assembly GCF_900113725.1 of Bradyrhizobium sp. cf659. Lineage (NCBI taxonomy): Bacteria > Pseudomonadati > Pseudomonadota > Alphaproteobacteria > Hyphomicrobiales > Nitrobacteraceae > Bradyrhizobium > Bradyrhizobium sp. cf659. The sequence goes on from NZ_FOQJ01000013.1 coordinate 122,446, forward strand.
TATGTCGGCGTGGTTCGGGAAACACCCCGATAGAACGTGAGCGATACGATGAAATTGGATCACGTCGCCGAACGGCTCGGCCTTCAATCGAAATGAACCGGTTCGGACCCGGGATAAGCAAGGGAGACGAACTCGCAAAAAGCGCGGGCTGCTGGGGAAAGCCGGGCCTTGCTTTTCCAGGCAAGGCCCACGTCCATGGTGTGAACATCGTCATCCAGCGTCTTGAGATCGATCCGATGTCCTTCCAGCGACCATGGCCGATAGACCATATCGGACAGGACCGTGATGCCCATGCCGGTGGCAACCATGCTTCGCACCGCTTCCACGGACAGGGTCCGGAAGATGACATTGGGAACGTGAGGTGTCCGCTGCCAGTAACGCATTGCGGAGCGTTCAGCCTCGTCGACGGTCAGCATCAAATAAGGCTCGCTGGCAAGATCAGCCAACTTGACGCTGTCCTTGTGCAACAGCGGATGGTTTGCGCAGGTCCACAGGCGGCGGGGCGAGCGCAAAAGAAGGCGAGAACGGATGGAACGCCGGTCGTGCAGGTTCGAGACGAGCATGATGGCGGCATCGACGCTGCCTTTCACGAGACTCTGCTCAATCGCGTCGCGCTGGAATTCGTGCAGTCGCACCGTGATACCGGGAAAGGATCGCCAGAACCGCGATAGCAGCGGCGGCAGGAAATAACCTGCAACAGTGTAGCTGACGGCGACATCCACGGTGCCGTCGACCTGGGTCCCCCAGCGATGCGGCCCGCGCATCGCGTCCGACACGCTGGCCTCGATGGCGCGAGCGCGCTGCAGGAATTCCTGGCCATCGAAGGTGAGCGTCACACCGTTCGAATGCCGGTCGAACAGTTTGCGGCCGAGATCGGCTTCAAGCGCCTTGATCGATGCAGTGACGGCGGATTGCGTCACGTTCAGCGCAGCGGCCGCCGCCGAGACCCGTCCGGACTCGGCGGTGGCGATGAAGTGGCGAACCTGACGGAAAGTCAGCGTCATCAATTTTTCCGATATCAGCGACCATTATTTCGAATTTTACAATCCCCCGCCGCAACGCAAAAATCAATCGTTGGCTCGCGTGTCAGAAGGCGTCTTGATGACTTCCCATGGATTGGAACTGGTCGCGCGCGATGTCAGTGTCCAATTCGACGGCTTAAAAGCCCTATCAGAGGTTGCGCTCGCCGTACCCCGCGGACGCATTACCGGTTTGATCGGCCCCAACGGCGCGGGAAAGACTACGCTCATCAACGTCCTGACCGGGTTTCAGCCCGTCGGGACCGGAAGCGTTGAGCTGGAAGGCGAAACGGTCAATGGCGTGGCGGCACACAAGCTGCGGCGCAGGGGCGTTGCACGCACGTTTCAATCGGGTCGACTGTTCCGCGATCTTCCAGTCATCGACAACCTCGAGGTGACCGGCGTCGGGCTCGGCCAAAGGCGACGCGACGCGATCGCGGAAGCCCAGCGCGTGATGGCCTGGCTCGGCATATCGCAGCTCGCCGGCACGATCGCCGGCGCGCTGCCCTACACCGACGAACGCCGCGTCGCCATCGGCCGCGCCATCATGTGCACGCCGCGCTATCTGCTGCTCGACGAACCCGCAGCCGGCATGTCCGAGCACGAAAGCCACGATCTCGCCATCATCATCAAGCGGATCGCCGGCGAGCTCGGAATCGGGGTGCTGTTGATCGAGCACAATATCGGCCTCGTCCTCGAATTGTGCGAGCGCATCTTCGTGCTCGACTCCGGCGAGATCATCGAGGTCGGGCCGCCGGACCAGATTCGCAACAGTGACGCGGTCCGCCACGCCTATATGGGCACCCAGCTCGACGAGGCGATCCCGGCGCTCGTGACCGAAGAGGCCGTCGCCTCATGACGCTGCTGGCAGTCGACGATCTTGCCGTCAGCTATGGGCGCCTCGCCGCCTTGCGCGGCGTCACACTGAAGATTTCCGAAGGCGAAATCCTGTTCGTGACCGGACCCAACGGCGCCGGAAAGTCGACCTTGCTGAACGCCATCGCGGGCGTCGTGCCGTCAGGATCGGGCACCATCACGATAGAGGGCCGAAACATCACGGGAGCGCCGCCCGAGGAGATCGCACGGCGTGGATTTTCGCTGGTGCCCGAAGGACGCAATGTCTTTGGCGCGCTGACCATCGAAGAGAATCTGAAGGTCGGCACCGGCATGCGCACCGACCGCAGGAAGATCGCCGCCGACCTCGATTCCGTCTACACGGAATTTCCGATGCTGGCGGACCGCCGCCACACCACGGCCGGCATGCTGTCCGGCGGCCAGCAGCAGATGCTGGTGATCGGCCGGGCGCTGATGGCTGCCCCGCGCATCATGGCGATCGACGAGCCGTCGCTCGGGCTTGCGCCCAAGATCATCGACCAAGTCTACGAAATTCTGATGCGTCTGCGAAGGCAGCGCAAGCTCACCCTCCTGATCGTCGAGCAGAGCTCGACGCGCGCCAAAATGACCGGCGGGCGGATGATCCTGATCCGTGGCGGCCGCATCGTGCTGGAGGGCGAGGCCGCCGACATGATGAAGGACGAGCGGCTGAGGCAGGCCTATTTCGGCTTCGGGGATCATTAGGCGATGACGGCCGTGCTCCAGATCATCTTCGACGCTTTGAGCCTGGGCAGCATCTATGCGCTTGGCGCACTCGGGATCGCAGCGATCTTCGGCGTCATGCGGCTGGTGAACTTCGCCCATGGCGACTTCATCGCGTTTTGCGTGTTCGCGATGCTGTGGCCCTCGGTCGATGCCGCCGCGATCGTGTTCGCCGGCAGGCTGCCTGCCTATCTCCTGATTCCGCTGCTGCTTCTCGTCGGTGCCGGGCTGTCGATGCTGTCGGAGGTGATCGTCTTCCGCCGCTTCCGCAACGCCAATCCGGCGACGATGATGATCGCCTCCTTCGCGCTCGGCTTCGTGATCCGTCATCTCTTGCTGATGCTGTATTCGAGCCGTCCGAAGTCGATCGCGCTGTGGCCCAATCTCGGCCTGCCCGTGGAGCTTTTCGGCGCCCACATCCCGATGCTCCAGGTCGTCACCATCATCATCACCCTCCTGGTGCTGGGCGCCCTCGTACTCTTCCTCAAGCGCACCCGCTACGGCCTGGAGATGCGCGCCGCCGCGGAAAACTTCACAATGGCCCGGATGCTGGGCGTGCGCGCCAACGGCGTCATCCTGCTGGCCTTCGCCATCAGCGGCATGCTGGCCGCAGCGATCGGCCTGATCCTTGCCACCAATTCCGGCACGGCCGACATCGGCATGGGCGCCAACGTCATGCTGATTGCCTTCATCGCAACCGTGATCGGGGGCCTTGGCAGCGTGCCGGGCGCGGTCGCCGCGGGCTTCCTGATCGGCGCCGCCAGCGTGGTTTTCCAGGCGACGTTGCCGCATGACGCCCGCGTATTCCGCGACGCCTTCGTCTATGGCGCGGTGATCGTGGTCCTGCTGGTGCGCCCGCAGGGCCTGTTCGCCCCCAAGTCCGCCAAGCAGAGGGTCTGATCGATGTCGCAGCCACCGTCAGTCATCCGGCAAACGATCGCGACGCCGATCGTGCTGATCGTGGTGCTGCTCGCAATGACGGCCTTGACCTATCAATTCGGCAGCCGGGCCTTCAACCGTACCGCGATCGAGATGTTCATCAACATCATGCTGGTGGTCGGCCTCTACGCCTTTGTCGGCAATTCCGGCCTGCTGTCGTTCGGGCATATCAGTTTCATGTGCCTCGGCGCCTACATGACGGCGTGGCTGGCCATTCCGCCGGTGATGAAGTCGATCACGCTCAAGGGGCTGCCGGCGTGGCTGCTGCACACGCAATTGCCGATGTGGGTCGCCACGCCGGTCTCCGGCCTGTTCGCGGCGCTGTTCGCGCTGATCGTCGGCCGCATCATCATGCGCCTGTCGGGGATTGCCGCCTCGATCGCCACATTCGGTCTGCTCGGGGTCGTCAACAACGTCTATTCGAACTGGGACTCCGTCACCGGCGGGCAAGGCTCGATCGTCGGGATTCCGCCCACCATGAACGTCTGGATCGGGTGGCTGGGGGCCGCCGTCGCCATCGTGATCGCCTATCTCTATTCGATCTCCCGCTCGGGCCTTGCGCTACGCGCGACGCGCGACGAGGCGGTCGCGGCAAGCGCCTCCGGCATCGACATCGTGCGCGAGCGGCTGATCGCCTTCGTCGTCAGCGCCTTCATCGTCGGCCTTGCGGGCGCGCTCTACGCGCATTTCCTCAGCATCGTCAATCCAGGTTCGTTCTACCTGCGTACGACCTTCATCTCGCTGTCGATGCTGGTGGTCGGCGGCATGTACAGCCTCAGCGGCGCCGTGACCGGCGTCGTCACGGTGTCGGTCTTGATCGAGCTGTTTCGCAATCTCGAGAAGGGCGTCAGCTTCGGCGGCACGACCGTCGCGCTGCCGAACGGCGCCCAGGAGATTGCGATCGGCATCGTCACGATCATCATCCTGATCTATCTGCCGACCGGCCTCACCCGCAACCGGGAGTTCTCCTGGCGCGGCTGGCCGCTTCAGCGACGCCTCGCACAACCCGTGCAGACGGCGCTGAAGGAGATGAGCTGACTTTCGATGCATCATTGGAGGAGTGGACTATGGGTTTCATGAAACTACCTGGCATACTCGCCGGCCTGACCGCGCTGTGGTTCACGCCGGCTCACGCAGCGAACGAGATCGTGGTCGGATTTGCCACGGCGGCGTCCGGCTTCATGCAGGCTTACGACAAGCCTGCCCAGGATGCCGCCTTGATCCGCATCGAGGAGATCAACAAGGCGGGCGGCCTGCTCGGCAAGAAGATCAAGCCGGTATTCGCCGACACCAAGACCGATCAGGCCGAAGGCGCCAAGGCGGGCCTCACGGTGCTCGACCAGGGGGCGGACCTCGTGATCGTCTCCTGCGACTACGATTTCGGCGCTCCGGCAGCCTTGCAGGCACAGGCGGCCGGCAAGGTCTCCTTCTTCCTGTGCGCCGAGTCGATCAAGGCCGGCATTCCCGGCGTCGGTCCGTTCTCGTTCTCGGCCTCGGTGCTGGCGGCCGTGCAGGGCGCGACCATGGCGGAGTGGGCCTACAACAAGAAGAACGCCCGCAGCTTCTACCGCCTGCTCGACAGCTGGACCGTCTACAACAAGGGCATCTGCGACGGCTTCGACTGGATGCTGCCGCGCCTGAAGGAGGCAGCCCTCGCCGGCAGCGACACGTTCAAGAACGATGACGCCTCGGTCGCATCACAGATCACGCGCATCAAAAGCCTGCCGAAGGAGCCCGATGCCATCATGCTCTGCACGATGATGCCGGGCGCCGTCTCCGCCATCAAGCAGATCCGCGCCGCCGGCATCAAGTCGATGATCCTCAACGGCTCGGGCGTCGACGGCAGCTACTGGCTGAACGCCGTGCCGGACCTGTCGAACTTCTACGTTCCGGTACAGGGGTCCGTCTATGGCGACGATCCGAACCCGGACGTCAATGCGTTCAACAAGAAGTACAAGGAGGTCACCGGCGGCGATCCGTCCAGCCAATATGTCTATCCGGGCTATGTCCTGATCGACGTCTGGGCCAAGGCGGTCGAACGCGCCAAGACGACGGATGCCGCAGGCGTCGTGGCCGAGCTGGAGAAGATGAACAACGAGCCCACGCTGTTCGGGCCCCGCACCTTCACCAAGAACATCCACCATCAGAACCAGGGCCGCTACCTGATCGTCGACACGGAGGCCGGCAAGCCGAAGGTGATCGATCAGTGGACGATCTCGGAGAAGATCCCCGTCGACTATCTTGTATCGAAATAGCCTCGGCGTGCGCCGCGCACCGGTGCGGATCGCACCGTGCGCGGCCCTGCCCTCGGATCACATGCAACAGCCCGGAAAGAAGGACAACGGGAGGACAATGAGAGATGGTCGTCATTAACTGCGACATGGGCGAAGCCTACGGCCTCTACAAGATGGGCGATGACAAGGCACTGATTCCCCATATCGACGTGGCCAACGTCGCCTGCGGCTTCCACGCTTCCGACTTCAATCACATGCGCAGCACCGTGCAACTGGCGAAGCGACACGGCGTCAAGGTGGGCGCCCATCCGTCGTTGCCGGATCTGCAAGGATTCGGGCGCAGGGAGATGAAGATCGGCCGCGAAGAGCTGACCAACTGCCTGCTCTATCAAATCGGCGCCCTCAAGGCGTTCCTGGACGCCGAAGGCATGACACTGAACCACATCAAGCCGCACGGCGCGCTGTACGGCATGGCGACGCGTAACGAGGATATCGCGGAAGCGGTCGCCGATGCCGCCGACGTCTACAAGGTGCCGCTGCTCGGCATGAAGGGCACACTGCATCAGAAGGTCTATGAGCGCCGCGGTCACACTTTCGTCGCCGAGTATTATGCCGATCTTGACTACAACGCCGACGGCAGCCTCATCATCACGCGCGAACATGACCCCAAGGATCCGGCCGACGCCGCCTCGCGGTGCACACGCGCCGTCAATGAAGGAAAGACCCGGACGGTCGCCGGCAATGACGTCACCGTGGGGGCGGATTCCATCTGCATCCACTCCGACACCCCCAATGCCGTCGCCATCGCGCAGGCGGTACGCGAGGCGGTCCGTCCCTATTTGACGGCGCCCTGAAGCACCGCACGATCCAGCCCGAAGCGAACACACAAGGAGCAGTTCATGGCCACCCAGCAGATATTCTCGCCGCTACCGGGCATCTTCTACCGCAAGCCGGCGCCGGACAAACCGGACTACAAGTCGGACGGCGACGTCATCACTGAAGACGACACGATCGGCCTGATCGAAGTGATGAAGTCTTTCAACGAGGTCAAGGCGGGCGCCGCAGGCAAGATCGTGCGCTTCCTCACCGAAAACGAGGAAGCCGTGATGGCGGGCCAGCCCATCGCAGAGATCGACGTTTGAGCCGCTTCAGCAGTCCATGACCATCAAGAAGCTCCTCATTGCCAATCGTGGCGAGATCGCCGTGCGCATCAACCGCGCGGCGCGCGAACTGGGTATTGCGACCGTGCAGGTCTACAGCAAGGCCGACAAGGACTCGCTTGCGGTCCGGCTCGCCGACGAGTCCGTCGAGATCGGTCCGCCGCAGGCGTCAAAATCCTATCTCGACCAGGCGAGAATCCTCGCCGCCGCCGCGAGCACGGGCGCCGACGCGATTCATCCGGGCTATGGCTTCCTGGCCGAGAACGCCGAGTTTGCCGCCGCCGTCGAGGCGGCGGGACTGGTCTTCGTCGGCCCAACGGCGCAATCGATCCGCCTGATGGGCGACAAGGTTGCGGCCCGTGAAGCTGCCGCAGCGGCCGGGGTCCCGACCGTCCCGGGCAGCCGTGGACGCCTGGACTCCGCCGAGGCGGCCTTCGCCCTGGTCGAGAGCACCGGCTTTCCCGTGATGATCAAGGCAGCGGCAGGCGGCGGCGGGCGCGGCATACGTATCGCGCGCACGGCCGAAGAATTTCATCACCTGATGCCGCAGGCGCAGGCCGAGGCGCTCGCGGCGTTCGGCGACGGTGGCCTCTATGTGGAGAAGCTCGTCGAAGGCGCGCGGCACATCGAGGTGCAGGTGTTGGGTGACGGGCGCGACGTCATCCATTGCTTCGAGCGCGAATGCTCGTTGCAGCGCCGCCGTCAAAAGGTGTGGGAAGAAGCCCCCTCGCCCTCGCTGGCGCCGGCCATGCGCGAGCGGCTCTGCGCATCGGCTGTCGCCCTCGCCAAGGCGGTGCACTACCGGGGCGCGGGGACGCTCGAATATCTCTACGACGACAACAGCCACGAGTTCTACTTCCTGGAGATGAACACGCGCATCCAGGTCGAGCATCCCGTGACCGAAATGGTGACCGGCATCGACCTGGTGCAGGAGATGATCCGGATCGCCGGCGGCGAGCCGCTGCGCATCCGCCAGGACGAGGTGAGGGTCAGCGGCCATTCGATCGAGGTCCGCATCAATGCCGAGGATCCCTCGAAGAACTTCCTTCCCAATCCCGGCACCGTCAGCGCGCTCGGCGTGCCCGGCGGTGAAGGTGTTCGTTTCGACAGCATGCTCTATACCGGCTACACCGTGCCGCCGTTCTACGACAGCCTGCTCGGCAAGCTGATCGTGCATGCCGAGGACCGGGCGAGCGCCATCCGGCGGCTCGACCGCGCCCTCGCCGAGTTGAACGTGGAGGGAATTGCGACCACCAAGCTCCTGCACCAGGCGCTTGCCCGCGATCCCGAGGTGCGGGCCGGACGTTTCCACACCGCCTGGCTCGAGCCGTGGCTCGCCGCACACGCCAACAGCCTCGGGGCCGCGGCCCCGCTGCCGCCCGACAACGTCGCCCCGACGATCGCACGATGACCCGCCCGGTCAGAAACAGGAGGCCGTAGTCCCATGCAAACTCGATTTTCCTTCGGCGGCGACGAGCACATCTTCGCCGAAGTGGATGACTCCATGTCGCTCGAGGCATTCTTCAAGAGCCTCTTCATCACCAATGCGGTACGCGACGCCAGGATCAAGGGCGTGACCGAGATTTGCCCGGCCAACGCCTCCTATCAGGTCAAGTTCGATCCTGGTCAAATCAAGCCCGACGACCTGCTTGCCGAGCTGAAGCGGCTGGATTCGGCGTCCGAAAAGTCCGAGCCGGTCATCAAGACGCGGATCATCGAGATCCCCGTGCTCTACAACGATCCCTGGACTCATGAGACGCTGATGCGCTTTCGCGAGCGCCATCAGAATCCCAACGGCACGGATCTCGAATACGCCGCTCAGATCAACGGCCTCGATGGGGTCGACGCATTCATCAAGGCGCATTCCAGCGCACCCTGGTTCGTCTCGATGGTCGGCTTCGTCGCCGGCCTCCCGTTCCTCTACCAGATGGTCGAGCGCAAGCGGCAGATCCAGGCGCCGAAATATCTGCGCCCACGCACCGACACGCCGAGGCTCACGGTCGGCCACGGCGGATGCTTCAGCTGCATCTATTCGGTGCGCGGCGCCGGCGGCTATCAGATGTTCGGCATTACCCCCATGCCGATCTATGATCCAAACCAGAAGATCAGCTATCTCCGGGACTTCATGTGTCTGTTCAAGCCGGGCGACATCGTGAAGTGGAAACCGATCGACCGGGCCGCCTATGACACGGCGGTCGCCGACGTCGACGCGGGCCGCTTCGCGCCGGTCATCCGCGACGTCTCGTTCTCACTGACCGAATTCAACCGCGACGTCGATGCCTACAATCGCAAGCTCGAGGGGGTTCTCCATGGCCATTAAGGTTCTGAAGCCGGGCCTTGCGACGACCGTCCAGGATCTCGGACGTCCCGGGTACTATCACATCGGCATCCCGCTCTCCGGCGGCATGGATCGTCACGCGCTCGCGGCGGCCAATTTACTCGTCGGCAACGCGGAGGGTGCGGCCGTGCTCGAAGCCGTCTTCATGGGACCCGAGCTCGAGTTCACCGATGACGCGAGGGTCGCGATCACGGGCGCCGAGCTGCCGCCGAAGCTCGATGGCACGCCGCAGGAGACCTGGACCAGTTTCAAGGTGAGGCGCGGCCAAAAGCTCTCCTTCGACTTCCTCAAGCAGGGCGCACGCGCCTATATCGCGGTATCCGGCGGAATCGACGTGCCGGTGGTGCTCGGTTCGCGTTCGACCTACGCGCTCGGCGCACTCGGCGGGTTCAAGGGCCGTAAACTCGAAGCCGGCGATGAATTGCCGATCGGCACGGACGCCACGTCCGTCAAGGAAGGCCGCACGATCGCAAAGGAACTGCGCGGCCTGCCGACGACGATGCCCACCGAGTTGCGCGCCATGCCGGGCCTCTATTGGCACCGCATCACCGAGCAGGCCGGCAACGGCTTCTTCTCCGACACCTGGAAAGTCGCGCCGGAGGCCGACCGGATCGGCTATCGCTTCAAGGGCGGCAAGCCGCTCGCGTTCGTGCCGCGCGAGCCGCCCTTCGGTGCGGGCTCCGATCCGTCCAACATCACCGACGCCTGCTATCCCTATGGCTCGATCCAGGTGCCCGGCGGCACCGAGCCGATCGTATTGCATCGCGATGCGGTGTCCGGCGGCGGCTATTTTATGGTTGGCACGGTGATCTCAGCGGACATGGATCTGATCGGCCAGCTTCAGCCGAACACGCCGGTCAGGTTCGTGAAGGTCGGGATGGAGGAAGCGCTTGCCGCACGACAGGCTCGTGCCGGGCTCTTGAGCAGACTTCGCAGTTCCCTGGCGTGATCGCCAGACTGCTTTGACAACGGGCAACCTCCCGGCCTGAACTTCGTCCGGGAGGTTGTTGTCGACGGCGGCTTCCATCTTTCGGCCGCCCTCATGGAAATTGAGCACACGGCCTAAAATATCGGCTTCCCCTTCTATTGGACTTGACGTCATCCTGCCGTGCTCGCCAAGCCGATGACGACGGCGAGAGTGCAGTAACGGGAGTGCAGTCCACATGCGGCCATCAACGATCGGGATGACGACGCGTTCCGCGTTCTTGCCGCCACCAACGGTACACGGCCAGGAGAGACGATAAGACGCAGCAGTCGAGGGCAGTGACGGAGCGCAAGATGCAGACCACTTTCGCGACCAGTGACATTCCCGCCCATCATCGCCGCCAGTTCTGGCAGCAGATCGTCTCCGACATCTACTACTCGCTGGACCTTCGTTTTCTCGGAGGTCACGACTTCCACGGCAATTTGGGCGCCTGGTCGCTCGGGCCGGTCTCGATCTCGCGCAACGTCTCGGACGGCCTGCTCTATAGAAGACACGAACGCCACCTCCTCAACGAACGCGAGGAGTGCTTCCTGATCACGGTGCCCGAACTCGCCGAGATCCGCTTCGAGCAGGACGGCAAGGACATCCGCTGCCGACCGGGCTCCTTCCTGATCGAGCGCAGCCATTTGCCTTACGAATTCAGCCACAGTGATCCCGCCGCACTCTGGGTGCTGAAGATCCCGAGCGCCGTGCTGCGCGGGAGGATCTCCGGCCCTGAACGCCTGGCGACGCTGCAATTCGACGCCAGCCGCAGTGTCGGCGCGCTGTTCGTCGACACGCTGCGCCTCGCCGGCGAGCGTATCGCGGAAATGGACGAGACCGCCCGCACCATGATGGGCAAGCATCTCATCGATCTCCTGGCGATGGCGGTCGAGTCCGACGAGCGCGTGCTGGCGGGTCACTCGTCCACCGTCCGCAACGCGCACCTGCACCGCTGCGAACAATTCATCCGCACGCGCCTCGACAACATGCGCCTCGCGCCGCAAATGGTGGCCGACGCCTGCGGCATCTCGCTGCGGTATCTGCACCAGATCTTCGAGAGCGAGGGCATCACCGTGAGTGCCTATATCCGCAATCAGCGCCTGCTGATGTGCGATGCGATGTTGCGTGATCCGAACTGCCGCAAGAGCATCTCGGAAATCGCCTATCACTGGGGATTTGGCGACCAGGCGCAGTTCAGCCGGAATTATCGCGGCCGGTTCGGCTGCACGCCAAGCGAAGCCCGTGCCGCGTCGCGTGCGTAACCTTGCGCCATTCGGCGTCGCAGCTCCAGCACTGATCGCCAGTTGACCGGCCCGGCCGATTTGAGCGGTTCGTGCTCTCTGGCACAAATTGTCCTGCGCTCAGCGTCAAGAGTGCCGACGACGACCTGCCTATAGTCCTTCCGACATCTTGCGAAATCCGCCGGTCCAACGGGCGGTTCGCGGCACCCGGATCGTCGGTCCGGGTCGGTCCGCGTGCTCGCCCGACCTCCGCCCGGCAGGCATGTGCTGGAAAGGAAATCGTATCGTGCAGACCCTTCGCGTGGCCGTTGACGTCGGCGGCACCTTCACAGACATCTGCATCATGGACGAGACCACCGGCCTCATCCGCATCGAAAAGACCTCGTCGACGCGTGATCCCATCGAGGGAATCATGGGTGGGGTCTCAAAGGCCGGCATCGACCTCTCCAAGGTGGCGCTGTTCTCCCACGGCACCACGGTCGCGACCAACGCACTGATCACGCGCCGCCTTCCCCGCACCGCCGTGGTGACGACCGAAGGCTTCCGCGACGTCATCGAGATCCGGCGCGCCAACAAGGAAGACCTTTGGGACACCTACAAGGACGTCGTCAGGCCCTACGTGCCGCGGCGCGACCGGCTCACAGTTCCCGAACGCATCGACGCGGGCGGCAAGGTGATCCAGCCGCTCGACGTCGAGGCGGCGCGCGAGGTCGCGCGCATCCTCAAGCGCCGCGGCGTCGCAGCGATCGCGGTCTGTTTCATGAACGCCTATCTCAACGGCGAGAACGAGCGCGCGATGCGCGATATTCTGCTGGAGCAGATGCCGGATATTCCGGTCTCGATCTCGTCGCAGGTGTTGCCCGAGATCTTCGAGCATGAGCGGTTTTCGACGACCGTCGTCAATGCCGTGGTGAGTCCGGTCGTCGTCAGCTACACGAGCCGGCTCGGCGACCGTCTCGCCCAGGAAGGCTATTCCCGCGATCTCCTGCTGCTGCACACCGGCGGCGGGGTCATGACGCCGGCGAGCGTCAAGGATTTCGCCGCCCGTCTGGCCGGCTCCGGGATCGCCGCGGGCGCCATCGCCAGCCGCTACATCGCCGGCCTGTGCGGTTTCCCCAATTCGATCGGCCTCGACATGGGCGGCACCTCGACCGACGTGTCGCTGGCCTATGAGGGCCAGTCGCGCATCACCAAGGACTGGTACATCGAGTTCGGCTATCCGATCCGCTTTGCCTCCATCGAGGTGCTCACCATCGGCGCCGGCGGAGGATCGCTGGCCTGGACCGATCCGGCCGGCTCCTTGCGCAACGGCCCGCAATCGGCGGGTGCCCATCCGGGCCCGGCCTGTTACGGCAACGGCAATACCCAGCCGACCAACACGGACGCCAACGTCACCCTGGGCCGGCTCGGCACCAATCTCGCCGGCGGCAAGGTGAAGCTCGATCCCGCTCTTGCCCGGCAGGCCGTCGAGGAAGGCGTCGCAAAGCCGTTCGGCTTCGGCCTGCACGAGGCGGCGGATGCGATCGTCAGGGTGGCCAACGCCAACATGTCGGACGCGGTACGGCTGATCTCGATCAGCCGCGGTTACGATCCGCGCGATTTCGCGCTGGTCGCCTTCGGCGGCGCCGGCGCCCTGCATGGCGTCGATGTCGCGCGCGAGCTGGCGATCCCCGTCGTGATCGTGCCTCCCAACCCGGGCGTCACCTCGGCCCTCGGCTGCCTGCTGGTCGATATGCAGCACGATTTCTCGCAGAGCTGCATGGTCGGTGCCGACGAGGCCAATTCCGCCGACATCGAGGCGCAATTCGCTGCGCTGGAGAAGGAGGCGCTGGCCCGACTGACTCACGAGGGCGTCGCGGAACGGGACATCGTGCTGCAGCGGTCGATCGACATGATGTATCGCGGCCAATGGCGTTCGCTCGCGGTGCAGGCGCCGCGCCCGATCGGCGCCATCGCCGATCTGGTCCAGAGTTTCCACGCCGAGCACAAGCGAGAATACAATTTCCGGCGCGACGACTCGCCGGTGAGCTTCTTCCGTCTCAACCTGAAAGCCATCGGCGTCGTGCCCAAGGCCGAGTTCGCCGTCCACCAGCCGACCGGCGTGATCCCTGAGCCGGTCAGCCACCGCAGGGTATGGTTCGAAGGCAACGGGCTCGATACGCCCGTCTACGAGCGTGACGACCTGCCCTGCGGTTTCTCCTTCCAAGGCCCCGCGATCGTCGAGCAGGTCGACGCGACCACCGTCGTGCCGCCCGGCGCCAGCGCCGAGGTCGACAAATATCTCAACATCATCATCCGCGTGAAGGAATGAGCCATGGCCGGAGATCTCCCGCTCGACCCCGTCACCTTCGAGGTTCTGAAGAACTCCTTCATCACCAGCGTCGACCAGATGGGCGAGCAGGTGCTGCGGACCTGCTACTCCTTCGTCATTTACAACCGCGACTTTTCGAGCGCGCTGCATGACGCCAAGGGCGAATGCGCCGCACAGGGCAATCAGGACATCGCCGTCCATGTCGGCACGCTGCACTTCACCTGCCAGGACGTCATGCGCCACTTCGAGGGCGACATGCACGAAGGCGACGTGTTCGCGATCAACGATCCCTATGCCGGCGGAACGCACTTCTCCGACGTGCGGTTGATCCGGCCGATCTTCGCCGATGGCAAGATCATCGCCTTCAGCCAGTCCAACGGCCACTGGTCGGATGTCGGCGGCAGCGTGCCGGGCTCGTTCGACGTCGCCGCGCGCGAGATGTTCCGTGAGGGCCTGCGCATCACGCCGATCCGGTTGTTCGACAAGGGACGCTTCTGCAAGGACGTCGCGCACTTGCTCGCGTCCAACACGCGCGACCCCGCGTCGATCATCGGCGACATCCAGGCACAAGCCGAGGCGACAGCGGTTTGCGAGCGCGAGATATTGCGCCTCGTCAACAAGTATGGCCGCAATACGGTCGAAACGGGTCTCGCCGCCGTGCAGGACTATGTCGAGCGGTCGGCGCGCCAGCGCATCGCCGCGCTGCCCGATGGCGAATGGGAGACGGTCGACTTCATCGATCGCGACCCCGCCGGCGGCGAAGGCATGATCCCGATCCGGATCAAGATGACCATCAAGGGCGACAAGGCGATCTACGACTTCACCGGCAGCCACCCGACCATCGGCTCGATCTACAACTCCGCCTTCGGCGCGACCTTTTCGGCCGTCGCGGCCGGTATGAAGACGTTCTTCCCGGACCTGCCGCTCAACTCCGGCTTCTATCGCTGCTTCGACATCATCGCGCCGGAAGGTTCGATCGTCGATGCGAGATGGCCGATCGCGGTCACCGGCTTCCTGATGCCGTTCGAGAAGATCATGAACTCGATCTACGAGATGTGGTCGAAGCTGATGCCGGAGCGGGCCCTCGCCTGCGCCTTCAATCTCGAATATCTGCTCACCGGCGGGCTCGACGCCCGCAGTTCCGACAAGCCGATCTTCATGTTCTACGACTGGCTGCCCGGCGGCTGGGGCGGCCGCAACGGCAAGGACGGCAGCAACGTCACGACGGCCTGCTTCGGCACCGGTCTGATGTCGCAGCCGGTCGAGGGGCAGGAACGCGCCAACCCGATCCTGACCACCAAATGCGAGATCCTTAGGGACTCGCCAGGACCCGGCAAATGGCGCGGCGGCGCCGGCGTGATGAAGACCTCACGCATGCTGGAAGCCGAGAAGACCGTGATCTCCTACATCTGCGACCGCGAGCGCGCCGTGGTGTGGGGCATCGAGGGCGGCCTGCCTTCGATGCCGCATGGCCTGACGCTGAAGCGAAGCGGCAGCGATGGCGAGGAGCGGCTCGGCTCGATCTTCTCCGACGTGCCGATCGGCGAAGGCGATGTGTTCTCGCGACCGACGGCCGGCGGCGGCGGGTTCGGTGATCCGCTGGAGCGTGATCCGCGTCTCGTGATCGAGGACATCAAGGATGACTACGTCTCGGTCGAACGTGCCGCCAAGGATTATGGCGTGGTCGTGCAGACCATCGACGCCGAGCTCTGCGAGTATGAGGTGGACAGGGCCGCGACCGACGCGCTCCGTGCCAAGATCGCGGCTGAGCGCGTCGCCAACGTCCGGCTCGATCCGGAGGTCGTGGCGCAGCGCTATCGCAGCGGCGCGATCGATGCGTTCGACGTCATCCGCCAGCACGCCGTGATCCTCGACTGGGGCAACGGCGATCTCCTCCCCGAATCCACGCGCCAGTTCCGCGAAGTGTTCGAGCGGCGCTCGACCGCGAAGTGGGCGGCGCGCTGATCCCGATCGGCAACCGCATCGCCCACGGGCGGTGCGGCACGCATGCAGAACGAGGATCCGAAGCCGTCGGCCCTCGCCCGTTCATCGAACCATGAGGATTGAGCCATGACCCGTATGACGTGCCTTTCCATCAACCGACTTCGCCCGATCCGCTCCACGCTCGGTATCGCCGCAGGCCTCGCGCTTGTCTCCGCGGCCACACCGGCAGCCGCCGAGACGCCATGGTTCCCGATGAAGGTGTACGACGCCTCATCGGGCACGCCGAAGCCGGCGGAGTACACGCCGTTGCCGAAGGCCGAGAAGCCTTACAAGCTCTGCATCCTGTTTCCGCACATGAAGGACAGCTTCTGGGTGGCGGTCGCTTACGGCATCGTGAAGCAGGCCCAGGCGATGAACGTCAACATGACCCTCTACGAAGCCGGCGGCTATGAGAACCTGCCCAAGCAGCTCTCTCAATTCGACGATTGCATGGCGAGCAACCCCGACGCGATCGTCGTCGGCGCCATCTCCGGCGCGGGTCTCAGCAAGAAGTTCGAAGAGGCCAAAGCCAAAGGCGTGCCGGTGGTCGGCGTCGCCAACCCGCTGCCACCGAATGCCCTGCCCGCTGCCATCTATGTCGATTTCGTCGCAATGGGTGAAGTCACCGGCGAGGGCCTGTTGGCGCAGGCCAAGCCCGGCGACAAGCTCAACATCGTGACCTTCCCCGGCCCGGCGGGCTCGGGCTGGGCAGAATCGTTCAACGAAGGCTTCAAGAAGGCGGTGGCCAAGAATCCGAACGCCAAGATTCTTGCCGAGAAATTCGGCGACTCCGGCGTTGCGGTCCAGCTCCAGCTGATCCAGGACGCGCTGCAGGCCTATCCCAACATGAACGTGATCTGGGGCACCGCTCCGACCGCCGAAGCCGCCATCGGTGCGGTCGCCGAAGCCGGGCGGAGCGACATGAAGATCATGTCCTCCTACGAGAACCAGGCCATGCTCGACGCGCTGAATCGCGGCGACATCCTCGCCTTCGCGACCCAATACCCGGTCGGCGAAGGCGCCATCTCGGTCGACCAGGCCGTGCGCCTGATCGAGAAGAAACCGGTGATGAGCCTGGCCCAGCCGCTCGCATCCGCGGTCGACAAGACCACCGTGCCGAAACTGCAGATGGACCTCGTGCTGGCGCCGGGAAGCTGGAAACCGGTCTATTCGGTCAAGGCCAAGTAGGCCCGGACACCTCGTCGAGGCGGGAGACGCGTGCTCCCGCCTGTTTGCCCGCCGCCGACGGAGAGGGAGATGGACGTCGACATCGACGCGAAACCGACCGAGCCCCTGCTCGTCTTGCGGGGCATCTCGAAGCGATTCACCGGCGTTCGGGCCCTCGACCGGGTCGATCTCGACGTCCGCGCCGGCGAATTGCACGTTCTGTTCGGCGAGAACGGCGCCGGCAAATCGACGCTGATCAACGTGGTGTCGGGGACGTTTCCGCCCGACGAAGGCACCTTCCATTTCGGCGGCGAGGAGATCCGCCATCTCACGCCGCAGCGGGCGCGCGCGATCGGCATCAGTCCGGTGTTTCAGGAATTCTCGTTGGTTCCTAGCCTCACGGTGGAAGAGAACCTGTTCCTCGGTCGCGAAGTTGCGCACGGCGGCGTGTTGCGCACGCGCGATATGCGAAAGCGCGCGCAGGCGCTGATCGACGAGCTCGGCTTCGACCTCGATCCGTCGCAGCGGGTCGACGACCTCTCGCGCGCGCATCAGCAGATGGCCGAGATCGCCAAGGCCCTGCTCGGCCGGGTGCGCCTCTTGATCCTCGACGAGCCGACCGCTTCGCTGACCGAGCGCGAGACCGGGCGGCTGTTTGAGCTGATTGCCCGGCTGAAGAGCCAGAACGTGGGGCTGATCTACGTCTCGCACCGCATGCGCGAGATCCGCGCGCTCGCTGATCGCGTGACCGTGCTGCGCGACGGCCGTCACATCCGCACCCTCGACGCTGCGAACTCGAGCGACGGCGAACTGGTCGAGCTGATGACCGGCCGCAGGATCGACCTGCTGTTTCCGGCGATCGCGCACACGCCGGACAAGGTGATGGTCGACGTCGAAAACCTCACGCTCGCCGATGGCAGCGTGCGGGACGTGAACTTCCACGCGCGCGCAGGCGAAATCACCGGCATCGCAGGCCTCGTCGGTTGCGGCAAATCGGAGCTGATCCGCGCGATCTACGGAATCGAGCCGATCGCCTCCGGTACGGTCCGGATCGACGGTCTGCCTTACGAATTTCCGGCGCCGCGGCGCAGCTTGAAGCACGGCATCGCCTACTTCCCCGCCAACCGGATCGCCGAGGGACTCGCACTGTCGCGCCCGATCCGTGAGAACGCCTCGATGACCGGGCTCGACCTGCCCGCCTTCGCTCGCTTCGGCGTGCTGCGGCAGGCCGCGGAACGCGCGACGATCAAGGGCATCATGGAACAGCTCCAGCTCAGGCCACCCAATATCGAGCGGACCGTCGGCGCACTATCCGGCGGCAATCGCCAGAAGGTGATGCTCGGCCGGGCACTGACGCGCGAGCTGACCGTATTCCTGTTCGACGAGCCGAGCGTCGGCATCGACGTCGGAGCCAAGCTCGAGGTCTACGAATTCATGAAACGCCTCGTTGAAGCCGGAGCCGCCGTGATCGTGGTGTCGTCGGAATTGCCGGAAGTACTGGCGCTGTCGAACCGGCTTTACGTCATGCACAACGGTCGCATCGCCGCCGAACTGAAGGGCGCCGAGAAGACTGAGCAGAACGTGCTGGCGAGCTTCTTCAAGGACCATCTCACGGCGGAGGTCGCATGAGCACGGCGCTGACGGCCGGCCAACCAAGTATCCCGATCGGGCTGGGTCGATCGATCGCCGGCCGGATCGGGTTCCTGCCGGCCCTTCTGCTGGCGCTGATCGCCGGCATGTCGGCCGTCGATCCCCAGTTCTACGGCCTCGTCAACATTCTCAACATCCTGCGCAATGCCTCGTTCCTGGCGATCGTTGCCTGCGGCCAGGCGCTGGTGATCGTCGCAGGCGGCTTCGATTTGTCGGTCGGCGCCGTCGTCGCGCTGGCGAGCGTGGTGACTGCCAAGACCATGGCGGCCACGGCGACCGCGTTTCCCGACAACAATGCGCTGATCATCGCAAGCGGCGTCGCCGCGGGGCTCGGCAGCGGGCTGATGGTCGGGCTGGTCAACGGCTTCTGCGTTGCGAAGCTCAAGGTCTCCGGCTTCGTGGTGACGCTGGGCACGATGTCGGCCACCGCCGGCGTCGGCCTCATGATCACGAGCGGCATCCCGGTCTACGGCATGCCCGACATCTTCGTGAAGGGATTTGGGCGCGCCCAGATGTTCGGCCTGCCGACCGCAATATATGTCGCGCTTGCCGTCATCCTGGTCATGATGTTCACGCAGCGGCGTACGCTGTTCGGCCGCTACGTCTATGCGATCGGCGGCAATGTCGATGCGGCGGTGGTTTCGGGCGTGTCGATCCAGCGTCACATCGTCGGGACCTATGTCGTCTCGGGCGTGCTCGCGGCCCTGGCCGGCATTTTACTGACCGCGCAGGTCGGCTCCGGTCAGGCGAGTTTTGGCGGCGACCGCATGATGCTGCAGTCGATTGCCGCGGCCGTGATCGGCGGGGTCAGCCTGCGCGGCGGCGTCGGCCGGGTCGAGGTCGTCGCCGTCAGCGCGCTGTTCCTGACCATCCTTGGCAATGCGCTCAACCTTCTGCACGTCAACTCCCGCCTGCAGCCGGTCTTCCTCGGCGTCATCATGGTGGCCGCCGTGGCGCTGGATGAATTCAGCCGACGGAGGAAGTCCCGTGTCTGACCTCGAATTGTCGGTCGCCAAGGACACGGGCCGTGCAAAGCTGGTGCCGGGCCAATGGCTCGCGCGCGCGATGCTGCCGATCGCGCTGATGGTGCTGTTGCTCGGCTTCGCCGCCGTCGATCGGGGCGTGCTCTCGCCAGCCAATCTGCTCAACGTCGCGCAGCAGACCAGTTACCTGGCTCTCTTCGCCATGGCGCAGACCGTGGTCATCCTGACACGTGGCTTCGACCTCGCGCTCGGCCCGACGGTGTCGGCGGTGAGCGTCGGAACCGCGCTGGCGATGGCCGGCACCACGGGGGCCGGTTATGACACGGGCAGTGTGCTGCTCGCCGGACTCGGTGCCGGCTTCGGCCTCGGCATCGCCTGCGGACTTTTCAACGGCGTGGTCGTCGCGCTGCTCGGCGTCAGCCCCTTCGTCGCAACGCTCGGCAGCTACAATATCGCGATCGGCGTTGCGACCACCCTCTCCTCCGGGCGACCGGTCCAGGGCGTGCCCGAGCTGTTCTCGCGGATCTTCTACGGCGGCAACGTCTTCGGTGTTCCTGCCGCCATCGCGATCACCGTCGCCGTCGGCATCCTGCTGCAGCTGATCCTGGCTCGCACGGTGTTCGGCCGGTCGCTCTACATCATCGGCACCAACCCGCGCGCGGCGGCGGTGGCGGGCCTGCCGGTCAAGCGCATCCTGGTCGCGACCTATGTGCTGTGCTCGGCGCTCGCCGCGCTCGGCGCCATCATGATGACGGCGCGGACCGGCTCGGGCGAGCCGAATCTCGGCGGCTCGCTGTCGCTGCAAGCGATCGCCGGCGCCGTGGTCGGCGGCACCAGCCTGGCCGGCGGACGCGGCGGTGTCGGCACCGCGGTGCTCGGTGCCTTGTTCGTCACGATTCTGTCCAACGGCATGAACCTCACCCGCATCGATGGATACGTCCAGATGGTCGTGCTCGGCGCGATCGTCATCATCGGCGTGCTGCTCGATCGGCTGCGGCTGGAGGGGCGTCAATGATGACTGGATCTCTCATGCAAGGCTCACTGCCTGAAACCCGCGGTTCGGCGGGCTCGATCTACGTTGCACCGTCGCTGGCGGCCGCCCTCGATGCCTTGAACGACTACGGCCCGGCCGGGGCTCCCTTTGCAGGCGGCACCTGGATCATGAGGTCGCCGATCCGGCACGAGCCGCTCCGGGAACACTACGTCGCGATCGGGAAGATTACCGAGCTACGCACAGTCCAGATCGGCAATGACGCCGTCGAGATCGGCGCGGCGGTCACCCACGCGGCGTTGGCGACAGCCTTGGCCGGGCTCCCGGAGTTCGACGTTCTCGCGACGGCCGCCGGCAGCGCTGCCAATCCCGCGATCCGCACGATGGCGACGATCGGCGGCAATCTCTCGACGCCCAATTTCGCTGCCGCCGATTGCGTGCCGGCGCTGCTTTGCCTTGATGCCGAGGTCGAGGTCTCGAGTCGCGGCGATCGCGAGCGAATGAGCCTGAACGATTTCCTGAAGGCCCGGCCGACATTGGCGCCCGGCCGCTTGCTGACCAGCATCGTCGTGCCGCGCACCAGGCGCAAGACCGCTCACACCCGCCTGCCGCTCCGCAGGTCGGGTGACTATCCGGTTGCCATCGTCAGCTTCGCCGCAAGGCTCGATGCGCTCAACCGCGTCGAGCGCGTGCGGGTCGCGGTCGGCTCGGTCGAGCCAGTCGCGCGCCGCTGGGAACGGCTCGAAGCGGCACTGCTTGGCCGCGCGCTCGAGCCGACGCAGGCGGCGAACATCGCCGCCGAGTTGGCCGGCGAGTTCACTGGCCGCGACAGCGTCGAGGCGCCCGCCTGGTACCGTGTCAACGTGTTGCCGAGCCTCGTGCGTCGCGCGACCGCCGCCGCGCTTGGCTCCTGAACGACATTGCTGGAGGTGAACATGGTCCTGAGCCTGACGGTCAATGGCGATCGGCGCGCATCCGTCGCCGATCCGGTCACTCCGCTCGTCGACGTCTTGCGGGAAGAATTTCACCTCACGGGCGCCAAGCCGGTTTGCCGTGAAGGTTTTTGCGGAGCCTGCATGGTGCTGGTCGACGGCCAGCCCACACCGTCGTGCCTGATCCCTGTCGGCCTGGCGCAGGATTGCGAGATCCGGACGGTCGAAGGGCTCGCCGCAAACGACGCGTTGAATCCGATCCAGCAGGCGCTGGAGGCCTGCGACGCCGTGCAATGCGGCATGTGCTTTCCCGGCATGGTGGTGACGTTGACGCATCTTCTGACGACCACGCCCCGTGCGATGGGCGACGACATCCGCGCAGCGCTGACCGGCAACATCTGCCGTTGCACCGGATATGAGCGCATCGTCGAGGCAGCTGCCGCCTTGACCACAAAGTAATCGGGGGCCATGCATGTCCGACGTCCCAGCAACCATGGATTTTCGCCGCCGTGATGCCCGCGACAAGCTGCGCGGCCGCACACGCTACACCGTCGATCGCTATCTGCCCGGCATGCTGCACGCAGCGGTGCTGCGCGCCAGCGTGCCCTCGGGGCGCATCCTCCGTCTCGACACCGGCAAGGCCGCGCGCATGCCGGGCGTGCGTGCGATCGTTACCGCGGCCGACGCGCCCGGCAAGATCGGAATCGGCATCGCCGATCATCCGCTGTTTGCCCGCGACGTGATCCGCTATGATGGCGAACCGCTGGCGGCCGTCGCCGCCGACACGCTTGCGCAGGCGCAGGCGGCGCTTGCGGCGATCGATGTCGAGATCGCGCCCCTGCCGGCCGCGCTGACCATGGCGGAGGCCCTCGCGCCCGATGCCCCGCTCGTCCATCCCGACTGGCGCCAGTACGAGGTCCTGTTCGAAGGCGGGGCGCGCGAGGGCAATGTCGCCTGGGAAGCAACGGTCGTACGCGGCGACGTCGATGGCGCCTTCGCCCGACCGGACGTCGAGATCATCGAAAGCACATTCCGCGTCGGTCGCCAGAACCACGTCGCCTTCGAGCCGCGCGCGGTGGTCGCGAGCTACGAAGACGGGCGCTTTCATATCGAGACATCGACCCAGGTACCCTGGAGCATCCGCAACGCGACCGCGCGCATCCTTGGCATCGCCCCGTCGCAGGTGCGGGTCACGGTGCCGCCGGTCGGGGGCGGCTTTGGTCTCAAGTTCGATCTCGCGGTCGAGCCGTTCGCCGCCCTGCTCGCCCGCGCCAGCGGACGGCCGGTGCGGCTGGTCAATTCGCGCGAGGAGGAGATGCTGACCTGCCTGTTCCGCGAGAATGCCGAAATCCGCATGCGCTCGGCGGTGACACGTGACGGCGAGATCGTCGGGCGCGAAGCGGTCGTCCTGATGGATTGCGGCGCCTATGGCGGGGAACAAATCTTTCTCACCACGATGACCGCCCATACGCTGGGCGGCAACTATCGGCTCGGCGCGGTGCGGCTGATCTCGCGCGCGGTCTACACCAACACCGCCCCGAACGGCGCGTTCCGCTGCTGCAACGGCGTCTACAATACGTTCGCGCTGGAGCGACATACCGACGAGATCGCCGCCCGGATCGGCATGGATCCCCTCGCCTTCCGCCGCCGCAACGTGCTCGGCGACGGCGATCTCGGCGCCACCGGACAGGTGTTCGAAGCCGACGTGCTCGGCCCGATGCTGGACCGGATGGATACGCTGCGCAACGCGGCCGCGCCGCCCCGCGAGCTCGCCGACGGCCGGCTGTTTGGCCGCGCGACCACGGTCGGCACCTGGTTCGTCTTCGTCGGCCCGTCGGCGGCGACCGTGAACATGAACGCCGACGGGACGGCGACGCTGGTGACATCCGGTGTCGAGATCGGCTCAGGCTCGATGATGCAGAGCCTTCCGCAGATCGTCGCGAGCACGCTCGGAATGAGGCCCGACGACGTGATCGTGCGCGCAGCCGACACCGATGCGGCCGGCTACGACGTCGGCGTCGGCGGCGGCCGCACCACGGTCTCGCTGGGTGCAGCGAGCCTCTCGGCCGCGCAGGAGGTGCGGACCAAGCTGCTGAAGGTCGCCTCGGAGATGATCGAAGCGGCGCCCGAGGACCTCGTGATGCGCGAGGGGCGGATCGAGATCGCCGGCGCGCCCGGCTCCGGTCGCACTATCACCGAAGTTGCGACCCGCGCACAAGCCCAGCTCGGTCCGATTTCCGGCACCGGCGCCTTCACGGGTGCCGGCGTCCCGGCGATGCCAGGTTGCGTCGCCGGCCACTTCATCGACGCGATCGACATCCCCGTCTTCGCCGTCCATGACTGCGATGTCGCGGTCGATCCGGAAACCGGGCAGGTCGAGGTGCTGAACTATCGCGTCGTGCAGGATGTCGGCCGCGCGCTGAATCCGCGCGCGATCAATGGCCAGATCCAGGGCGGCGTGGTGCAGGGACTGGGCTATGCCTTGCACGAAGAGGTGACGATCGGCGCAAATGGCCGCGTCTGCCAGAACGGCTTCGAAACCTATCGGGTGCCGCTCGCGCTCGATGTCGTGCCGGTCGAAATCAGCCTGTACGAAGGCGCGCCTTCGGTCGGACCGCTCGGCACCAAAGGCGCCGGCGAGGTGCCGATCCTGAACGTCGGCGCGGCTATCGCCTGCGCCGTCGCCAACGCAACGGGAAAGCGCGTCCAGGAACTGCCGCTGACGCCGCCGCGGGTGCTCGAACTGCTGCTCGACCGCAAGGGTGAGCTCGGCCTCCCCCACATCGCGAAGGCCTGGGCCGACAATCTGGTGCGGCCGCACGGCACGGCTGCACAAAATTGAAAGTGACGCATTTTGGCCATCGAAACCATCAAGTCCGCCGCGTCGTTCGATCCAGTCACCCACGAAATCATCCAAGGCAAGCTGCTCTCCATCGTCGACGAAATGGCAATCGTCATGACCAAGACCAGCATGAGCCCGGTGATCTACGAGGTGCTGGATTTCGCGTGCGGCATCTGCAATGCGCACGGCGAGCTCATCGCCCAGACCAACGGAATCACACTGTTTACCGGAACGTTCGGCGCGCAAATTCGAAGCATCATCGACCGGTTCGGCGCGTCGATTTTCCCGGGCGATGTGGTCGTCACCAACGACCCCTTCCGCGGCGGCACCCATCCCTGTGATTTCGCGATCGTGCGTCCGGTCTTTGCCAAAACCCGACTGATCGCGTTTGCCATCAATGTCGCGCATTGGCTGGACGTCGGCGGCGCGATTCCGGGAAGCCTGCCGCCCGATGCGACCTCGATCTTTCAGGAAGGGCTGCGGCTGCCCTGCGTGAAGATCGCCGAAAGCGACCAATTGGTCGAAAGCATCGTCGAGATCATCCGCGAGAACGTCCGGCTTCCCGACATGGCCATCGGCGACCTCCATGCCCAACTCGCCACCGTCCGAATCGCCGATCAGCGGCTGCAGGAGGTGGTCGGCCGATACGGTGCCGACACGCTGCTGGCTTCATTCGATCAGCTGCTGCGGGATTCCGAGAAGAGAGCCAGGGACATCATCCGGTCGCTGCCGGACGGCGAGTACATCGCCACCGACATCGTCGACGGCGACGGCGTCAATCCACGTCCCATCGAGGTCAAGGTTGCGGTCCGTATCGCCGGCGACAGCATGGAGGTCGACTTCACGGGCTGCCCCCCGGCGTGCGCCGGTCCGATCAACTGCGCCCGCGGCGCGCTGCACTCCGCGGTGAAGACGGTCTTCAAAGCCCTGGTCGCGCCCTACGAACCCTCAAACGAAGGCTGGTTTCGTCCGCTGTCGGTCCTTGCCCCGCAAGGCACGCTGTTTACCGCCGAGCGGCCCTCTCCCACCGGTTGGTACTATGAAGGGTCGGTGCAGGCCTCCGAACTGGTCTGGAAGGCACTCGCGCCGATCTTGCCCGAACGATTTTCTGCCGGCTCCTATACCAGCCTCTGCGTCACTTACATCGCCGGACATGATGAGGCCGGCGAATTGTTCGTCCACATCGAACCCGAGCACGGAGGCTGGGGGGCCTGTCACGACAGCGATGGCGCCAATGCGCTGATCGCGCTTACTGACGGCGATACCTACAACTATTCCATCGAACTCATTGAGGCCAAGTTTCCGCTGCTGGTCGAGCGCTACGGCTTCAATGTCGAAGGCGGCGTCGGCGCCGGCCGCTTTCGTGGCGGATACGGTCTGGTGAGGGAGTATCGGGTGCTGGCCGAGCGCGCCGAGGTCTATTGCGGCTTTGGGCGGACGGTCACGCCGCCATGGCCGATGGATGGCGGCCAGTGCGGATCGGTAAACTACCTTGAACTCGTGAAGGCCGATGGAAGCGCCTCGAGGCTCGCGCGATCACCGACCAGGCCGGTCGGCCGAGGCGACCGTGTCAAGATCGTGACGGGCGGCGGCGGCGGTTGGGGAGCGCCATCGGACCGGGCCCCCGCAGCAGTGACGGCCGATGTCGAGAGCGGGCTGATCTCTCCGGAAGACGCACGGCGCATTTACGGAAGACCGCAATAACGCTTGGGCAGGAGTGCAGCTGCATGATTCGCGTTGCCACGGATGTGGGCGGTACATTTACCGACCTGATTGCATACGACGACGCCAGCGGCGCCGTCGTCTTCTCGAAGAGCCTGACAACCGTCGATGACCAGTCGATCGGCGTACTCGAGGCCATCGCTATGGCCGAGCAATCCGGTCTGGGCGTTGATGACGTCGGCTTCTTCGTGCATGGCGGCACGACGGTTATCAACGCCATAACCGAACGCAAAGGCGTCAAGACCGCACTCGTCACCACGGCTGGTTTCCGCGACGTGCTTGAAATCGGCAGGGGCAACCGGCCCGATCTGTATAATTTACGCACCAGGACTCCGGCGCCCTTCGTACCGCGTCATCTGCGGTTCGAGGTGAGAGAACGCATGAGCGCTTCGGGCCAGGTCCTGCAACCGCTGGACGAGGAAGATGTCGCGCGCTGCGCCCGGCAATGCCGCGAGCAGAACGTTGCTGCGGTCGCGATCATCTTTCTTCACAGCTATGCGAATCCCGCCCACGAGCAGCAATGCGCCGAACTGCTGCGCAAGGAGCTGCGCGGGATATCGGTATGCGCCAGTCACGAAATCTCACGGCAATGGCGGGAATACGAGCGGTCCAACACGGTCGCGCTCAATGCCTATGTTCAACCCATCATCCGCAACTATTTCGACAACCTCGATGGCGCACTGCAAAGGAAGCGGTTGAATTGCCCTTACTATGCGATGCAATCGAACGGCGGCATCGCGAGCTTCGAACAGGTGGTGACAGCCCCCCTCACGCTGGTCGAATCCGGTCCATCCGGCGGCGTGGCTGGCGCGGCGCGCATCGGGTCGGAAATCGGCGAAACCGACGTTCTGTACCTGGACGTCGGCGGTACGACCGCGAAATGCTCACTGATCAAGGCGGGACAGCCCAAGGTCGACGCAGAATATCGCCTCGAGAAGACGCGACGCTCCCCCGGCTACACCATTCAAGTCCCGGTCGTTGATATCGTAGAGGTCGGCGCTGGCGGGGGCTCGATAGCCTGGCTCGACCCGAGCGGCAGGCTGCGGGTCGGCCCCCAAAGCGCGGGATCCAGCCCTGGGCCGGCCTGTTACGGCAGAGGTGGCGTCGACCCGACGGTGACAGATGCCAAACTGGCCCTCGGAATTCTGGACCCGCTCACCTTCGCCGAGGGCCGTATGCCGCTCGACGTCGATCGTGCGCGCACGGCGATCACCCGTGTTTCCCTGCCGATGAATCTTTCCGTCGAGCAGGCCGCGCTGGCGATCGTCAAGGTGGCCGAGGAATCCATGACCAACGCACTGAAGTTGATCACGATACAGCGGGGCCACGATCCGCGCGACCTCGTGCTGATCGTATCCGGAGGCGCGGGACCGTTGCTGGCTGCCAGCCTCGGGCGAGAACTGAACGTCAAGCGGACCGTGATTCCCACGCATCCCGGTATTTTTTCGGCCTGGGGAATGCTTGCCGCGCGGCCGCGTGCCGATATCAGGCGTACGGTGCTGAAAACGGTCAGCGAGCAGGAAATGAATTCGATCTCGCAATGGTTTGCGGAGCTCGAACGGGAGGCCAGCGAATATTTCGCAGGAACCAGCACGGAGAGATTGAAATTCCATCGCCATGGCGAGATGCGATATCGCGCCCAGGAGCACAGCGTCTCGGTGGCCCTTTCCGGCGGCAGCGCGGAAGAATTGTTATCCGACTTCCATGCCGCCCATCAGAAGGCGTTTTCGTTTGCGTTGATGGAGGCAACGGTCGAGATCACGATGCTTCATCTCCAGACCGAGGTGCTCAGCGAAGTCATCGCCCTGCCGAATATTCAGGGTAACGGGCACAACACGTTCGACAACGCCCTCAAGGGCCAACGCTTCGTTTTCTTTGCAAGGGAGAATGGCTGGGTCGCTTGCAACGTTTATGATCGAAACCGGCTTCCGATCGGATCGTTGATCCCGGGCCCGGCGCTCGTCGAGGAACCCACGACGACGACGTTCGTGCCGTCCGACCAGACGTTCACGCGCGACGAGACAGGTCAGCTCATCATCTGGGGTCATAGATCGACGACTGGTTCGGAAGCTGGAGCGGCCTGACAGTTCGGCCTGCATTGTTCAAGCTCGACGCCAGATGCGGAAAACCCCTGCCGGGTCTTCCCGGCAGGGGGCTGTCTTGCAGCGCGACCACGGTGGCCTCGGATGCGCAGCCAAGCACCATCCGAGCCCCACCGACCGATATGTCCCGCGAAAGATGCAGAATGGCTACTGCGACCGATCCGACGTCCACCCCTTGTACTCGGCGATATTGTCCCGGGTCACAAGCTTCGACGGAAGGAGCTCGACGGTCGATGCCGGCTTCTGGCCATTGAGAATGCCGACACCGACCTGCACGGCGCGCCGCGCCATGAAGAACGGGTCCTGAGACGCGGAAGCCTGGATCTGCGGCGATGCGGGATCCTTCAGCGCGGCCTCGATGTCGGGCGCACCGTCCACCGCGGTGATGACGATGCCGGTGCGATTTTGCTGGCGCGCCGCGAGGTCGGTGCCGATCGCCTGCGGATCGTTGATGGCAAAGATCGCGTCGATCTTGGGGAAGCGGGTCAGATAGCCTTGCGCGACGGTGAGGCCGCCTTCGCGCGAGCCCTTGCCGTCCTGGTCGCTGGACAACACCTTGATGCCGGGATTCTTCGAGAGGACGTTCTTGCAGCCGACAACGCGGTCGATCACCGCGGAAACCTGCGGCCCGTTCTCGATGACCACGTCCCCCTTGCCGCCCAGCTTGTCCACGATGTACTGGCAGGAAATCTCGCCGGCCTGGACGTTGTTCGTGGTCACGGTGGCATCGGCGCCTTCGGCCGCGGTGTCGACCGCGACGACGACGATACCCGCCGCCTGCGCCTTCTTGATCGCCGGCCCGATCGCCTTGGGGTCGCCGGGGTTCAACAGGATCAGGTCGACGCCGGCGGCGATGAAATTGTCGATCTGGGTGACCTGCTTGCCGAGGTCGTATTCGAACCCAACCGTGGTGACCTTCACATTGGGATTGGCCTTCTTGGCCTCGAACTCGGCGCCCTTCGACAGCGCGACGAAGAACGGGTTGCCCAGCGAGCCGAGCGAGACACCGATCGACTTGAGCTCCTTGGCGAAGGACGGCGCGGTGCTTAGGGCAAGCGCCGTCGCGGCGCCGGCGAGCGTGATCGTCTTCAACATTGGCTTCCTCCCTGGTCTGTCTTCATCTCCGGCACGGCTGACCAGTTGCCGTAGCGGAATCTCACATCGAACCGCCCGCGCTCAGGTGCGCGCCGAGCCTTTCAGGTTCTCGCAGAGCCTTGCAGCCGGTAGCGGTCCAGCGCCACGGCGCCGATGATCACCAGGCCCTTGATCACATATTGCCAAATATCAGAGACGCCGGTGAGGATAAGGCCGTTCGACAGGACCGCGATGATCAGCGCGCCGACCAGGGTGCCCCAGATCGAGCCGATACCGCCGACGAAGGAGGTGCCGCCGAGGATCACCGCGGTGATGGCGTCGAGTTCATAGGACTGGCCGAGCTGAAGTCCGTTGGCCGCATAAAGCCGCGCCGCCTGCATGGCGCCGCCGAGCCCGGCCAGCAGTCCGGACACGCCGTAGACGAAGATCAGCACGGCCCAGACCTTGATGCCGGCAAGCCGCGCCGCGCTCTCATTGCCGCCCACCGCGTAGATGTGCACGCCGAGCACGGTCCGGCGCAGCACCAGCCACGAGGCGAGGATGACGAGCAAAGCGATCACCGAGAGCCACGGGATCGAAGCGACGCCGGGAACGAGCGTCAGCGAGCCGTTGCCGATGAAGGCGTAGGGAATGGAAGGATTGAACACCGTGGTGTCGGCGCCGAGCAGGCGCGCCAGACCGCGCACGGCGGTGAGCGAACCCAGCGTGACGATGAACGGCGGCAGGCGCAAGAGCGCGATCAGCGCGCCATTGATGACACCGAAACCGAGACCGGTGAGAACGGCGGCCGGCAGCCACAGCGCCCCGAGCTCCGGCAGCTTCGAAATCGTCAGGCCGGCCATCGCGGACGCCGCCAGGATCGAGCCGACCGAGAGATCGATGCCGCCGGTCAGGATGACGAAGGTCATGCCCGCGGCAAGCACGGTGTTGACGGCGGCCTGCTGCAAGACGATGCCGAGATTCTGTCCGGTGAAGAAACGGCCGTCCGACAGGTAGTGAAAGCCGGCGCATAGCAGCAGCAGCACCGGCAGCATGCCGGCCGCGCGGATCAGCAGCCTGATGCGTTGACGCCTGGTCTCCTGGGCGGCGGCGAGGCCGTTTGCCGTGGCGGCCTTCGCCTGCGTCGATCCGTTATCAGGCATCGAGATGCTCCATCCCCGTAGCAAGTGCCATGATTTCCTCCTGATTGAGCGGCGCCGTCTCGGTTCGGTTGACCTCGCCCGCGATATGTCCCGACCGCATCACGATGACGCGGTCGCAGATTCCGATGATCTCAGGCAGGTCGGACGAGATGACCAGGATCGCGGTGCCGGCCTTGGCGAGATTATCGATGATCGAATAGATCTCCGACTTGGCGCCGACATCGACGCCGCGCGTCGGCTCGTCGAGGATCAGGATCTTTGGCGCGATGGCGAGAAGCCGCGACAAGAGCACCTTCTGTTGGTTGCCGCCGGACAGGCCCCCGGCCGGCACGCCGGCATTGGCGGCGCGGATGCTGAGCCCCGCGAAGGCCCTGTCGGCACGCTCGCGCGCCTTGTCACCATCCAGGAACCAGCCAAGCTTCGCATCGCGCCCGAGTACCGCGAGATTGATATTGTCCAGGCATGACATGTCGAGAAACAGGCCGAGCGCCTTCCTGTCCTCCGTCAGATAGGCGATGCCGGCCTCGAGAGCCTCGCCGGGCGTGCGGATGTCGATCGGGCGGCCTTCGAGTTCGAGACGGCCCGACGTTTTTGCCGCCGCGCCGATGATGAGATGCGCAAGCTCCGTGCGGCCGGCGCCGATCAGGCCGGCAAGCCCCACCACCTCGCCGGCATGCACGGTGAGCGAGCAGCCCTTGACGCGCTGGCCGTCGGACATGTCGATCGCACTGAGCACGGGGTGTCCCCGCCCCGCCTCCGGGTCATGGTCCTTCTTGTAGAAAGAGGAGACGTCGCGCCCCACCATCAGCCGCACGATGGTATCGGCGCGGATCTCCGGCTTGTCGAGCGAGCCGACCAGCCGGCCATCGCGCAGGACGGTGACGCGGTCGCCGAGCGCGTAGACCTCGTCCATGCGGTGCGAGATGTAGATGATGGCAAGCCCCTCGGCGCGGAGCTGACGGATCAGCGCGAACAGCCGCTCGCTCTCGCCGGCCGACAGCGCAGTGGTCGGCTCGTCCATGATCAGGATCTTCGACCTCGCGTGCAGCGCACGCGCGATCTCGACGAGCTGGCGCTGGCCCATCGACAGATGCGCCACCAATGTCGATGGCTGGAAGTCCGCGCCCAGCCGCTCCAGGATGGGGCCAACGCCCTGGCGCATGGCGCCGCGCGCCAGCAAGCCCGAGCGCGATATCTCGCGGCCGAGATAAATATTCTCCGCGACACTGAGATTGGGAGCCAAAGACAGCTCCTGATAGATGATGGAAATGCCCGCGGCGCGGCCGCCGAGCGGGCCTTCGATCCGCACCGGCTTGCCTTCGATGCGGATCTCTCCGCCCGGATCGGGCCGGTAGGCCCCGGACAATATCTTCATCAGCGTCGATTTGCCGGCGCCATTCTCGCCCATCAGGGCATGGATTTCGCCGGGATAGACGGTGAGATCGACGGCACGCAGCGCCTTGATCCCGAAGAAGCTTTTCGAGACCCCGCGCATCTCGAGGATCGGATCGTTCATCGTGCCTCCCGACGCACAATGCGTTTCCCACCCGCGTCTCGTTTTGTCAGCGCGGTTCGCGCATTAAACAAAACGCCGCGGCACAGGGCAATACCGAACAGACGGGAAAGCGAAATCGAAACGGCGCTATTGGCGTGGCCGATACAGTTCGCGCCAGGCGGGAAGCCGATCGGCATAGGCATCGACCAGCACGCGGTCGGGTTCGAATGTCTCGATGCGTGGCGGCGGCGTGCAGACGGTGTCGATTGCCTCGCCCGTGACAGCAAGACGCCCCAATCTCGCCGCACCGAACGCCGCTCCCGTTTCACCTTCGGCAAAGCGGTGGATCGGAACATTCAGAACGCTTGCCAGCACCGCCAGCCAGAACCGGGACCGTGAACCGCCTCCGATGGCATCGGCTTCAGCGATCCTGATGCCGGTATCCGCGAGCACGTCCCGGCAATCTGCGAGCGCGAAGGCGACGCCTTCGAGCACGGCCTGCACGATCGCCTCGCGATCGGTGCCGTGGCTCAAGCCATCGAGCATGCCGCGCACGACGGGGTCATCATGCGGGGTCCGCTCGCCCGCCAGATAAGGCAAGAAGCTCACCGGCGAGGGCAGCTGCGGGCGCGACCCAAGCGGTGCCAGCAATTCCGCCTCGGCAATGCCGAACAAGCGCGAGATCCAGGCAAGACAGGAGGCCGCGGAAAGGATCGCGCCGGCCTGAATCCACATGGCGGGGATGGCGTGGCAGAACGTATGCACCCCGCGATCCGGGTTGGCGGCAATCCTGCTCGTCGGCACCAGCAAGGCGCCCGAGGTTCCCAGCGATATGAACGCGGTTCCCGCCCTGATCGCGCCGATGCCGACGGCACCCGCCGGATTGTCACCGGCACCGCCCGCGAAAATCGGCCGTCTGACCATGCCCCAGCGTTGCGCGAGCTCGCTGCGCAGCGTTGCCGCGGGCGCGCAGCCCTCGACCAGTCGCGGCATGTGATCGCGCGACAGGCCGGTCGCGGCCAGTGCCGCATCCGACCAATCCCTGCGCGCGGCGTCGAGCCACAGCGAGCCCGATGCGTCCGAGACATCCTCGACGGCTTCGCCCGTCAGGACCAGGCGCAAATAAGCCTTCGGAAGCAGGACGAGTTTCGTCGCTGCAAAAACCTCAGGCTCGTGCATCGCAATCCAGAGCAGCTTCGGCGCCGTGAATCCGGGCATCGCCTTGTTGCCCGTCGTCGCACGCAAGGCGGGCCAGCGTTGCTCCAGGATACGGCATTCAGCGACGGACCGTCCGTCGTTCCAGAGGATGCAAGGCCGCAACGGTCTTGCGCTCGCGTCTAGCAGCGTGGCGCCATGCATCTGACCGGACAGTCCGATGCCTTCGACCACGGCCAACGCGCCGGCATGCGTCGCCTTCAAGGCATCCAGCGTGGCAAAGGTCGCATCGACCCACTGCGCGGGATCCTGCTCGGAATAGCCTGATAGCGGCGAGGCGGTCGTCAACGGCCGGCTTTCGCTCGCAATCACGCGCTGCGCGGAGTCGACGAGAACGGTCTTGACCGCCGAGGTGCCGAGATCGATGCCGAGATACATGGATGCATACAATTGCCGACGTCGGATGGCCGACGGCGTGGCGAGGTCGGATGGCCCAATCAATCCAAGAAGCCTGATCGCGTCAAGGCAAGCCCTGCCATTCGTCGATCCACAGGCAGAAAGAGCGGCAGTGCCGCCCCGCTTACCTGCGAGGTAATCGAATTCGGCATCGCCGCGGCGCATCTTCCCGGGCACAGGAGATGACCATGATCGCGCTGCTGCTCTACCGGACCGTCGCAGACCACCTTCTTCCCTGGGCCATGGCGCTCGCGACCCGCATGCTGGCGCGCAGCCTCAACATGCCCGAGCCGCTGGTGCATTCGACCGGCGACTACGTGGTCGCGCAGGTGCTCGCCTTCGAGCACGGCGTCGGCAGGAGCCTCTGCCCGTTCCGCATCGCCCGCCTGCTCCGCGCCTGGTGGCGCGGACTGCGCTGAATTCCACCCCAAGATTTCATCCCCAAGCCCAACCCCAGCAAAGGAGACCTACGATGATTGACGCATCCACCTTCCTGCGCCGCGCCCTGCTCGCGGACGCGATCTTCAGCGGCGTGGCCGCCCTCGGCTTCACTTTCGGCGCAGGCGCCTTCGCAACGCTGTTCAACCTGCCCGAAGCGCTGCTGCGCGAGACCGGCCTGTTCCTGATCGCCTACACCGCGCTGGTCGGCTGGCTTGCCGCACGCGCCGCGGTGCCGAAGCCGCTCGTGCTGCTGGTCGTGATCGGCAACGCGGCCTGGACGGTCGGCAGCATCGCGCTGCTGCTCTCGGGCGCAGTCTCGCCGAACATCGCCGGCGAGCTCATGGTGGTGGCCCAGGCGATCGCCACCGGCGTGTTCGCCGAGCTGCAATATGTGGGATTGCGGAAGAGCAGGCGTATCGTGGCGGCGTGAGGCCGCATCCGCTGCTGTCGTCGCCCGGTTTAGCCGGGCGACCCAGTATTCCAGACACGTTGAGGGATACGGAGAAGCCGCGGCGTACTGGATGCCCCGCTTTGGCGGGGCATGACACCGCGGTTAACGGCTACGCCCGCGCACGGCCGTTGGCCTTGCCGAGAGCGTGGCCGTTGAGCTTCTTCTTGGCGCTCTTGGCGCCCGCCTTCTTGGCCTTGGCTTCCGTGCGCACCTTCACCTTGGTGCGCTCGGCCCGCGCTTCGGCGCGCAGCTTCTTGCGCTTCTTCTCGCAAGACTCGCACTTGCAGCCGATCGGCTTCAGATAGGCTTTGAAATAATCGGTGCCGTAGTCGTAGTTGATCTCGTCGCCCGGCTCGATGTTCCGGATGGCGCGGATGAAGACCTTGCGCTCGCGCGGGCGAACGTCGGACTCGGCGTTAGGCCGGCAGGAATGGTTGATGTAGCGCGCGAGGTTCTTGCGCACCGAGCCGTCGATGGTCCAGCGGCCGTTGAGCTCGAAGAGATATTTGTTCTCGATCTCGTCATGCGCCGGGATTCGCGAGTCCAGGATCGGTCCGAAATAACGGATGATCCGGGATCCCTTCTTGATCGGTTTGGTGGCGAAGAGGCCGAGCCCGGTCTTGGAGCGGCCGACGCGATAAGGTTTGTTCGACGATGTGGCTGGCATGATCTGGAGAACGAGGACGCGAACGAGGCCGGACGGCCCAAGCGAAGCCGCTCTTCTAGAACGATTCCGCGCCGCTGTCAGGTCTTCGGTGCACCTGTTTGAACCTTGCCCACAATCAAGACGTCTGATGGTACGGAGTTCCCGATGCATCAAGGCCTCATGATGACCCGCATCACCACAACGTGCCTGGCCATGTTGCTGATGTGCACCGTTCTCGGTGGCGCGAACGCCCAATCCGTGGGCAGCACCTACACTTCGACGGCGCCCAAGGACTGCCGCAAGGTCGGAAAACCCAGCGAACTCGACGGCAGCACGACGCGCGTCTGTCCCGGCAAAGACGGCCTGATGGTGCTGATCGCCGAGGACGATCTTCGCGAGATCGTCTCGGTCGGGCGCAATCGCAAGGAAGCGGCCGAGGAACCGGCGGCCAAGATCTGGTTCGCGCCGTTCAATTCATCCGAGACCACCGTCGAATGGCGCGCCGCCGGCCCAAAGCCGTTTGCGATCATCCAGCGCTGGCACATCGCCGACGGCAGCGATCCCGACAAGGAGGGACGGCCGAACACCAAGGCCATGCTGGTCGTGACGCGGCTGCCGCCGGGCCCGGTCTGCCATGTCGCCTATGTCGACGCGATCGCCAACCCGAACGCCAACGAGCTCGCGCGCAAGGCCGCGGACGATTTCGCCCGCAGCTTCACTTGCGGCAAGGACGAGGTGAAGATCGTCGGCACGCGCGGCCGCGCAGTCGAGCTTACGACGATGCGCTAGGGGCTGCACCTGTTCGAAAGCGCTATGTCGGCAAACTTCCCCGTCACGGGCGCCATCAGCATCGCCTCGAGCAGCCGCTCGGCCGTCGTCCCCTCGGGCAGCCGCTCCAAAATATCCGAGAGCCGCCCGTCGAGCAGCAGCGTGGTGAAGCCGTGCACCATCGACCAGGCCCGCGCGATCGCGGCGCCCTGGTCGAGCGTCAGCGCGTCGCCGCTGATCTGCTCCTGCCGCATCGCGCCGATGGCATTGGCAAGTCCGGCGAAGGAAGCCTCGGCCGCCTCGTGCAGCGAGGGCCTGGAATAGTCGAGCCGCTCGGTGCGGAACATGATGCCGTACATGCCGGGATGGGCCTGCGCATAGGCGACATAGGCTTTCGGCCGCGCCAATGCCCGCGCGAGCGGCGTGGTGGCGGTGTCGCAAGCCGACGCCATCGCCGCGTTGAACTGGCGGAAGCCGACGGCCGCGAGCTCGCTGAGAAGGCCGGTGAGATCGCCGAAATGATGGGTCGGCGCGGCGTGCGAAACGCCCGCCTCGCGCGCCACCGCGCGCAATGTCAGGCCGGCAAGCCCGTCGCGCTCCAGCACCCGTTCAGCGGCCTGGAGCAGCGCTTCGCGCAGGGCGCCGTGATGATACGGCGTCTCCGTCTTCGCACTGGCCGGACGGCGTGCAGGACGCCCGCTCGTTGCCGATGATGTCTTCCTCGGGGCGCGCGCGATGCGCGCCGCCTCGGTCCTGGTTTCGCTCTTCGGATCGCTCTTGCCCATGAGCCAACCTATATGACGCAATATTGACAGTGTAAAGATTTCGCTTGACCGGCGCGGCGATCAGCCCTATTTGATCTTTACGATGTAAAGATAGGGAGGGATATGCCGTGCAGCAGAACGCCGTCACTGAGCGCCACAACAATATCGCGCCGATCCCGTTCGAAGCCGACGCGCCCTTCCTCAGGATCGTCGGTGAATTGCCGCGCGAGCTGAACGGCACGCTCTATCGCAACGGCCCCAACCCGCAGTTCGATGCGCCCGGCGCGCACTGGTTCGTCGGCGACGGCATGCTGCACGCCTTTCACCTCGAGAATGGCCGCGCCAGCTACCGCAACCGCTGGGTCCGCACGCCGAAATGGCTCGCCGAGCACGACGCAGGCCGCGCCTTGTTCGGCGGCTTCGGCCGCAAGCTGCCGGATGCCCCGGCTGATCTCACCGACGGCGGCGTCGCCAACACCAACATCATCTTCCATGCCGGCAAGCTGCTGGCGCTGGAAGAAGCGCATCTGCCGACCGAGATCGAGCCGGGCACGCTGGCCACGCGCGGCTATCACAACTATCAGGGCCGCGTCGCCGGCAGCTTCACGGCGCATCCGAAAGTCGATCCCGTCACCGGCGAGATGCTGTTCTTCGGCTACAACGCCGCGGGGCCGCTGACGCCTGCCCTCTCCTTCGGATCGATCGACGCATCCGGCAAGGCGACGCGCTTCGAACGTTTCGAGGCGCCCTATGCCAGCATGGTGCACGACTTCATCGTCACCGCGAACCATGTGCTGTTTCCGATCCTTCCCATCACCGGCAGCATGGAGCGCGCGATGAGCGGACGGCCGCCCTATGCCTGGGAGCCGGACAAGGGCGCCTATGTCGGCGTGATGAAGCGCAGCGGCACGGCAAAAGACATCGTCTGGTTCCGTGCTGAGGCCTGCTACGTCTTCCACGTCATGAATGCGTGGGAGGACGATGGCCGCATCATCGCCGACGTCATGCAGTTCGAGGAGGCGCCGCTGTTTCCGCATCCCGACGGCCGGCCGACCGATCCGGAAAAATCGCGCGCCCGCCATTGCCGCTGGACGTTCGATCTCTCAGGCAACACCGATCGCTTCCAGCAGACGTATCTGGACGATCTCACCGGCGAATTCCCGCGCATCGATGATCGCCGCGCCGGGCTGAAGAACCGTCACGGCTGGTACGCCTGCGCCAATCCAAGACTGCCGATGTTCGGCGCACTCTCCGGCATCGTCCATGTCGACGGCAACGGCAAACGGCTCGGCCATTATCTGCTTCCGGCCGGCGATACCATCTCCGAACCGGTGTTCGTCGAACGGTCGGGCGATGCAACCGAGGGCGACGGCTGGCTGCTCGCGGTGGTCTGGCGCGCCCGCGAGAACCGCAGCGACCTCGCCGTGTTCAATGCCACCGACATCGAGGCCGGCCCCGCCGCCTTGGTGCAACTCGGCCACCGTGTGCCGGACGGCTTTCACGGCAATTGGGTGGGAGCGGCGTAGCTCTCACCGCGTCATTCCGGGGCGCGCCACTCGGCGCGAACCCGGAATCCATTTCGCCACGTGGTCTGAAGCCCGATGGCTTCCGGGCTCGACGCTTCGCGTCGCCCCGGAATGACAGAAAGAGGAGTTTCCCATGCATATGTCCTCGGTCAACGGCCGCATCTTGCTCGTCGCCGGCTTCGTGATCGGCTGCGCGCTGCCGATCCTGTCGCGTCTGCCCTGGGCGGAATTCGCCGAAGAGGCCTCCGAGCAAGCCATTGCGGCAATTCACATTTTACAGGTCACCTATATCATTTTGACACTGTAAAGATTTCGCTTGACCCGCTTTATTGCCTCGATTATCTATCTTGACGCTGTAAAGATTGGCCTGACCGAGGCGGTCCATGACGATTTTCCTGATCCTCGCGCCCTACGGCGCCTATACGTTCCTGATGCTGGTGACGTCGGCCAAGGTCAGCGTGTTCGCGGCCTCCGCGATCTGCCTCGCCACCGTCGCGATTGATGTCGCGCAGGGCCGCTCGGTGAAGATCCTGGCTGCGGGCTCGGCGATCGTGTTCGCCGCAATCGGCCTCTACCTCGCGCTGCGCGGCCCCACGCTGGGCACGCTCGGCGTCAAGCTGTCGGTCGATGTCGGGATCTTCGTCATCTCGCTCGGCTCGATGCTGCTCCGCCGTCCTTTCACGCTGCAATATGCGGTTGAATCGGTCCCGGCCGAGACCGCGGCGATGCCCGGCTTTCTCTATGCCAATTACGTCATCACCGGCGCATGGACTGGGGCCGCGCTGCTGATGGCGGCCGCCAATCTCGTGCTGCTCTACGTCCCCGGCCTCCCCCTCTGGTCGAGCCTGGCGGTCGCCTTCGCCGCCCGCAACAGCGCGATCTACTTCACAAAATGGTATCCCGAATATCGCCAGATCAAGTACGGTACGCCGGCCGCCGCACTGCCCAACGCCCGCTGAACAGGATCGACGATGAAGGACGTATTCGCCCGCCTCGCCTCCGACTTCCTCTCCGCCATCGTCTTCCTGGTCGTCTACCTCATCACCGACAACGTCGTCCTGGCAACGTCGGTGGCGATTGCCGGTGCGATCGCGCAGGTGGTCTACGCCCGCGTCAAGGGGCAGCAGCTCAACTACATGACCTATGCGAGCCTCGCACTCGTCATCGTGCTGGGCACGGTCACGCTGCTGACCAATGATCCCCGCTTCATGCTGGCAAAGCCCTCGATCGCGCATTTCGCGATCGGCGCCATCATGCTCAAGCGCGGCTGGATGCTGCGCTACATGCCGCCGATCGTCGCCGAGACCGTTCCGGAATATGTCACCGCTGCGGGCTATGCCTGGGCGGTGCTGATGTTCGTGATCGGCGCTGGCATGATCGCGGTCGCCTCCACGGGCGATCTGAAGCTGTGGGCGTTCTACATCACGGTGGTCGCGGGCGGCGCCAAGATCCTCGCCTTTGCCGTGCAGTATGTCGTTCTGCGGCTCATCGTCACCAGCCGCCGGCGCGCCGCCGCCCGCGCCTAAATGCCTCCAATGCAGCGTTAGGCAGGCGCGCCGAGTTGGGTTATAGGCTCGCTCAGGACTGGCCGCGGATCGTCGCGGCTCGCCGGGATTTGTTCGGGAGACGGGAATGGCCGTAGACGGCAACTGGAATCTGACCACGACGACGCCCATGGGCGAGCGCCAGACGACGCTGAGCCTGAAGGCCGCGGGCAGCACGCTCACGGGCACGCAGAGTGCGGAAGGTGATACCACCGAGATTTTCGACGGCACCGTCAGCGGCGACAACGTCTCCTGGAAAGTGTCGATCGACAAACCGATGCCGCTCACGCTCGAATTCACCGGCACCGTCTCCGGCGACAGCATCAACGGCGAGATGGGCATCGGGCCGATGGGCAGCTTCCCGTTCACGGGCGCGCGGGCGTAAGGCCGCGCAGCCATGCGCGTGCTCCGTCTCATCGCGGCGGCGATGCTGTGTGTCGTGACACAAGCCGCGCGCGCGGATGACGCCGAACCGGCGTGGCGCGCAAGCGCGCTCGCCATGGTGCCGGCGGGCTTCGTGGCCGGCACCGCCTATCGGACCGATGGCTCGACCGGTTATCTCGCCGTTTATCCGGCGACGTCGAATGATCCGAAGACGCCCGCAAGCGTGTTCACCGCGCGCCAAGCGCTCGTGGTCACGCTGACGCCGGATGCGACGCGCGCGGTCTCTGCCGAGCTGCAGCCGCGCACCGGGCCGGATCCTGACAACGACGACACCGATTTCGCCAAGTTGCACGCAGAGCTCGCGGCCAAGCGCGCAACGCTCCCCGATGGCACCGAGCCCTGCGATCTCGGCGCATGGTCCATCGACAAGGATCCGAGCGGCCTCAACGTCCGTGCAGAGCCATCGGTGAAGGCGCGCGTGCTCGGCACGCTTCCGCCACCCTACCGGCTCAAGCTCGGCGGGGCCGAGAACACGCCCGAGGGCGGCTGGCTCACCGAATTCCGCATCATCGGCTTCAAGGATGGCTGGTTTCTGATCGAAGGCGCCAAGCCGCCGGGCAAGGACTACGAGGACGACAAGAAATATCCGCGTAGCGCGCCAAAGCCCTATGCCGGGCGCGGCTGGGTCGCGTCGAACAAGGTCGGCGCGAACTACGCGAATGGCTACACGCGCGCAGGCGGGCTGTTCCAGGCGCCCTTCGTGGACGCCAAATGGATGCCGGCGCAGCGCGAACTCGGCGGCCCGATTGACGGTGACGGTGGACCGAAGCGCATCTTTGCCTGCAGCGGGCTCTGGGGTCTGGTCGAGAGCGCGGACGGCGTCCGCGGCTGGTGGCGCTCGCTCTGCTCCAACCAGGTCACGAATTGCAGTTAGCAGAGACAGCTGACGCGCATTATTTGCGTCCCTCCCTGTCCGGCCTACCCGAACCAGCTCTGAGGAGCTGTACACCGCAGTGCGGTGAGAAACCCGCGTGAATCGCCCCGATTGAGCGATCTATGTTGTCTCCAGCGGCAAGAATGGACTAAGCTAGCTAAGATTGCAGCAAGAATATTATCAACCCGGAGGAGATCCGTGTTTGGAAAATTGGAGGAAATTTATACTTCGAACATTTTGACCACGACTGATTTGAAGAACGCTCTCGAAAACGCCCTCGAACTCCCCAGTTTGGAACTGACGATTTACGGGGCCGACCCCTACATTCCAGGGCGATGGTGTCTATCCCTCCCCGACCGGGACGCTATTCAGGATCGAGACTTAGTCATCGACGGTGATGAGACGCTGGTTGTTCGCGGCTTTCGCATCGTCGATTTTGCGAACTACGCGATCTTCGAAAAGCAAAAATCCACTCGTCTCGCATACAAGTCGAACGCGGAGCATGACCCGCAGTTGCTTGATCTTCTCGTCAAGACCGCCTTCGTACATCTGAGCTACAACATGATGTACCTCATCCGCTCGCGGATTATCGTACAATCGTATCGCTCCAAAGACCTCGATACGTTTTGGCATAGAGCGATAAACGACGTCATTCTGCCAATCGTGAAATGCGAGGCTGGCTCCGTCTTCATCCGGGATGATCGCAACCACCTGCTCAAGCTTCGCGGCACATCGGGACTGGAAGCTCTTTGGCGCGCCAATCGGAAGAAGCTCCAAAAGAGAGATGTCTTCTATCTCCCCGATGAACAGTCGTGGGTGGTGCAATCATTGAAAAGGCGACAATCCATCTATGAGTTCAACAACTTCTTGCCGCTTCCAAAAGGACGATATTGCGAGCGCGTCAATTCCGAGATCTGGTCCCGGGCCTACGTGCCAATGCTGATACGGTCTCATGAGGCGGCAGGACCTCTTGATCCAACATCGTCTGATGGCACCAACGAGATCGAATATCCCGCAGGTCTCCTGCGGCTGGCAAATCCAAGATTCGATACCGGCAGCAACAGCAAGAGACAATTTTCATGGCATGACAAGTTCATCATCGATTTTGTCGTCGACGTGAACACGGTTCTGACGCGAAGGTATCTCGAGCTCAGCAAAGCCCATGACGATATCGAGCAGGTTTGTCACGCCTTGGGCTCCGAAATCGCCACGATCACTCGAAACGCGGAATTCATCAGAGACAACCTGTTCGGCTCCGATGAATTTTCAGCGATCTATGACCCGTCACAGATCAAGCTCGCAGCCACTTTTAAGAACCTCGACATCGCCCTAAGCGACATCAAACTCTATGTCGACGATATTCACTTCCAGTTCGAGAAAGTTCGAAAGCTGGCGATCGATGAGGATATCCAGGGGAAGACGACCGACCGCCTCTTCTCCGACGTTCTCATGAAACTCGTGAATTCCGCGGATGCGCTTGCCCGCATCTATGGACGAAAGCGGGTTACGATAAACAACCTCAAGGAAAGCAAGTTGGATGAGCTCCCCAAAGTCGTGGGCACCTCAGCCGCATGGCTCTCCATTTTCAGGAACCTGTTCGAGAATAGCGTCAAATACGCTAGCTTGGGCGACGATCCCGACATCAAAATCACCTGGGCCGAGGTCGATGAGAAATTCGTTGTTATCGACTTCTGTGACAACGGTCCGGGAATTCCGGACGAGGAACGCGATCGCATTTTTCTGGATGGCGTGAGGGGCCGCCTCGCGATCGAGTCAGGACAGAAGGGTACGGGAATTGGTTTAGCCTATTGTCGCGAAGTGGCATCAAAGTGCGGCGGGCGCATTGAACTCGCCAAACATGCACACGGCGCCCGATTCCGCGTCTTCATGAGGAGAGGCTAGTGTCGATATACTGGATTGACGAAGATAGTCCGCAGTTTGAATTTGATCGCGAGCGCCTTCGAGCCAGAGGATCAGACGTCGACGACATTTTAGACGCGACGACCGCTTACGCGAAGCTGACCGAAACCAACCCATCCACCGTGACCGGCATGATCGTCGACGTCATGTTACGGCCCGGCCGCGATCTCGCGAGATTCTCGCCTGAAAAGTGCGATGGCACGCGGCGGGTCGGCCTCGTTCTCATTGACGAACTGAGATCTTTCTGGGGAGAGCAACTGCAGCGAAAATTCATCATCTA
This sequence comes from Bradyrhizobium sp. cf659, assembly GCF_900113725.1. Taxonomy (NCBI): domain Bacteria; kingdom Pseudomonadati; phylum Pseudomonadota; class Alphaproteobacteria; order Hyphomicrobiales; family Nitrobacteraceae; genus Bradyrhizobium; species Bradyrhizobium sp. cf659. Next base: position 165,624 of record NZ_FOQJ01000013.1, read on the forward strand.
CACATGCGCGACAGCAGAGGATATTCGGGGCGCCATTCGAATAACTCAGAAGAAATATAGCATCCCAGTTCTCCCCAAGAGCCCGGAAGTGGTGGGAGCAAAATTCGCCAAGCTCGTACTGACCTATTTCAAAACCGGAGAAATTGAGGATGAATTCATCCGACGCTAGTCACATGATAGAAATATTGATCCTCGTGGTCGCGCTGGTCACCGTGATCACGACGATAGCAATTGGAGTCTTCGCTTTTCGAGGCTGGCGAGAAACCCGGGAAATGATGCGCCGTGTCGAGAACGGCGAAAAGAAGGTCGCAGAGCTGCGACAGACGCTTCGCTCTTATTCCATCGTCGTCGATCTCGTATTGGTGAAGACCTCCTTGATTCGTAAATTGATCGCAGGAGACAGAATGCAGCAATATCTCCTGACGCTCGACCCCCGGATCGCCCGTGACGAACTTGGCGAAGACATGGATGCACGGGAGAGCTTCAAGGAATTAGTGTCGCGCTTAAATGAGATAGAGTGGCTTCTCGCCAAGAACGATCACGAACACCGCCTCTTTTCATCCGACACGACCGATGTCGGGCTGGCGATCGAAGCACTCATTCAAAACTACGGAGACGGCGGCACAGTCGAAATGTTCGACAAGCTTGCCCGTCTGTCCAAGGAAGACGAGCGTCGTTACCAGCGAGCAAGATCACAACTCCTGGAGCGAATGACCCGAGTCAATGGAGTTCACCGCCTTCACCCCTCCAGCGCCTGGACCGGCTAAGCCTGCTCAGCCCAAATTCAACTCCTTGAAGAAGTCGTTCCCCTTGTCGTCGATGATGATGAACGCCGGGAAGTCGACGACTTCGATGCGCCAGATCGCTTCCATGCCGAGCTCGGGATATTCGAGCACCTCGACCTTCTTGATGCAGTGCTCGGCGAGGTTCGCCGCGGCGCCGCCGATCGAACCGAGATAGAAGCCGCCATATTTCTTGCAGGCCTCGCGCACGGCCGGCGCGCGGTTGCCCTTGGCCACCATCACCATCGAGCCGCCCGCGGCCTGGAACTGGTCGACGAAGGAATCCATGCGGCCCGCGGTGGTCGGACCGAACGCACCGGAGGCGTAGCCCTCCGGCGTCTTGGCGGGACCGGCGTAATAGACCGGGTGGTTCTTGAAATAATCCGGCAGCGGCTCGCCCTTCTCCAGCCGCTCGCGCAGCTTGGCATGGGCGCTATCGCGCGCGACGATCATGGTGCCGGTCATCGAGACCCGGGTCTTGATCGGGTATTTCGAGAACGTCGCCAGGATGTCCTTCATCGGCTGGTTGAGGTCGATCTTGACGACCTCGCCGCCGAGCGACTGCTCCACCTGCGGCAGATACTGCGCCGGGTTGTGCTCGAGCTCCTCGAGATAGATGCCGTCCCTGGTGATCTTGCCGAGCACCTGGCGGTCGGCCGAGCAGGACACGCCCAGGCCGATCGGCAGCGAGGCGCCATGACGCGGCATGCGGATCACGCGCACGTCGTGGCAGAAATATTTGCCGCCGAACTGCGCGCCGACGCCGAGCGACTGCGTCATCTTGTGGATCTCTTTCTCCATCTCGACATCGCGGAAGGCGTTGCCGTCGGGCGAGCCGTGGGTCGGCAGTGCGTCGAGATAGCGGGCGGAGGCGAGCTTCACCGTCTTCATGCAGAGCTCGGCCGAGGTGCCGCCGATCACGATGGCGAGGTGATAGGGCGGGCACGCCGCGGTGCCCAGGGTGAGGATCTTCTCCTTCAGGAACGCGAGCAGCCGGTCCTTGGTCAGCACCGAGGGCGTCGCCTGGAACAGGAAGCTCTTGTTGGCGCTGCCGCCGCCCTTCGCCATGAACATGAACTTGTAGGCGTCATCGCCCTCGGCGTAGATCTCGCACTGCGCCGGCATGTTGTTGGCGGTGTTCTTCTCCTCGTACATCGACAGGGGCGCGACCTGCGAGTAGCGCAGGTTGCGGCGCAGGTAAGCATCACGCGCGCCTTCCGACAGCGCCGCCTCGTCGTCACCGTCGGTGATGACGTTACAGCCCTTCTTGCCCATGATGATCGCGGTGCCGGTGTCCTGGCACATCGGCAGCACGCCGCCGGCGGCGATGTTGGCGTTCTTCAGGAAGTCGAGCGCGACGAACTTGTCGTTGGGGCTCGCCTCGCCGTCCTCCAGGATCGCGCGGAGCTGCTTCAGATGGCCGGGGCGCAAATAATGGTTGATGTCGCCGAAAGCCGCTTCCGACAGCGCCCGCAGCGCCTCGCGCGACACCACCAGCATGTCTTTCCCCAGGACCTTCTCGACCCTGATACCCTCGGACGAAATCTTCCTGTAGGGCGTCTCGTCCTTGCCCAGCGGGAACAGCGGGGTGTGCTTGTAGGGCGGAACGGGCTTTGCGGGGTCGGGGAAGGCGGTGGGAGCGTTCATGGTCTGGTCTCGGGGTTTGGGACCGGGACGGCCGTGGCAGCCATCCCAGAATAGAGCCGTTCTAAGCACTTTTGAGCCAAAGGGAAGGTCCCGATCCCGCGAAAATTGGCCCAGCCTTTCGTGCTTTGCCGGCGTCGCCACGACTGATAACCGAGCCGGCGCCCTCCCGCGCGGCTCGGTTCTTCATCCTGACAGTATCGGCGCAGCTATGTCTTCGGTTTCTCTACGGTGAACCCGTTGCAGTCATAATCAAATGATGGGTTGCTGAGCACCGATGTCACGTACTTTCGATTAAAGGACACGATGAAAGTCGTGATGATCCGATCCTTGAACAACGGACGAAGAACAAGGGCCTTATCTACGGTAGTACTGGTAGCGTCACTTGGCGCGTTGAAAACAAGAAGCATCACCGGCGAACCGTCGAGTCCCTTGTCGGTAGCATCCGTCGTCGCCGCATAGCACCCGAAACGGATGTACCCTTTGCTGGTCAGGTCTTCGATGGCCTTGAACCTGTCCATCGGGTCGACAGATTCCGTGATCTTGAAATCTGCTGTCTTGTCGATGATCGACACATTCGCCGCGAGGTACTTGGAAAGCGTTGCGATTGCCGATGGCGGCTTTGGGGTATTCCGCGCGTATTGTGCAAGCGCAGTCACCGTTTGATCAAAGCGAGTGTGAATGGCATCGAATTCGGGCTGCGAAGGGCCGGAACTCTCAGGCAGCACGTTCTCCATGACGGCCTGATCGAACCTGAGCTCAGTGGGAAAACTGATCCACACCGAGTCCGGAAATTTAGTCGCCGCGGGTGCATAGTCGAGCGTCAGGCATTTCAGGATATCGTTCCGCGCGAGGCCCACTCGCGCGCCCAGGGCGATCAGCGCGTAGGCGATGTCCTCGCGAGCCGTGAACGAACTTTGCGTCAATCCCCCTCGAACGGCTCGACAACTTTTATCGAGATTTGTCGTGTCGATCTTTTCGGGAGCCGCGTTGATCTTGTCGCGAAAATCGACCCGAAACACCGAATTTTCGTCGAGCACGATAGAGGGAACAGGGCGGACGGTCACGGTCACCGACGTATAGTTGGTTGTAATCTCATAGGTACCAACTCGAAGACCATCGATAATCTTGGTGCTGTTCACACCGCGATTGAGAGCCGCGAGAATGTTTTGAAACGGCGTCACCAGCGATTGGACATTTGACATCTTCGTTGAAACGATTGCAGGAAGCGGATCGCCGGTGAAGAGAGAGAACAATGGTGTAGCGATCGCGGCGAGATTGCTCAGCACTGTGCCTGCCGGTGAACTTGCGAAATCGTCGAGAATATTGATCGCGCCTACAAGATAATAGCGCTTTCCTCCCGCCAGCAGAAAATGGTGATCGCAATCCGTGCGATCGACAAATGTCGTCGCCTTGTCGACAGAAAAGACCTGCACGGCTGCCAGCGTCGCGTCCGGCAATTTATCCCCTCCGGCGGCCGACGTAGGCGGTGCAGTGGAAATCAGCACCATATGCGTTCGAGTATTTGTGAAAAAGATATTGCGATCGATCGCATCTTCCAAATTACCGGTCTTCTTGCATTTGATATCGACCGCATAGATCTTGCCATCGAGAAGCGGCCCCTTCGTTACCTTGGGGGTGACATTCATCGGAATAAATGATTGAGCCGAACTGGGCTGCGGGAGCCAGGCTGCCATCCAGAACGAAACGATCAGAAACAAGGTTGCGCGCATCTATATCCCCAAAAAACGTCAAAAAACAACCCAGGGTGATGCAGCCTGAGATACACGTCAAGCGCGAACTAATGCCATTGACGGCCCGGCGACCGCTTCCGAAGTACCCAAAGCCTGCACGTCTGCGACTGCGGAATCGCCACTTGACGTAGATCGGCGGGTATAACAGAGCTCGTCGCACGGGACAGACCGCATTGAAAGCACGTGGAAAAATGCTCTGGCTGCCACCTTGCACTTTGCGCCCTCCAACGCTTCAATGTGGCATTGAAGGGGCTCTCTCATCATGACTTTGAAACCGAACGTCCGCGGCGCGATCCTGGTCGCCGCCGCCATCACCGGCCTTGTGACCCTCGCCTCGCCTGCCCGCGCGGACCAGTGCGACGACATCGCAAAGCAGCTTGCGAGCGGCATCGACAAACTGAAGGTCAACTTCAAGGCCGCCAATATCATCTACCTCACCCACCCCGCGGCGAAGGAGCTCTCGCTCGGCTGCCGCACGCAGGGACAGAACTATTCCAACGAGCTCTATGCCAAGGGCGACCGCAAGCCGACGCCGCAGTTCTATGACCTCGTCGCGTCCGCGGCCGCGATCATCTTCACGGTGCCGAAGGACGACACCGCGAAGGGCGCGACGCGCTGCCTGAAGCGCATGGGCCTGCTCCGCGGCGACAAGGTGTCGATGCGCTTCAAGCGCCTCAACATGGACTGCTCGCGCACCAAGACGGAAGCCTCGATCGCGATCACGCGTCCGAAGGACGAGTAGGGGCATCTCCACTCTTGCCGCAGGCGCGTCCTACGCGCGTCGTAACGCCGCCCGTCACAAACTCCGTCATTGCGAGCGCAGCCTCCTCCCACCGTACCAGATCCCTCGCATTTTAACGATTGGCTTGAAGGAAACTTCGCTCCTCGCAGGGCAGACTCAATTGTTTCCATGTGTGAGGATTTGTGGATGAGCGTTTCTACCGTTGCGCCGCCGCCGATCGCGATCGTGGTCCCGAGCTACGACACGACCAAGCAGCAGGACGATCAGGCCAAGACTAAAGATACCGACCCGACCTACAAGCCGCAGCCGCCCGCGCCGCTGCCGCCGGGCCAGGGCACGCGGATCGATCAGCTCGCCTGATCGGACCGTTCCCAGTGAAGTGAGCGCCCGATCCGGTTGATCGGGCTTTTCGCGTGTCCGGCCGCATCTTCGCCGGATAACAGGGCCAGTATCGTGCGCGGCTCTCCCGGAACCTGCGCATGATCGCAAAACTGCTGTTGCAGAACACGATCACCACCATCGCAATGGGCGCGCTGTTGTTCGCGTCCGCGGGCACGCTGCATTGGCCGTCCGCCTGGGTGTTTCTGATCATTTGCATCCTGCTCGGCCCGCTCTGCGGCTGGTGGCTCTACCGGATCGACCCGGCGCTGCTGGCCGAACGCCTGCGGCCGGTCCTGCAGAGGGGGCAGCCCGCTGCCGACAAGGCTTTCATGATCGTCTTCGTCATTGCGATGCTGGCCTGGCTGGCCGCGATGGGGCTCGACCAGCGCACGCTATCCTCCGACATGCCGGTTGCGGTGCAGGTGCTCGGCTTCGCGCTGTTCGTGCTCTCGACGCTGTTCATCCTCTGGGTATTCCGCGAGAACTCGTTCGCCGCGCCGGTGGTGAAGCTGCAAGCCGAGCGCGCGCAGCACGTGATCTCGACAGGGCCCTACGCGCATGTGCGCCATCCCATGTACAGCGGCATGATCCTGTTCTTCGCCGGCGTGCCGCTGCTGCTGGGCTCGTGGTGGGGCCTTGCGATGGTGCCGCTCTTCCTCGTGCTGTTCGCGGTCAGAATCCGCATCGAGGAGCGCACGCTGCGCGAGGGTCTGCCGGGCTATTCCGACTATGCGGCGCGGGTGCGCTACCGTCTGCTGCCCGGCGTGTGGTGAGCGCGCATCACCGTCCCGTGCAAAGGTCGAAACTCCTAGGAAAGCGCCTGCCCTCCTCCGATCGACTGACGTCGCCACAGCCGAACCCCGCTAGAGGGAGCCCACGTGAACGGGAGACGCGACGATGTTCTGCAAGCCCCCCCCTGCCCTGACGAGCATGACCTCGCTCCCGTCGCCGATGCTTCAAACGATCGATCTGGTCCGGAGCGTTCACGGACGCTCGGGAGCCACGACGCGTTCGGGCGATTGATCGCGCCCGAAACGGCCGGTCCGGAACGGGGGCTGCCGCCAGCTTCCGTCCGGACCGGCTAATGATCGAGTTCCTTGTAGCGGCGGAAGATGCCCTGCTCGTTGAAGGCAATGCGACGCTCGCTCGCAAGATAGGCCTTGATGTTCGGCCGCGCGGCAACGCGGTCATGCAGGCCGACGAGGCCTGGGATGTCTGCCTCGAACACCTTCATGCGCCTGGGAAACGCGTAGCGCAGCCCGGCGACGATCTGGAACAGCGAGAGGTCGACATAGGTCAGCCGGCGGCCGGTGACGTAAGTGCCGCCATTGCCGGCGAGCAGCTGTTCGAAATAGCCGAGATATTTCGGCACGCGCTCGCTCCAGAACTCGGCCGTGCGCTTCTTCGCTGCGGGCCGCGCGTCCTCGTAATAGAGCGAGGGCCCAAGTGGATGATGGGTGTCGTGGATCTCGACCACGAAGTCGGTGATGGTGAGTTGGAGCTGGTGCACCCAGAGCCGGCCCGCCTCCGTCTTCGGCGCAAGGGCGTGGCGGGCGCCGAGATAGAGCAGGATGTTGGCGGTCTGGCCGATGACGAGCTTGCCCGCTTTCAGGAACGGCGGCGTGAAGGGCGGCGTGCCCTTGTCCGCATCCATCATCTTCATCATCGCAGCTGTTCCGTGCGGGCCGCGCGCGACATCGACGTAAGCCGCACCCGCCTCCTCCAGCGCCAGCCGCACATATTCGCCGCGGCCCTGAATCTCGGGCCAGTAGTAGAGTTCGTATTTCATGGGAGGGGTCCGTGAGGGTGGAAGCAACGGAACCAGTGTAGCATGTGGCGCAACGTCCCGTCAGGGTGGAACGGAATGGCGCGCCACATACTCCGTCATTGCGAGCGCAGCGAAGCAATCCAGAAGTGCCTCTACGGAAAGGCTCTGGATTGCTTCGTCGCATCAGCGCAAAATTGCTTTGCAATTTTGTCGCGAGCTCCTCGCAATGACGAGGAGAGAGCTCAGCGCCTCAATTCGCCGCAAAGCAATACAGCAGCCCGTCGCCACCCGTGCTCTTCAAGTCGGCCTGCGAGCAGCCGCCATCGGGACCGCGCGAGGGATGCGAGCTGTTCCACGATTTCGACGGCTCGTCGTCGCGCAGGCCCCGCCGGTCGGCATGGCCGACCACCGCAGTACCTTGTGTGCTCGACGACCAGTTCTTGCAGGTCTTGTCGTCGCCGGCGGCAAATGCGGTGCCGTCGGGTTGCGTCCCCGTGAGGATGTCGTGGCGGTTCGGCGTATCGCCGGCTCCGTTGTTGACCTCGCCCTTCTCGCTGAGCGCCGTCTGCTTGGTCAGGTTGTTGGTGGGGCCATGCAGATCCGCAACGTCCTTGGCGATGACCGCGCCCTTCGCATTCTGCCACGGCCCCTTGCCGATGCGGTCGCGCGCGTTGACGGCCGGCTTGCCGTCGGCGGCCTGGGTCGAGAGATAGGCGCGCCAAGTTTTGGCGCCGGCGCCGGCCGATTGCGCGAGCTTCTGGCAGTGGGCGTCGGCACCGTCGAGACCGCCAAGATCGGCTCCCTTGCCCGGCCCGCTCGAAGTCACAAAAAAGGTCATGTCGGCTGACTGCGCCCGCACCGACGGACTTGCGAAGACCGCGAGCGCAGCGCCTGCTGGCACGATGACCCTGGCAAGAATGCTCATCCTATCCTCCCGATTGGTCCTGCGATTGCTCCCCACTGGCCCGCCGCTGATCTGCTGACATGAACCCGTCACAGCGGACATTATTCCGGCGGCCACCCGCCGCACGCGCGTCACCTCGAGCGGCGGCGCGGGACCGTCGCCCCGAGGGCCGTGTCGATTAATTGCTTCCCGGGACCGTAGCGCCGGGTGAGCATACCAATACGGGACGATCCTCAAGCGATTGCCCAGGGGAGGACGCGGGAGGCCGTTGCGGAGCCGTTCAGGGCGGCATCCGCGATCACATCGGGGCTGCCGCCGGGCGCGGCGCGAGGGGAGATCGTCATGCACTGGAACACCGTCCGCCCAATTGCGGCAATTGCCGGCTATGCCGCGCTTTGCTGCCTTGCCATCGGTCCGGGCTGCGCCTCGGCCGCGGAATTGCTCAAAGCCCGGCTTGCGCAAAACCTCGGACCGATTTCCGGCCTTGCGATCGTCGCCAAATCGAAGGGGATTTTCGAAAAGAACGGACTGGACATCACGGTCTCGAACTTCACGTCCGGCAAGCAGTGCCTGGACACCGTGATCGGGGGCGGCGCCGACATCGCGACGACGGCAGAAGCGCCGGTCACAGCTTCAGCGATGGCAAACCAGCCCATCGCCTTCGTCGCCGGCATGGAATATTCCGACCTCAAGACGGTCGTCGCGGCCAAGGCCGGCGTCAAGACCAAGGCAGACCTGCGCGGCAAGCGAATCGGATTCACGGCCGGCACCGGCAGTGAGGTCTACACGGCGACCTTGCTGAAGTCGGCGGGATTGACTGCCAAGGATGTCACCCTCGTCAATCTGCGGCCGCAGGAAATGCTGCCGGCACTTGCAGCAGGCAGCATCGACGCGATCGACACTTGGGAACCCCACATCGCCAACGCGAAGAAGGCCCTGGGCGAAGCCGTCGCCGAGCTCGATACAACGGGCACTTACTCGGAAACGTTCAACATCGTCGTCATGAGGACCTATCTGGATGCCAACCCTGCGGTGGTCGAGAAGTTCATCGCCGCACTGATCGACGCCGAGGTCTGGATGAAGGCACACCAGGATGAAGCGATCACGGTCGTGGCGGACGCGGTCGGCATGAAGCGGGACGACCTCGCTCCCATCTGGGCCGATTATGTCTACCGGGTGCGTCTCGACGACCGGCTGATCGAGATTCTCAAGACCCACTCCGCATGGCGCCTCGAGAGCGGCAACCATCCTCCGGGAGCGGCGATGCCCGACTTCAGCAAGGTCGTCGTCGCCGAGCCGCTGAAGAAGGTCGACCCCGCACGCGTCACCCTCTCGTGGAAATAGGCACCCGCACAGCCATGCAGGATGGCACTTCAGCACGACCGGAGATTGCTCTCCGCACCGGCGGTCGCGGTCGGCGGCCGGATTCAGCCCGTCTTCGCCGCCTCAATATTCTGGTCGGGGCGCTTTCGCTTCCCCTGTTCGTCGGCCTCTGGGAGCTGGTCTCCCGTTCCGGGGCCGTCAACATGGTGCTGTTTCCGCCGCCGACGGTGGTTGCTGCGGCGGTCCTTGAGTGGATACGAAGCGGACAGTTCCTTGGCGATCTGCTGGCCAGCCTCTTTCGCGTCACCACGGGGTTCATCATAGGCGGCGTGCTCGGCATCCTGCTCGGTATCCTCACCGGCCAATTCCCTGTTATTTCGAGCTTGCTGTCCCCGCTATTCCATATCCTCCGGCCAATTCCGCCGATTGCTTTCGTGCCGATCGTCATCCTCTGGTTCGGCCTGTCGGAGGCGGGAAAGCTGTTCCTCGTCGTATGGGGCGTGTTCTTCACGGTTTGGCTTTCGACCCACATCGGCGTGCAGAAGGTCGACCGTGGCCTGATTCGGGCGGCGTTGATGCTCGGCACGCCCCGGCGGCAGATGCTCCAGGAGATCGTGCTGCTGGGCGCGCTTCCCTACATCGTGGTCGGGTTGCGCACCGCCGTCAGCATCTCCTTTTACACGCTTGTCGCGGCCGAACTCGCGGGCACTTTCGCCGGCATCGTCTACAGGATCGAGATTGCGCAGCAGAATTTGCAAACGGGCCAGGTCATGGGCGGGCTCGCAGCGCTCGGGTTGATTTCGTTCATTGCCGACCGGCTGTTTTCGGCCCTTGCGGAACGTACTGTCTGGTGGCGTTGATGTCGGGACCTCGATCGATCACGAAACTGGCTCTGGCAAGTTCGTCTGCCTCCGTCGAATCGGCGCGGAAACAACCGGCCATTCAAGTCTCAAACCTGAGCATCGTTTTTGACGCCAACCGCGGGCAGACCATCGCGGTGGATCGCGTTTCCTTTGACGTGGCACCTGGCGAGTTCGTTTGCATCGCCGGGCCGTCTGGCTGTGGCAAGTCGACGTTGCTCAATACCATCGCCGGATTGGAAGTGCCGTTTGAAGGCGACATCCTGATAGAAGGCTCGCGTATCTACAGCCCGCGACCCGATGTCGGCATGGTGTTCCAGCAGCCGCATCTTTTCCCCTGGAAGTCTGTCCGCAGGAACATCGCCCACGGCCCCAGGATGCTTGGGAAGTCCACGACGGAAGCGAATGCCATCGCCGACGATCTGATCGCGATGGTCGGTCTCAAGCGTTTCGCCGACGCCTATCCGAACACGCTGTCCGGCGGCATGCAACAGCGCGTGGCGATCGCGCGAGCGTTGGCCAATCAGCCCCGCGTGCTGCTGATGGACGAGCCCTTCGGGGCCCTCGACGCGCAGACCCGGGCGGTGATGCAGGACAATCTGCTGGAGCTGCGCGACCGGATCAAGGCGACGATCGTGTTCGTCACCCATGACATCGATGAAGCCATCGTGCTGGCTGACCGCGTTCTCATCATGAGCGCGGGACCCGGCCGCATCCTGCGCGAAGTCGCGGTCAAGCTGCCGCGCCCGAGGTCGAGTTCTGTCATGGTCGAGCCAACCTATCTTTCCCTCAAGAAGGATTGTCTCGACGTCATCCGCGCTGAAGGGCTGCGCGCGTTCAATCAATCGGACGCAAGCTGATCGCCCAGAACTCGGAAATCGAGAGGCGGCCCGCAGTGCGCTGGCATGGTTCTTGAATAATCGATGCCGGGTCTCACAGTGGAGCCGGCGATGCACAGAGCGAATAGCGCGATAGCGGCAGGCGTGATGCTGGCTGAGTCGGACAATCTCGTGAGGCCGCTGCCCGGCTTGCTGGACGGTCTCAACCGGGCTGATTGCAATCGGTTGCGTGCGATCGGACGCGAGAAGGCCCTGGAAGCCGGCCAACTGGTTTGGTCTCAGGGCGACACACAGGCCGGGATCTACCTGATCAGCGAGGGGCGCATACGCAGCTACTATGCGGCGCCGTCGGGGCGCGAGGTCACGCTCGCCTACTGGTTTCCCGGCAACTTCGTCGGCGGCCCCGATATATTCGGAACGGGCCCGCACATGTGGTCATCGGTTGCGGCCGAACGCAGCCTGTTGACGTTCATGCCCGGACTGGCGCTGCGGCGGCTTGCGCTGGAATCGCCGGCGATCGCCGTCGCCTTGCTGGATGCCCTGGCATTCAAGGCGCGATGCTATTCGGCGATGGCCCAGATGCTCGGGACGCGCTCGGTGACCGAGCGGCTGCATAGCCTGTTGATCTTTCTGTCGCACGTCTACGGCGTGAAGCGCGGCTCCGAGATCGTCGTCGGCATGCCGTTTACCCACGGTGATCTCGCCAATCTCATTGGATCCACCCGCCAATGGGTGACAGTGCAACTCGCGCGGCTCCAGGACGAAGGCGTGATCCGGTACGACAGATCCGTGATTTCGATCCTGGATCTTTCGACGCTCGGACAGCAGGCGGAATAATATCCGCCCTTCAGCCGCCAGACTTCAATTCGAACGCCGCTTGGCCTGCAGTGGCCTCGAACCGCCGCGCCAGTCCGATCAGCGCGCGATCATGCCAGGCCGGCGCCAGCAGGGTCACGCCCATCGGCATGCCGTTCGGCAATGTCGCGTTGGGAACCGCCACGCCGCAGAGATCGAGCAGATTGGCAAAGTACGAGTAGTAGCCGAGGCGATTGTTGAGGGTGATCGGATCGCGATCCATCTCCTCCAGTGTGAACGGCCGCGGTGCGGTCGGGACCACCAGCGCATCGATACAAGCAAAGATCGCCTCGGCGTCGCGGCGAAGTCGGTGCAACCGGTGAATGGCACCAAACGTGTCGATCGCTGAATAGCCGGCGGCTGAGCCCAGCACGGTCCTCGTGACATCAAGCAGGGAGCCGGAATCGATGTCCATAAGCGAAGCGATGGCCGAGTGCCGCTCCGCGACCCAGGGTCCGCTGAACATCAACTCCCCGGCCTGGCGGAACGGGGCGAAGTCCACCTCGATCGCCGTCCCTCCGATCTGCGTGAAACGCTCGCAGGCGCGCTCATAGAGCTCGCCGCATTCCGGCATGCCGAAGCATTCGAGATCGGCGGACGCGATGCGGCCGAACCGGAACGATGGCGCCGTCCCTGTGGTGAAGGAAAAGGCCCTGGGCAAGCGGCTGTAGGGATCTTCGAAATCGAACCCTTCGATGATGTCGATGATCGCCTCGCCGTCGCTGACGGTATTGCAGAACACCGAAACGCAATCGATCGTCGGGCAATTCGGCACCAGCCCGCGCGATGACACCAGCCCCACGGTCGGCTTGATTCCGACGATGTTGTTGAAGCCGGCAGGTATGCGGCCGGACCCGCCGGTATCCGTGCCGAGCGCGAACGCGACGTGCCCGGCCGCCACGGCGACCGCGGACCCGGAACTGGAGCCGCCCGAAATATAGCGCGCATCGGCAACCGACGCGCAGGGGCCATAGGGGGAACGCGCGCCGGACAGGCCTGTGGCGAACTGATCGAGATTGGTCTTTCCGAGGCAAATTGCGCCGGCCGCGGTGAGGCGTTCGACGCTGTGCGCGGAATGCCAGGGCGTGTAGCTGAACGCCGGGCATGCGGCCGTGGTCGGCATTCCCTCGACATCGATATTGTCCTTCACACCGAAGGGAATGCCGAGCAGCGGAAGATTTTCGCCGGTCCGCGCACGTGCCACCAGCTTGCGGCATGCTTCGAGCGCCTCCTCCCGCGGGCGGAGATAGATCCAGCAATTGCGGTCGCGCTCGGCCTCGATCCGGTCATACGCCGATTCGATCGCCTCCAGCGCCGAGGACGAATTCCTGACGATGGTTTCGTGATTGGTCCTGCAGCGCGCGACAGACTGAGTCACCGAATATCTCCTTCTCCAACCGGCAGGCGCGAAATTGCGGGAGCTCTGCATGGGCAACAAGCAATTAAGTGCTTCGCCCAAATGGTCGGCCGTATCAGGAGATACGCGGCTCAAAGAAAAAGGGCGCCGTGCGAGAGGCACGACGCCCTTATTGTTCAATTCGCCTGCGATCAGTTGGTCTGCTGGATCGCCGACAATTCCCAGCCGCTGCCCGGCCGGCGTGCGAAAGTCCAGACTTCAGTGACTTCGCCCGGCTGCTCGCTGCCGGCGACGAGCGCGCCGGTGTTGCGGTCGACCGTTTTGTCGGTGAGGGCGAAGCGCAGCGCCACCGTCGCGTAGTCCGTCTCGCCTTCGCGCCAGGCTTCCGCCAGGTCGCCCTGCAACAGTTTCACGTTGGAAGTCTTGTTGACGACGTTGCGCGCGCGATTCTCGCCAAGGTCCTTCTCGAAATAGGAGACCATCTCCGGCGTCGCGAGCGTGTGCAGCTTTGCCACGTCCTCGTTCGACCAAGCGGACTGGATCTCGCCGAGCAGGCGCTCGAACGCCTCGTAGTCATCAGGCTTGATTTCGAGCGGCGCGTTGTTGGCGCCGAAGCCGAAGCCACCACCGCCGAGACCGCTGCGATAGTTCGTCTGCGGTCCCGGACCGGCACCAGCATCAGCATTGGCGTAAGCCGCCTGCGGCGTGTGGCGGCGCTGCCACCAGGACATCGCCAGCCGAACCACGAGCACCACGAGCGCGATCTGAATGATCAGGCCAATGATCGACGACAGGCCGCCGAGGCCGCCGAACAGGCCGCCGCCGAACAGCATGCCCAGCAGGCCTGCGCCGAGGAAGCCGGCCGCAAGGCCGCCCATGAAGCCGCCGGCACGGCCGAACAGGCCGCCGCGCGCGGGCGCGGCCGCAGCCGAATTCATGCCTGCGCCCGGCTGGGTGTAGGTGCGATTGAACTGCGAGGCCGAGCCCGGCGCGGTCGTGGTTGACGGCGGTGCCGAATAGGTTCGCGAGCCGCGCGAACCCGACGACATGCCGCCACCGACGCGCGCGTCGGCGGACGAGATCGCCAGCGCTGTCGGCAGCGCAAGCGCCAGCACGACGGCGATCGTCTTGAAGAGACTGCGGGATCGTTGCGAGAAATTCATGTTCGTTTCCCAAATCCCCGGCATGGGGACGTGGCCCTAAGATGGGCAGCCGGCGCGAAAAGTGAAGCCGGTTTCGGAACTTGTAGCTGCGGCCCTCAGTCGCGGGGATGTGGCAAAAGCCCATATTTGGCGGGGGTTTGGCCCGGCGCGCGCGGGGCCCTGGTCGCCGGGTACCGGCAGCTTTCAGGGCTAGGACACCGCTTTTTCCTCGTCATTGAACCCTTGCGTCAAAGCAATCCAGTCTGGTTCCGCGGAGACAGTCTGGATTGCTTCGCGGAGCCTGTCATCGGGCCGCGCTTTGCGCGGACCCGTTGGCTCGCAATGATGGTATTGGGACAATTGCGCGATGCCTCCTCAATGTCGTCCTGGCGTTCGCCAGGACGACAGCGGAGATTGCCGCGCGGTGTGTGCACCCCACGCGCAGCCCTCACCCCTGCTTCGTCATCGTCTCCTTCACCGCCGCCACGAGCTGGCTGAGCGTGAACGGCTTTGGCAGGAAGTCGAACTGCTGGCCTTCGGGCAGGCTCTTCTCGAACGCGTCCTCGGCGTAGCCGGAGACGAAGATGAACTTGATGTCGGGGTTCTTCTCGCGCATCGCCTTCAGCAGCGTCGGGCCGTCCATCTCCGGCATCACCACGTCGGAGACGACGAGATCGATCGCGCCGCTCTGCTCCTCCAGCATCTCCATGGCCTCGACGCCGTTCTCGGCCTCGACCACGGTGTAGCCGCGCGAGCGCAGGCCACGCGCGTTGAGCGCGCGCAGGCCCTCTTCGTCCTCGACCAGCAGGATGGTGCCCTGTCCGGTCAGATCAGTGCGCGGCTTCGCTTCCGCCGCCGCGGGCGCGGCTTCCTTCGCCGCGCCATTGGCCGTGCTGACCACTGCCGCGGGCTGCTCGACCTGCACCTCCGGCTCGGCGTGATGGCGCGGCAGGAAGATGTGGAACGAAGTGCCCTGCCCCGGCTCGGAATCGACGTAGATGAAGCCGCCGGTCTGCTTGACGATGCCGTAGACGGTGGAGAGGCCGAGGCCGGTGCCCTTGCCGACTTCCTTGGTCGAGAAGAACGGCTCGAAGATCTTGTCGCGGATGTCGGCGGGGATGCCTGTGCCGGTGTCGGCGACCTCGATGCGTACATAGTCCGCTGCCGGCATGCCCTTGTAGGCGAGCTTGCCCGCATCCTCGGTGGCGACGTTGGCGGTGCGGATGATCAGCTTGCCGCCATCGGGCATGGCGTCGCGCGCGTTCACCGCGAGATTGACGATCACCTGCTCGAACTGGGAGACGTCGACCTTCACCGGCCAGAGGTCGCGGCCGTGGATCAGGTCGAGCTTGACCTTCTCGCCGATCAGCCGGCGCAGCAGCATGGTGAGGTCGGAAAGCGCATCGCCGAGATCGAGCACCTGCGGCCGCAGCGTCTGCCGCCGCGAGAACGCGAGCAACTGCCGCACCAGCGTCGCGGCACGCGTCGCGTTCTGCTTGATCTGCATGATGTCCTGGAACGACGGGTCGGTCGGCTTGTGCGCGTTCAGCAGGAAGTCGTTCGCCATCATGATGGCGGAGAGCACGTTGTTGAAGTCGTGGGCGATGCCGCCGGCGAGCTGGCCGACCGTCTCCATCTTCTGCGACTGGTTGATCTGGTTCTCCAGCGCGCGCCGCTCGGTGGTCTCGAGCATGTGCACGATGGCGGCTTCCGCGTCGTTCTCGGCCGCATCGACCGGCGTGACGAAGAACTGGCCCCAGCGCTCCTTGGTTCCTTCCAGCGCCACCTCGACCGGCGCGATGTCGGCCTTGCCTTCGGCGGCCTGGTTGATGGCCGTGATCACCAGGTGGCGGTCACGTGAATTGATGGCGCGGAAGATCGACTTGCTGGCGCTGTCGAGACCGAGGCCCTGCGCGAGCTTGGCATAGCGCGCGTTTGCGCGCACGACGTTGCCGCCGCGGTCGACGGTGGCGATCGCCATCGGCGTGTGGTCGAAGAAGCGCATGAAACGCACTTCGGCGGCGCGGTCCGGATCGCTGCGCTCGTCGCGGGCGCGGCTGATGACGAGCGTGCGCGACGGCCCCGGCGCGCCGTCGGCGCCGAAGGCAAGCTTGTGATAGAGCCGCACCGGCATGGTCTTGCCGGTGCGCATGCGCAGGTCGATGTCGAAAACCTCGGTCTTCACCTCGCCCGGCACCGCCACGATCGAGCTGAGCAGCGAGGCGCCGTCGCCGGAGACGATGTCGGCGAGCTTCAGCCCGCCCGAGCCGATCTCTGCGAGGTCGTAGTCGAGCCAGTTCGCCAGCGTCGCGTTGACGTAAGCGAGCTCGCCGGCCGGATTGACCGAGAAGAAGCCGCAAGGCGCGTGATCGAGATATTCGATCGCATGCTGGAGTTCCTGGAACACGTCCTCCTGGCGCTCGCGGTCGCGGGTGATGTCGGCAATCGACCACACCGCGTATTTCGCCTCGCGCTTTCCGGTGCCGAGCGGGCGCACCCGCATGCGCAGCCAGCGGCCCTGGCTGCCGTCATGGCCGGAGATGCGCACCTCTTCCTGCTGCCGCTTGCCTTCCCGGGCGGCTTTCAGCAGCCGGAACACGGCTTCGGAGACGTCGGGATTGCCGATGAAGACGCGCTCGACGGGGCGCACGTCCTGCGGGCCGGTGGCACCGGTCAGGGTCAGATAGGCCGCATTGGAATAGACCACATGGCCGCGCGGATCGGTGACCGCCAGGCCGTCGAAGGCGTGATCGGCGATCCGTCCCATCACGGGGTCGTCGAGACTGCGGTCGACGAAGCGGATGATGCCGGCGGCGAAGGCGAACAGGTTGAACAGGCCGACCATCGCCAGCACGGCGAGGATGCCGAGGATATAAGGCTGCGCCTGCGCGCGGCCGAGCGTCATCAGCCCGACGGCGACCGCGACCAGGCCGGCGGCCACCAGCAGCACCAGCGCAATGCTGCCCGAGCGCGGCGAAGGCTCGTGCGCCGCAACGGGCTCGCGTGTGAGGTCGTGGTCGGTCTCAGCAGTCATCTCGAGCTGGCGCAGCCTGTCGGCAGAGAATCAACGCGCTGCGGCGCGCGTGGGGTCCTCCCTGCCTGAATCGGACCCGCAGGCGCAAGGGCAGCAAGGGCGAAAGGTACGCTGATTCCCAGATTACGGCCATTTCCGGTACTTTTCGGGTATTTTATCCCCGCCCGGCGCCGAATCCGCGCTTCAGCCGCATGACGTAGCCGATGACCTCGGCGACCGCGTGGTAGTGCTCGGTCGGGATTTCCTGGTCGATGTCGACGGTGGCGTAGAGCGCGCGGGCCAGCGGCACGTTCTCGACGATGGGGATGTCGTGTGCGCGCGCGATCTCCCTGATCTTGAAGGCGAGATTGTCGACGCCCTTGGCGACGCAGATCGGCGCCTGCATGCCGCGCTCGTAGGACAGCGCCACCGAATAGTGGGTCGGGTTGGTGATGATCACGGAGGCCTTGGGAACCGCCGCCATCATGCGCTTCTTGGCGCGCTGCTGCCGCAGCTGCCTGATCTTGCCCTTGATGTGCGGGTCGCCTTCGGACTGCTTGAACTCTTCCTTGATCTCCTGGAGCGACATCTTCTGCCGTTGGAACCAGCTTCGATACTGGAAGAAGTAGTCGCCTATGGCGATGATCGCGAGCGCCGCGACCACCGCGCCGAGCAGATGAATGGTCAAGCTGGTGGTGGCGCCGAGCATGGCGGCCGGATCGAGCCTGACCATCGCCTCCATGCGATGCCGTTCCGGCCACAGGATCGTGGCCATGACCGCGCCGAGCACGATCAGCTTGCCGAGGCCCTTCAGGAAGTTCGCGGCCGCCTGCTTGCCGAAGATGCGCTTGAAACCGGCCGCGGGCGAGAGCTTGCTGAATTTGGGCTTGAGGGATTCGGCCGACCAGACCAGGCGGTGCTGGAGCATGTTGCCGGCGATGGCTGCCAGCACCAGCATCAGCAAGGGCACGCCGACCGCGGCGAGCACGGCGAATTCGATCTGCTGCATCAGCGCGAGCAGAGCCCTGCCGTCGGTCTTGATCATCCAGGAATTGGCGAGCAGGTTGCGCATCGGCGTCACCAGCCCGCTGCCCACCGAGCCCGAGAAGGTCGAGACCACGAGCGTGCCGCCCGCGATCATGAACCAGGTGTTGATCTCCTGGCTCTTGGCGACGTCGCCGCGTTCGAGCGCCTCGTCGAGGCGTTTTTGCGTCGGGTCTTCTGTTTGACTCTCTGGATCGTTGTCTTCCGCCATCGATCCCCCGTTACCTGAGCGGCATCATCTGGTGCATGACACCGATGAAGTAATCCAGAAATGTGCCCATCATCGCCGTGAGCACCACGGCGAGCACCAGGAAGCCCACGAAGATCGACAGCGGCACGCCGACGAAATAGACCTGCATCTGCGGCATCAGCCGCGCCAGCACCCCTAACCCGATATTGAAGACGAGGCCGAACACCAGGAACGGTCCGGAGAGCTGCAGGCCGAGGCGGAACGCGGCGGCGAAGGCGCGCGTCGCCAGCGAGGCGACATCGCCGCTCGACACGGTCTCGCCCGGCGAGAAGATCGCATAGCTGTCGTTCAGCGCCGCGATCACCAAATGATGGCTGTCGGTGGCGAACAGCAGCGTCACCCCGAGCATGGTCAGGAAGTTGCCGACCAGCACGCCCTGCTGTCCCTGCGTCGGATCGACCGAGGTGACGAAGCCGAGCCCCATCTGCTGCGCGATCACGGAACCCGCGACCTGGAGCGCCGACAGCGTCACGCGCGCCGTTGCCCCCAGCACGATGCCGATCGCGATTTCATGCAGCATCAGCACCAGAAGCGGCGCCAGCGAGCCCATGTCGACCTGATAGGCGCTGCGATGCAGCGGCAGGATGATCAGCGTGAGCAGCAGCGCGATCGACAGCTTTATCCGCGTCGGGATGTTGGTCTCGCCCAGGCCCGGCAGCAGCATCACCATCGCGCCGACCCGGGCGAAGACGAGCATGAAGGCCGCCGCAAGCGCCGGCAGCAGCGAGACGTCGATGCGCATAATCTACGCATCTTGCCTCAGCCGCCGATGATTCGCGACGATATCCGCAGCATGTGGGCATGGAGCGAGTCGGCCATGAACGGCAGCGCCAACAGCATCGTGGCGAAGATGGCCAGAATCTTCGGCACGTAGATCAGCGTCTGCTCCTGGATCTGCGTCAGCGCCTGGAACAGCGACACGATCACGCCGACCACGAGGCCGACCACCATCAGGGGCGACGACACGATCACGATCGTCCAGATCGCATCGCGCGCGACGTCGAGGGTCTCGGGCCCGGTCATTTGCAGAATTCCTTATTCAAGCTTCATCCCCGCCACCGCGACGAGGAACCGATGCCCTCTCCCCCCGTCTTTGCGAGCGTAGCGAAGCAATCCAGACTGCCGCGGCGGAAAGATTCTGGATTGCTTCGCTTCGCTCGCAATGACGATCGGGAGCGAGCGGGGCCGAAAATCAGATCGGCATCTTCATGATGTCTTCATACGCCGAGATCACGCGGTCGCGGACCGAGACCAGCGTGGAGACGGCAACGTCGGTGTCGGCGACCGCCGTCACCACGTCCATCACGTTGGCCTTGCCGGCGGCCATCGCCACGGTCTGCGCGTCGGACTTGCGGCCGGACTCCATGACGCTGCCGACGGCGTCTTTCAGGAGCGATGCGAAGGACTGCCCGCTGGCTTCGCTGCCCTTGCCGGCGCCGCTGTTCTCCAGCACGCGGGCGAGGTTGGCATAGGCGTTGGCTGCGATTGTCGGTGATGCCATGGCTCAAATGTCCTGTTCAGCTCTTGAGGATGTCGAGCGTGCGCTGGATCATCCGGCGCGTCGCACTGATGATGTTGAGATTGGCCTCGTAGGACCGCTGCGCATCGCGCATGTCGGTCATCTCGACCACCGAGTTCACGTTGGGATATTTGACGTTGCCGGTGGCATCCGCCGCCGGATTGTTCGGCTCGTATTTGACGCGGAAGTTGGACTGGTCGGGCTTGATCCTGCCGAGGGTGACGACCTGCGCGTCGAGCGTGCGGTCGAGCGCGGAGGAGAAGGTCGGCACCTTGCGCCGGTAGGGATCGCCGCCTGACGTCTGCGACGTCGAATCCGCGTTCGCGATGTTCTCCGAGATCACCCGCATGCGCCCGGCCTGCGCGCGCAGGCCGGAGGTCGCGATCGCCATCGAGCGGGCAAAGTCGCTGCTGTCATTCGCCATGATGCGCCTCCTCTAGCTCTTCCGTTCCGGGATCATGCTCTAGCCCTTGCCGATCGCGGTCTTGAGCAGATGCAGGCTCTTCGAATAGAGCGAGGTCGCCGCCGCGTAGTCCATCTGGTTGCTGGCGGCCTTCATCATCTCCTCTTCGAGATTGACGGCGTTGCCCGCAGGGCGTGTCTCGAAGCCCGCGTTCTTGTTCTGGTCGAAACCGGAGGCCGCGCCGGACGGCGTCATGTGGGAGCCGCTGGTGCGCGTCAGCGCCAGCGGGCCCATCGCGCCCGTGACCGCGCCTGATTTGTCGAGCTTGGGCTCGACCAGGTCGCGCGGCCGGAATTTGGGGGTGTCGGAATTGGAGACGTTCTCGGACAGGACGCGCTGGCGTTCCTGATGCCACTGCATCTTGGTGCGGAGCGCCGACAGCACCGGGAGGTCGTTGATGGACATCGTCGCGGCTCCTTCCGCCTCCTCCGGATCCAGGGTCCGAAGCTAGGCAGAATTTGCCGCCTGTATGGTTAACAGGTGGTTAAGGATGCCACAGATGCATGTCCCGCGCCGGGACAGGAATTCGTTCCCCCGTGATTCTACGCCTCCAAAAGTGGCGTTAACCCAACCGTTTGGCGGCACATGCACAGGCCAAGAAGTCGTTTTGGATCGGGCGATTCATAGGTTATTAAGAGTTGGGGACGGCAAAACTTGCCGTGGGACATTAAGAGATCGCAGTTTGGGGCATCGTAGGCCGGTGGTTGGCGCGTCTGACCATGGGCACGAGAAGAGCGCCATTTCTCGGGGACAAGTATGCAAGGCAGCCCTATCACCTTCATCATCGCGTTCATCGTCGTTCTGGCGTTGATCGGCGTTGCTGCATGGCTGGTTCGCCGATTCGCCAGCAGCCGGCTCGGCGCCAACACCCAGCGCGGCCGGATGCCCCGGCTCGCCGTGATCGATGCTGCCGCCGTCGACGGCCGGCGCCGCCTGGTGCTGGTCCGGCGCGACAATGTCGAGCATCTCCTGATGATCGGCGGCCCGACCGACATCGTCGTCGAGCCCAACATCGTGCGCGCCGCGCCCGGCCGCGACCAGCTTCCGCAGCGTCCCAACGCCGCCGAACCGCCGCGCCTCGCCCCGATGCCCGATGCCGGCGGCTGGGCCGACGAGACGCCGCGGCCCGAAATGCTCGATCACCCCGAGCCGCAGATGCCCGAGCCGCCGCCGCGGCCCGCGCGCCCGTCCTTCGCCGACGAAGTGCGCCGGCCCGCGCCCGCACTGGCCGAACGCCGCAGCGAGCCGCCGCTGGCCGGCTTCCCGCCCGAACCGATCGCGCCGCGTCCCGAGCGCGAGCCGCGGCCTGAGCCGCTGCCGCTGCCGCCGCGCGTTGCCCGCAGCGAGCCGCCGCTGATGCCGCGTCCGCCGCGCCAGAGCGAGCCGGCGAAGGTGCCGCCGGTGCGCGCCGAGCGCGCGGCGCCGCCGCCTCCGCCCGTGCCGCAGGCTCCGCCCGTTCCGCCGCCGGCCCCCGCTCCTGCTGCGCCCTCGAGCGCCGAGCAGAATCTGGCCGAAATGGCGCAGCGGTTAGAGGCTGCGCTGCGCCGCCCGGCCGGCGAGACGGTCGCGCCTCCGGTTGCGCCGGAGCCGCCGGCCGCTCCCCCGCGCGCGGCACGCAGCGAGCCGCCGGCACCCCCGGCCCCGCCGCCGAAGCCTGCCCCGGAAAAGACCAGCTTTGAGAATCTCGAAGACGAGATGGCCTCGCTGCTCGGCCGTCCGAAGCCGTCTTCGTGAGGCTGCCGGCCCTCCCGCGTAGAGTTCTTTTTCTTTCTGTCCTGTTCAGTGCGGCTTCGCTCGCAGGCCTTGCGCATGCGCAGGACATCAGCATCAATCTCGGCGGTCAGGGTGGCGGCGTCACCGAGCGGGCGATCCAGCTCATCGCGCTGCTCACGGTGCTGTCGATCGCGCCGTCGATCCTGATCATGATGACGTCGTTCACGCGCATCGTGGTCGTGCTGTCGCTCCTGCGCACCGCGATGGGCACGGCGACCGCGCCGCCGAACTCGGTGATCATCGCGCTCGCGATGTTCCTCACCTTCTTCGTGATGGGGCCGGTGCTGCAAAAATCCTACGACGAGGGCATCCGCCCGCTCGTCGCCAACCAGATCGGCGTCGAGGATGCGCTTCAGCGCGCCTCGGTCCCGTTGCGCGGCTTCATGCAGAAGAACGTGCGCGAGAAGGACCTCAAGCTGTTCCTGGATCTCTCCGGCGAGCCGGCACCGGCCACCCCCGACGAGCTCGCGCTCCGTATCCTCGTGCCCGCCTTCATGATCTCCGAGCTGAAGCGCGCCTTCGAGATCGGCTTTCTGCTGTTCCTGCCCTTCCTGATCATCGACCTCGTCGTCGCCTCCGTGCTGATGTCGATGGGCATGATGATGCTGCCGCCGGCAACCATATCGCTGCCGTTCAAGCTGATCTTCTTCGTCCTGGTCGACGGCTGGTCGCTGGTGGCGGGGAGTTTGGTGCAGAGCTACGGGGGATGAGGCCGGCTTGGGGGCGATGTCAGCGCATCCTCTCCGTTCCCAATGACGCCTCCGCTCCATCCCCGTCATTGCGAGGAGCCCTTGCGACGAAGCAATCCAGACTGTCCCCGCGGAAAGATTCTGGATTGCTTCGCTGCGCTCGCAATGACGGCGGATGTGGTAACAGCTCGCTCAACTTGCAGGCCGCAACAGGCGATCGCTCCACAAATCGCCACTCCATCCCCGTCATTGCGAGGAGCTCTTGCGACGAAGCAATCTAGACTGTCTCCGCGGAGAGACTCTGGATTGCTTCGCGGAGCCTGTCATCGGGCCGCGCTTTGCGCGGGACCGCCCTACCCCTTCATGTCATACTGCTTGCTGAGGTGATCGCCGATCTGCACCAGCATGGCGACGCTTTCGGGGAAGCCGGACCTGTCCCGCGTCGCGAGATTCCTACCGCGTCATCTTGATCTGCCGCACGGCGGGGATCTTCGGCAGCGAGCCGGTGTGGTCGGTCTCTTCCTTGGCCTGCGGCCCGGATGGCGCGCGGGCGGTGGCGTCAGGGAAGCGCTGCTTCATCTCGCGCAGGAAGCCGTCGAGCGTGTCGACGCTCGCAGCCAGCTTGGCGATCTCGGCGAATTCGGCACTGGAGGCCGCGGCCGGCTTGCTCGCGATGTTGAAGGCGAGACGGTCGGCGCTCTCGCTCATCAGCGGCGCGTACTTCTCGCGGAAGCGCGACAGGCCGATCGAATCGTCGGCGAGCGCGTAGCCGACGGCGGCGCGGATGATGTCGCTCTTCTCCACCGCATTGAGCGGCTTGAAGTCGCGGAAGCGCTCGCCGTAATAGAGCTCGATCTGCTCGGCCGACTCGCGCCAGCGCCGCGCCGCCCAGAAGATGTCGGAGCGCAGGCGGAGCACCTCGCGCCCGGAGACGTTGGAGACGATGTCGAGCGCGAGATCGTGACGGCCGACGTCGCTCTGCGCCCGGGCCTCGAGCAGCAGGCGCTGCTGCCTGAGCTCGCCGGAGAGATCGCTGATGCGGCTCGCGCGCAGCGCCGTGATCGCCATGTCCGGCCTGCGGTTGGCCAGATAGATCATGGAAAGACGCGCCGCGACCTGGGCACGCGCGGCGCCTTCGAGGCGGTGGTCGACCTGGTATTGCAGGAGCTCGGCGGCCTGGTCGAGCAGGTCGATCGAGGCGAGACGGTCGGCGAGACGGCGGATCAGCTCGTCGCCGCGGCGGCCGATCGGCGTCAGCTCGCGGAACTCGTAGAACATCCCGAGCGCCTCGACCGGCGGCAGCTCGTCACCCTTGGGCCCCAGGAAGATCTGCGTGAACAGGTCGGAGGCGAGATCCTGCGCCTGGCGCGAGGCCTCCGCATTCGGCTGCAGCTTCGTCGCGGTGCGCGCCGCCGTGAGCGCGTCCCGGTAGCGCCCGTTCTCGGCATAGATCTGCGACAGCATCTGGAGCGTCTTGACCTCGATCGCGTCGCCGCGCCAGGTCATCGACAGCGTCTCGAGCTCGCGCAGCGCGTCTTCCTTGCTGATCTCGTCGCGCTTCTGCCGCAACGCGACCTCGAGCTGCTTGGCCTCGGCCGCGGCCGGCCGGTCGCTCGAGCCGACCGCGAACTTGTAGTCGTCGAGCGCATCCTTGTCGTGACCGAGCGCCTCGGCCAGCCTGCCGCGCAGCACGGCGAAGCCGGGCGCAGCCTCGGGCGATACGCCGACGATCTCGAGCTCGCTGCGCCGCTTGGAGGCGCCGGCATAGTCCTTCACTTCGAGCGAGGCGCGCATCGCGTCCATCGTCACGATGCGCTGGATGTCGAGCGGCAGCGAGGCGATCGCGAATTCGACGTTCTTGAACTTCTCGCGCGCGTCCGCCCATTTGCCCTGGCGCGCATAGGCGAGCGCCTTCCAGAGCTGGGAGTCGTGGCTGTTGCCGATCACTGGATTGGCGAGGTCCTTCAGGCCCTGCGCCGGCCGGCCGATCAGGATGCTCGCGATCGCGTGCATGATCAGCGCGCCGCTCTCCTCCTTGTTGAGCGGATCGCTCAGCATCAGTTCGGTCACGGCCTTGGCCTCGTGATACATCGCGCGCGACATGTAGAACTGCGCGAGGTCGAGCCGCGGCAGCGAGCGCAGCGCCGGCTCGACGGCCGAGATCGCCATGATCAGGGCGCTCTGGCGCGTCATGAAGTTTTCCGACTGTCCCTTGCGCCAGCCTTCGGGGCTGAAGATCGGGCGTACCGCGGTCGGGGCGCGCTCGGCGGAGATGTCGACCGGCGACAGCGTCAGCCCGCCCTTCTTGCCGAGAATGACCTTGTCGGATCCGACCTCGACGCCGACCTCGTCGGAGTTCGGCCGGATCGCGATGCCGTGGGCGGATTCCAGCAGCGAGAGATCGACGAGGTCCTGACGCTTGATGAAGCCGCGCACCGGCCGCTGCGCCGTGACGACATAGAGCATGTCGCCGGCATCGGGATCGGTGAACTTGTGCAGCAGTCCCGGATTGGCGAAGGGAATAGCGATGTTGGCGAGCGCGGGATCGGTGATGTTGCGCGACATCATCAGCGGCAGCGGCGTCGCCTGGATCTTGTCGGCGAGCGTCAGCAGCCAGTTGGTCTCCTTGCCGACCTCCTCGCTCGTCAGCGAGTAGACCAACGGCCGGGTGAGACGGATGCGCACCGCCTGCCCCTTGTCGAGGGGGATGCGGCCGACCTCGCCGATCATCGCGCCGCCCTTGGCGCGGATCGCCTCGACGTCGATCGGCTTCGGCGTGTCGAACACCAGCCAGATGGTGTCGCCGCGGCGGAACGCCGCCGCAGGCGTTGCGACCTGAAGCGGGAACGTCACCCGCAAGCCGTCGCTGTCGCGGCGCGCATCGACGCTCGGTGCGGCCGGCTGCGGCGCGGCCGGCGCCTCGGCGGGCGCAGCTTTGGCTGCTTCCCTGACCGGCTCCTTCGCCGCTTCCTTCACGACCTCCTTGGGCGCCTCATCCATTGCGGGCTTGGCAGGCGCGGCCGGAGCCTCGGCAACAGGCGCGGTGGGCTTCGAGACTTCCTTGGACGTTTCTTTGGGCGCTTCCGCAGATTCGGTCGCGGGAGGCTGCGCCGGTTTCGGCGCTTCGGCGGCGGGCATCGCGGCAGGCGCTTCCGGCTTCGCCTCGGGCTTGATATCGATCCTGGCGTCGCGCGCGATCGTCTCGGAGGTCGGCGGCACGATCTCGCGATGAGCGTCCTTCTTCTCGGCCGCCGGCTTTTCCGCAGCCGGTGCCGGTCCAAGGCCCTGGCTGGCGGGCTTGACCTGCGCGATCGCGGCCTCGGGCGTCGCGGCCGTCTTGCCCTTGTCCGGCTGGAAGGAGACGTCGACGACGTAGTTCTTCTCGTCGCGGAAGGAGTGCACGTCGGAATCGCCGATCAGCGCGATCTCGACATTGGTCTGGTCGATGTCGGCCTTCTGCTTGATCGAGGCGACGTTCGGCGGCGCGGCGACGACCGCGTCCGCGAGGTCGAAACTGAGGTTGGCGTTGAAGGCGAGCGTGAGCTTCTGCTCGTTGAGCACGGAGGACACGCCGACGCCGTCGGGCATCTCGAACACGAAGCGCACGAAGGTCGGCTGCACCGAGGCGCGCACACGGATCTGCGGACGCTTCTTGGTCTCGGCCGCGGCGCGCTGCGCACGCAGCGCCCGTTCGGCGACGCGCGCGCGCTCGGCGAGCTCCTTGACCACATCCATGGGCAGGCTCGGCGGCGGCCCCTTCCAGCCTTCCGGCAACAGGTCGATGAAGGTGCGCTCGCCGGCATTCATGGTGTTGACGGTGACGCGTCGCGCCAGCGACAGGCGGATGGCGCCGCCGTCGGGATCGCGGCGGGCGGAGTTGACGTAGTCGGGCGCGCCCTCCGGAACCCGGTCGACGGGAACGTCGACGGGCCGGTCGAAGCGGATGATGAGAATTGAGCCGGCCGTCGTCACCTCGGAGGGAACATCCTCGCCGAGCTTGATCACCAGACGGGCGAAGCCGCCGCCGGTCGAAAAACTGGCCTCGCCCCGGATCGGGTCCGCCCGCGCCGGGCTTGCGGCGATCAGGCCGACCAGGAGGACGGTTGCCAGCGCAGGTGCCTTGCGGACATGGCGCGACAGCCCCCACGCCAGGGCGCGGGCTCGCGACACAAATCCAGCGGCAGCCTTCTGCGCCATTGGCGGCACTTCTTCCGGTTCGACGACCCATACCGGCACATGGCGCCGGCCCATGTCGTCGAATGTAGGTTTTGCCAATTAAGGACTTGTTAATGCTGTAATGACGAATTGATCCCGCGCAGTGCGTCGCGACGCCTTGCGTGCGGGCTGAGGCGTGCGCGCTCTGAATTTGGAGAGCAAGTGGTTAAGGAGACGTTAACGCCCCGTCGTCACCCGCGCCGGGCGGGACTGCAATCACGCCCCGCGATCGGCCCGCAGGGAATTCGCCTCGCCTCGCGCTGCGCGAATTGATTGCAAGCTCAATCGCTCTTCCGAGATGCGACTCTCGATGTATGCACGCTCGAGATCCGTCAGCCGCGTATTCAACAACCGCTGATAGCGGCGAATGCTGTCATCGTGAGCTTGAATGATCGCGAACCTTACCTCCATCTTCACCTCCCGCTCGTCAGCCTCACCAGGCCGCACACGGCCGCGGCGTGCACCGCAGCTGCCATCTCAACAAATTCCTCTGCGATGATCGACGAGCCAGAGCCAGTCGTGAACTCAGTCGTGACCGACGCCATAATGCGCGAACTCGTCGCCGATATTGCCCTGAATTGTCTTTGCAGCCGAAATGTCAGAATCTCCGCCAATCGCGTCGCCTTGCTTCAGCTTGGCAAGCCCGCGGCCAAAAAGCGCGCTCGCCAATTCCGGGGCGGCTCGCAAGGCAGAATTGTAGTCGGCGATCGCCGCACCGAACTCACCCATCTTCAGGTGAATCAGCCCGCGCGAATCGTACACGGCAGCGCTGGTCGATCCGGATTGAAGCGCTCTGTCGCAGTCCTCCAGCGCGGCCTGCCAGGCACCGAGAAGCGCCCGGGTCCAACATCGTCCGCTCCATGCGGCCTGCGAATCGGGTTGAAGACGAACGGCCTCGTCGTAATCATGCGCCGCGCGCTGGTGGTCATTTTTCTTCAGGTAGGCTCCGGCGCGGTTGACGAAGGCAGCACCATAGTCAGGATCGAGCTTGATCGCATCATCAAAGGCTTCGATCGCGCGCTCATATTCGCCTTTCCTCAAGTGAGCTACACCGCGGTTGTTGAAGGCCTTTGCGTATGTCGGCTTGAGCGCGATCGACTGATCGAAATCGCGGATGGCTTTGTCGTAATCGCCCTTTGCGGTGTA
This sequence comes from Bradyrhizobium sp. cf659, assembly GCF_900113725.1. Classification (NCBI taxonomy): domain Bacteria; kingdom Pseudomonadati; phylum Pseudomonadota; class Alphaproteobacteria; order Hyphomicrobiales; family Nitrobacteraceae; genus Bradyrhizobium; species Bradyrhizobium sp. cf659. The sequence goes on from NZ_FOQJ01000013.1 coordinate 194,087, forward strand.
GGCATTGCCGCGATTGTTATAAGCGATAGCCAGAGCTGCCGTCGTACCCTGACGCGCCTCTATGAAAGCCGTGCAGGCAGCGATCCGGGCATCAAGCGAGATGGTACCCACCCCGTTGCAGGGTTCAATATGACTGAGATAGCTGTTGTTCACCTTGGAATTCTGGTTGGAATTCTGGGCTGCGACTGGCAAGCCAACCAACAGCAGAACGCCAATCGCCACTCCGCTTTTGACGACGGACGATCTTGGTTCCATGTCAGGCCCCGTCTTCTGAGATCTGGCGATTGCGCGGAGACTAGAACCAGCGTCAGCACCCGCGGCAGATGTTCAGATTGAGCTTGTGCTCGGCCCTTTGCTCGGGTCGCGGTGCCCCCGTTACGCCGGACTTCTTCGAATATTTGTTCTTGCCCTCTTCGATAAGAGTGGAAAACCTGGTTGTTCCGTCGTCCGAGATTTCGACATGAGGTGTGGTGCCTCGAACGCCCATCGTGGCGACCGGCGTTTCGATCTTCATGTCACCGGTCTTCGCAACTTGGCCGGCAACAAAAACGAACGTCCCCTTGGTCAGGTTGAAGGTCGTCGAATTGGACTTCCCGCCGGGTTCGTAGACATATTCGTCCAACGTCATGCGGGCGTTGCTCGACAAGTTGAACGAAGTCCCATCCACGAAGTTGATGCCGACCCGACTGTCGGCACCGGTTCGAACCACATCGCCCAAATAGACCGGATCGCCAACCTTCGTCGGGATGGATTCGCCCGGGACGTTTGCCTGGACAATGACGGCTCCCGCATGCTCGATGATGACCGAGCCATCGGCTGCCACAACTTTCCCGATCGGCTTTGACGACGAGTCCAGAACGGCTCGCCGCGGAGAATCGCTCTGCGCCTGGACTGGGGCGGGTGACGAGCAGGCGAGCGCAAGGACGATACCTGCCACGAGAACAGTCGCTGCATGAGTGCCCATGGCTCATCCCTTTTTTGAAGATCTTGTTTTGAGCATCCGAACGGCTCCGACGGCGTCGGCGGCGTCGGCGAGACCATCGCGCATCATGCCAGACCAGCGGCAACAAGCCACGACAGCCAAGCTGGATATTCCGGGGTAATCCGAATGGCTGATCGCCGTGCCCGAAAGAGCCACTATCCGTGTCAGGCAATTTCAACCAGCTTTTCGCCCGTGCCGTCGGGCGAAACGACAGCAATTCTGCCGTGACTGGCCTGGGCGGAATTCTCGGAAACCACGACCTTCAGCGGGCCTGGCTGAGGTTGCCGGCGCAAAATTGCTCCCGATCGCGTGACGCGGCAAGCCAGCGAAGATACGGCGACGTCTGAGGTCGACCGCTTGTCAATCGAGGTCGAACAATGTCCGTCACGCCCGCTGGAAGGCCCGGGGACGAGTGCGAAGCCGCTGCGGTCAGGCATCACCGTGCGAAGGCGGCCACGAGTGGCTCTCTTGATGGACCCGTTGCGCAGACTCGCGAGCGGGCCTCTGCCGGCCGCTTCGGGATGCTGTCGCTCACGGCATTGTTCTACTCGATGATCAAACAGGTCAAGGCCGCAGACCCGAACGTAACGTTCCTGGATGACGACGCCATCACTTACAAGGACCTCGCGCACGGAGCATTCGAGCTTGTGACCAAGGAGCCGATTCCGCGGCACATCATCGTCGAGGATCCCGGCGAGACAATCGTCCTCAAAAAGGTAGGGTCCACGATCAGTGTGAACCAGGTCACGAACACTCTTGCTCGCATGGAGGAGTTGCAGGCCGCACAACAGGACGCGCTCGCCAATCTTCAAGGACCCCACGGCTCAGGCACGCCTCCCTTCGTCAAATCCCAGCCGCTGCAGCCGATCAACTTCATTCCGCCCGACGCACCCGCGCCGCAAGATTTGCTGCGGCCTTTGGTTTTCACCCCTGAGCCTCTGATCGTACTACCACCGCCGACGCTGATCACCGGAGCCGGGCCGGCCGAACTCGATACCGTGGTGTTTGACACATTCACTGCGACGAGCGGAACGTTCGCCGCGAGCAGCACCAACAGCGGCACGCTGACCTTCGGCGTCGTCGGGGCGAGCGCCGGCAACACGGTCCTGAACGGAGTGACATACGATCTGTCGAAGGCAGGCCCCTACGGGACGCTCTACGTCAACAGCACGAGCGGCGCCTATACGTTCGTGCCCGACAGCGCCGCAATCAACGCGCTGACGGCGCCCACGACCGAGGGCTTCGTTGTGACTGTTTCCGACGGAAACACCTCTGCCAGTCAGACCTTCACGATCACCCTTAACGGCGTCAACGACGCCGCATTCATCTCCGGAACCACGACCGGCTCGGTTGTCGAGGCTGGCGGCACCGCCAACGGAACACCCGGCACGCCGATTGTGAGCGGCACGCTCACCGACACCGACGTCGACAATCCGCCCAATACCTTCACGGCAGTGAGCTCGCCAAGAGCGAGCGCCGGCGGTTACGGCACCTTCACGATGACGACGGCCGGCGTGTGGACCTACACCCTGGACGACACCAACGCCGCGGTGCAGGCGCTCAATGCGGGCGATACGCTGATCGACAACTTTACGGTGGCCGCCATAGACGGCACCCCCCAAGTGGTGACGATCACCATCCATGGGGCCAGCGACGCAGCCATTATCTCCGGCTCGACGACCGGCTCGGTGATCGAGGCCGGCGGCGTTGCCAATGCAAGCCCCGGAACGGCCACTGCAAGCGGCACGCTCACCGACACCGACGTCGACACGACCTCAAATGCCTTCACGGCGGTCGGCCCAACGGCAAGCGTAGGCGGCTACGGCACCTTCACAATGACGGCAGCCGGCGTGTGGACCTATACGCTCGACAATACCAACGGTGCGGTGCAGGCACTCAATGCCGGCGAGGCGCTGACCGACACGTTCACAGTGACCACTCTGGACGGCACCGCCCAAGTGGTCACGATCACCATCCACGGCACCAACGACGCCGCCATTGTTTCCGGCACCACGACCGGTTCGGTGACCGAGGCAGGCGGCGTCGCCAATGCGGCGCCCGGCACGCCGGCCGCGACGGGCACACTCGTCGCTGCCGACGTCGACAATACGTCCAACATCTTCACGGCGGTAAGTTCGCCAAAGACAAGCGCGAACGGCTACGGCACCTTCACGATGACCGCCGCCGGCGTGTGGGCCTACACCCTCGACAACGCCAACGCCGCGGTGCAGGCGCTCAATGTCGGCGACACGCTCGCCGACAGTTTCACCGTAACTGCCATCGACGGCACCCCGCAACTGGTGACGATCGCCATCCACGGCACCAACGACGCCGCCATCATTTCCGGCACCACGACCGGCTCAGTGATCGAGGCAGGCACTGCTGCGCCCGGCATTCCCATCGCGACCGGCACACTCACCGACACCGACGTCGACAATACGCCGAACACTTTCACGACCGTCGCCTCACCAACTGCGAGCGACGGCGGGTACGGCACCTTCACCATGACGGCAGCCGGCGTATGGACCTACACACTCGACAACAACAATAGCGTGGTTCAGGCGCTGGACCCGGGCGATGCGTTAACCGACACTTTCACGGTGACTGCGATCGACGGCACGACGCAATCCGTGACCGTCACCATCCATGGTGCCAGCGACGCAGACCCCAACGATTTTGATAACCTCGCCACGGGATCCGTCGTCATATCCGATCCCCCCAACGTGTTTGGAACGCCGGGGAGCGAAACTATCGCGGGCGGCGGCAATGAGGGTCAGATTATCTACGCAGGAGCGGGCAGTGATACCGTCAACGGCACTGGCAAAGCCGACATTCTCTATAGCGGCTCCGGCAATGACACGATCAAGGGCAACGACGGGGATGACGTGATTTACGGTGGTTCGGGCAACGACACCATCAATGGCAACAACGGCAGCGACACCATCACCGGTGGATTTGGTGCGGACCAACTCACGGGCAGCAATGGGAGCGACCGGTTTGTCTATCTGTTCGCGGCCGATTCCAACGCCGGCCAGTTCGACACCATTACCGATTTCGCGTCGGGGTCCGACAAGATCGACTTGACGGCTCTCGGCGGGCTTGGCTTCGTTCTCCTGGCCTTGAGCTCATCAAGCACGACTGTCCCGGCTCATACGATCGCCTGGCTCTATGACAGCGCGGCCAATGAGACGATCGTGTATGTCAACCCGAGCGACCAGACCCTGCACATTGGCGATTCCAGCCTGATCGAAATTCATTTGCAGGGCATTGCGACCATCGACGCGTCGGATTTCATCCTGACGCCGCAGGCGGCGGCTGTGCTGGCGGCTGACAGCGGGCCGCTCGATCTCAGCGCAACGACACAAGGCGATGCCACCGCCGTGACGATCACCAGCTCGTCCGACGCCACACTCAGCGACGGCACGCTCCTCGCTGACTGGAACGCGACCGACCGATCAACCGACCAGGCCTACAGCGTCCTGGCCAGTTCGGACCAGTTTGAATGGACCGAACAGCCGAGCTTCGCCAGCTCAGACGGGGTGCAGCCGCACGCGACCGAGATGACCAGCAGTGACGCGGTAACGCCCTCACCGACCGGGCCGTCCACGATCTTGCACGATGTGGCCACACCGACGGCGACCAGCTTCGTCTTCGATCATCTAACGGCGCCCGACAGCTCCGATACGACGATCGGAAACAATGACGTGATCGCCGGAAGTGCCCCGATGACTGACCTTGCTTTCGCGGCGCTCCACGATCCGGCCGAACAGCTCGCCCGGCGCGGGCATACGCTGGAGAGCGGCGACGAGCACCACAGCGCATCGGCTCCGGAAAGCGCCCACAATGCTGCTCATGACCACGGCGGCCCCAGTCACTCGCCTTCAAGCGAGGCAGCCGGACAGCACGACGCGCCCGGGCACGGCCCGGTCGGTGTCGATCCGCCCTCTACCGGTCATGCGGCCCCTGGCTCGGCATCTGCCGGTTCGCACCCGTTCGGCGACTCCTTTTACTTCAAGGATGGCGCTTCGCATGGCCAGGGTTTGGAGTTCGGCGCAGAATTGGACGATCCCCCGGACCCGTCCGGTCATCACGAGCACGCTGGGAAAGTCCACGAATCCGCGGCGGCGTCAATGCCTGAACTGTCCCCGCCGCATATTGATCCGGATCACGGGGCAGGCACAACCGGCGCTCATGTGCTGCACGATCTGATCGTGTGACGCCCCGCAAGGCGACTGTGTCTTCAGTGTTGTTTTCCCGCACAATCCGGCGCGGAGGAATTCTCTCGCTCGAGACCCGCGTCATCATCAGCGTCGCCATCTTCCCCTTGCGGCGGCAATGCATGCTGATGGTCTAGTGCGGATGTCCAGGCGAACGTCATCGCCGCGGTGAGCAGCCGATTGACGGCTTCGATTGCGCGTCCTGCTGCGGACGAGTAGTTCATGGCTTCCCTCCCCGCTGCGGATTTACGAATGGCGGAAGCCTAGGACGAACTCCTCGGCGCCACTGTACTCCACTTCACATTTGTACGCGTCAACTCATCGCAGCCTCAGAAGATGCCGCTTGCTTCGGCTGCATCCGCAACGCGAGCCGTGCTTGGTTGCCGGACACGCGCGCACAACCTCAGAGGTGTTGCGGTCCTTCAACGACTCTGAATCAGATGCGTCACGGCGATGCGAATTCGATTGGTCAGCCTTTGGGGGGCAATCAATGAGCGGAGAAGCCAACTGCATTGTATGTAGCCGGGCAAGAGCAGTCGTAGCCGTCTTTCCAATCGCGCGGGGCTATGCACTGAAGGTATACGAGTGCGCCTGCTGCCACAGCACCCTGCATCTCGTGACCCGAATGACGAAGGCTGCGCTGATCAAGCAGCACTGCGAGACCCTCCTTCCCGTCGAGAAACCGTTGAGCTCGGCAGGTCGCAGGGTTCAGCAGCGGATCGCAAGCTAGCCGCGCAAGGCATCTGGCCGCGTGCCGACCGGGCGAGCGCGCAACTGCGCGCAGGTTGTCGCAGCGCGCCGCGGCTCTCGCGCGCTCAATTCGGCTTCTGCGTCGGCTTGCCGTCGATCTTGGGCAGGTCGCCGGCGGAAGCCGATTGATCGCCGCCGCCATTGGCGCGGCGGGCCATCTCGACGGTCAGCCGCTCGGCGGCCTCCGGCGACATCAGTCCCATGATGTCCGACATCTTTCGCGGCGCGATGGCCGAGGCGATCTCGATCAGCACGCCCATCTCGAGCCGGTCGAATACCCGCGCGGCGTCCTTCGGCTTCATGCCTTCATACATGGTGACGAGGCCCTTCATGCGCTGGGCTTCGGCGGCCTTCTGCTCGGCCTGGGTCGTGGAGATGCGGGATTCCACCGCCTTCATCTCCTCGACCTTGTTCTCGATGCGCTTCTCGGCCGATTTCAGCAGGCTCTCGCGGATGTCGATCTCGCGCTGGCGGGCCTCGATCTCCTGGCGGCGCGACTGCAACCGCTCCAGGATCGCGCGCTCGGAGGCCGAGACCTGCGGCTGGGCCTCTTCCACCTTCACCACGGTGCCTTCGGGCTTGGTCTCGGGCGCGGCCGGCTTCGGCGCCTCCTTCGGCGCGCCGTGGGTCGAGCCGGTGATGTCGGGGTCTTCCCGTCCGGTCGGAAAGTTCAGGTTCTCCTGCGCCCAGGACTTCTTGGCCTGTTTCGGCTGGTAGTCGAAGACATAGCCGCCATTGATCGCGAGGCCCGCGACCTTGAGCGTGGCGAGACCTGCGACCGCAACCAGGACGACCGGAATGACGCGGATGTTACGAAAGGATTTCATACCCTCACTTCATGCGGCAAGGCCGTTGGACCGTCGGCGCTCGGAGAAGGCTTCCGCCGCAGCCGCCACCGCCTTCGCCGACGAGGGCTTGGCCGCGGGCACGGCAACCGTTTCCGGATTGGTCACGGGGCGCGCGGCGATCGCGATCTTGGACAGGCGCCGCACCACGTTGTCGGCTTCGCCCAGCTGCTTGTAGAGCTGGTCCGACATCTGGGTCGCCGCCGCGAGCTGGCTGCCGAGGTTCTCGTTGACGTCGCGCACGGCGAGCTTCAGCCCGCCGATCGCGCGCTCGGCGATCTCGGTCGCGGTGATCAGCTCGGCGATGACCGCCTTCAGCGAATGCTCGTCCGCCTTCAGCCGCGTCAGCCGCTTGTTCAGCAGGATGCAGTAGCCGATCGTGAGCATCAGCAAGATAGCCACCAGCGTCTCGATCGCCATTCCAAGGGAGTGGTTCATGGGGCCTCCATCATCTTGTTGTGCTCGTCCACCTTCTCGAACATCGCAAGTGTCGTACTTGGCTTGCGCAAGGGTTTCGTCACCCTGATAGCGACGCGGTCGCCGACCCGGCCCATGCGTCCTTCGGTGATTGTGACGTCGCCGCAGCGCACGGTGACGTTGGCATCCGCGCGCATGTCCAGCGGCAGCGTGTCGCCGACCTTCAGCCGCATCAGCTGCTTGAGCGGAATGTCGGCCTCGTAGAGCACGGCATCGACGGCGATCTCGGCCTGGCCGATCTCGGTGGCGAAATGGCCTTCCCAGACCGGGTCGCGGCCGAACTTTTCGCCCATGAACATCTGGAGCAGGACGCCCCGGATCGGTTCGATGGTCGCGTAAGGCAGCAGGAGCTCGATATTGCCGCCGCGGTCTTCCATGTCGATGCGCAGGCGCACCAGGATGGCGGCGTTGGCGGGACGGCTGATGGCGGCGAAACGCGGGTTGGTCTCGAGCCGGTCGATCGTGAAGGTCACCGGCGACAGCGGCCGGAACGCCTGCTCGGCGTCGGCCAGCACCACCTCGACCAGCCGCTTGACCAGCTCGGTCTCGATCGTGGTGTAGGGCCGGCCCTCGATGCGGAGCTGGCTGGTGCCGCGGCGGCCGCCGAGCAGCACGTCGATCATCGAATAGATCAGGTTGGAATCGACCGTCGCCATGCCGAAATTGTCCCACTCCTCGGCCTTGAACACCGAGAGCACGGCCGGCAGCGGGATCGAGTTCATGTAGTCGCCGAAGCGCACCGAGGTGATGCGGTCGAGCGAGACTTCGACGTTGTCCGAGGTGAAATTGCGCAGGGATGTCGTCAGGAGCCGCACCAGGCGGTCGAAGACGATTTCGAGCATCGGCAGACGCTCGTAGGAGACCATCGCCGAATCGATGATCGCGCGAATGCCGGAATGATCGTCGAGCGTGACGTCGCCGACGGTGAAGCCGAGGAGGTTGTCGATCTCCTCCTGCGACAGCACCCGCTCGCCGGAGTTCTTGCCGGTGCCGAGGTCGCGGCTGCCGTCCTCGACCATGGCCGCCCATTGCAGGGCCATGGTCTCGGAGAGTTCGTTTTCGGCAGCGGCCTTCGCGGCCTCTGCGGGATCCTCGGAATCGAGCGAAGCCTCCCATTGGGCGGCAATCGCATCCTGGTCCATCTGCTCGTTGCCGGCCATGACGCTAGCCCATTACCTTCCCTGCGCCGTCACTGGATCACGACTTCCTTGAACAGCACCGCGCTGACCTGGACCGGCGCGACCGCCGCGTTGACGCGCTTGGTCAGCTCTTCCTTGAGGCGGAAGATGCCGGCGGAGCCGTTGAGGTCGGAGGAGCGCAGCTCGCGCACATAGGTCTGGAAGATGTCGGTGACGCGCGGCATCGCCGGCTTGATCGCCTCGATCTGCTTCTCTTCCTTCAGCTCCAGCACGATCTTCAGCTTCAGATATTGCACGCGCTCGCCCGGAGCACCGGCGAGGTTGACCATCATGTCGGGCACCTCGACGAAGGCCGGCGGCTTCGGCGGGGGCGCTGCCTCGGCATGATGCTCGTCGTCGCCGTGCCGGAAGAAGAAGAACCAGGTCGCCGCACCGCCACCGAGGACGGCGAGCAGGCCGACGGCCATGATGATGAGCTTGAGCTTGTTCTTCGGGGGAGCGGCTTCCGCGCCTTCGGCGGCTGCGCCGCCTTCCGCTTCATTCTCTGCCATGGTCGCCGGGCTCGCTCATCTCTCATAGGAATCGAAAGAGCAAAGCCCCCTGGCAGACAATGACGCGATACAAATGCCCCAGCGCAATGCGCTCCTCTTGCACGCAAACGCTACGGTAATAATGGTTAACGGAATCTTTCGATTGGGCCTCCACTAGGAAAAATCTGCCGGGCAAACATGGCTAACAGAACCTTTCTGCCGCCCTCCCGCGCCCTCGAAAAATCGACAAGATATTGATATTTAACAATTTTCGACGTTGGCACGGCTTTCGCTGAGAGAGGACCGAGACCGAACGGTTTGGGAGAACCTGACGGTCTCGTTCACGGGGTCCGCCAACGCGCTTGGGAGAGCGAGGAGGCAGATCTCACTCAGGGGAGATCTTCCGATGCAGAACGCGCTTCTGATCGGCTTGTCACGGCAGATGACGTTGGAACGGCAGATGGATGTCATCGCCAACAACGTCGCCAATGCCAACACCAACGGCTTCAAGGCCGACCATTCGCTGTTCGAGGAGTTTCTCAACTCGAACGCGCGTGAGGACAATTTCGTCGGTTCCGACCGCCGGGTCTCCTATGTGCAGGACCGCGGCACCTTCCGCGACGTCGGCCAGGGGCCGATGGAGGCGACCAACAACCCGCTCGACATGGCGATCGACGGCAACGCCTTCTTCGCGGTGCAGGCCAACGGCGCCGAGCGCTACACCCGCGACGGCAAGTTCGCGCTCAGCAGCACCGGCCAGCTCGTCACCTCCGACGGCAACCTCGTGCTCGGCACCGGCGGCCCGATCACCTTCCAGCCGACCGACCACGACATCAATATCGCCCCCGACGGCACCGTCACGGTGCTCGAGGGCACGGCCAAGACCGACTCGATCCGCGGCAAGATCCGCATGACCTCGTTCGACGATCCGGCCCGGCTGACCAAGCTCGGCGCCAACCTCTACAGCGCCGGCTCCGCGACCCAGCAGGCCGACACCAAGTCCACCGTGCGCCAGGGCTACATCGAGAAGTCGAACGTGAACTCGGTCGGCGAGATGAGCCGCATGGTCGAAGTCATGCGCAGCTACACGGCCATCGCCAACCTGCTCCAGCAGCAGAGCGACCTCCACAAATCGGCGATCGAGAAGCTCGCCGACGTTCCGGCCTGATTAGGGGACCACTGACATGCAAGCGCTCCACACCGCTGCGACCGGAATGGCGGCCCAGGAACTCAACGTCCAGGTCATCTCCAACAACATCGCGAACCTGCGCACCACCGGCTTCAAGAAGCAGACCGCGGCGTTCCAGGACCTGATCTACGAGCACGTCCGCCGCGTCGGCGCGCAGGCCTCGGACCAGGGCACCATCCTGCCCGTCGGCGTCGACATCGGCGGCGGCGTCAAGACCGTCGGCACGCCGCGCAGCATGACGCAGGGCACGCTGTCGCAGACCGGCAACGATCTCGACCTCGCGATGTCGGGTGAAGGCTTCTTCAAGATCCTGATGCCCGACGGCACCTACCAGTACACCCGCGACGGCACCTTCCAGATGGACAATCAGGGCCGCGTCGTCACCGCGCAGGGCAACCCGGTGCAGCCGACCATCACCATCCCGAACAACGCCTCCGGCATCTCCGTCAGCGAGCAGGGCCAGGTCTCGGTGACGCTGCCGGGCTCGTCGACCTCCTCGATCATCGGCCAGATCGGCGTGACCCGGTTCATCAACAAGGCCGGTTTGCAGCCCGTCGGAAGCAACCAGTTCACCGAAACGCCCTCCTCCGGCCCGCCGCAGGACGGCACCGCGAATGCCGAAGGCTACGGCAAGATCACGCAGGGCAGCCTGGAGCAGGCCAATGTCGACGTCGTCTCGGAGATGAGCGACCTGATCGCCGCCCAGCGCGCCTACGAGATGAACGCCAAGGTCATCAGCGCCGCCGACCAGATGATGCAATCGACCACGGCGCTGTTCCGCTGAGGTAATGACGATGATCCGCACCACCCTCGCCACGATCTCCGCTCTCCTGCTGCTGGCGCTGCCGGCGCAGGCCGCCGACGACGTCATCGCGGCGCCGACGCTGCGCGCGAGCGTCACCGTGACCTCCGACGTGGTGCGGGTCGGCGATCTCATCGACAATGCCGGCTCGGCCGCGCTGATTCCGGTCTATCGCTCGCCCGATCTCGGCACCACCGGCGCGCTGCCGGTCGCGCAAGTCCTGTCGGTGTTGCGCGCAAAGCAGGTGATCGGCGTGATGACCGGCGACATCAGGGAAGTCCAGGTCACCCGCCTCGCCCGCACCCTCGCCAACAAGGACCTCGAAAACGCGGTGGCCTCGGCGCTCGAGCGCCGCTTCGGCCTTGGCGATGCCGCCAACATCACGGTCACCTTCGACCGCGGCGTCGCCGACATGCGGCTGGACGCCTCCAACACCGGCGCGCTGCAGCCGGTCGCAACCCGCTACGACGCCCGCAGCGGCCGTTTCGACATCGCCTTCGAGATCAACAACGACAACAACCCGGCGCCGACCAAGCTGCGCTTCACCGGCACCGCGATCGAGACGGTGGAAGTGGCCGTGCTGACGCGCGACATCGACCGCGCCGATCTCCTGAAATCCTCCGACGTCACGCTGGAGCGCCGGCCCAAGGCCGAGGTCACCGGCGAGGCCGCCTCGCGCGACCGCACCATCGGCATGCAGCTGCGCCGGCCGATGCGGGCGGGCGCGCCGATCCGGGTCGCCGACATCGTCAAGCCCGACTTCGTGCAGCGCGACCAGAACGTCACCATCATCTACCAGGTGCCCGGCCTCTACCTCACCACCCGCGGCAAGGCGATCGAGAACGGCGCCGAGGGCGACACCGTCAGCGTGCTCAACCTGCAATCCAAGCGCACGCTGACCGGCGTCGTCACCGGCCGCGGCCAGATCACGGTCCAGGGCGCGAGCCAGTCCGCGCCGATGCCGCCCGCGGTCGAGCAGACCTCCTCGCTCAAGCGCGACGAAGCACCCGCACCCGTCGACACTGCAGCTCTCGTCCGGAACCTGGTCCAGGCCCCCGAGTCGCCGGCCCAGATCGCCCAAGCCCAGATCCCGCAAGCCCGCATCTCGCAAGCTCCAGCCAAGTCAGAGTAAGTCATGTCCACGTTCAGTTCGGCTTTCCGTCCTCGTCGCATCGCGATTTCTGCCCTGCTACTGGCAATTGGCGCGCTGGCAAGCGGCTGCTCCTCGATCGACCGCCTGTCGCAGATCGGCGAGCAACCGAAATTGTCCGCGATCGACAATCCGACGACGCAGCCCGGCTACAAGCCGGTGCAGATGCCGATGCCGAAGCCGGAAGTCGCCTCCTACAATCCGAACTCGCTGTGGCGCAGCGGCAGCCGCGCCTTCTTCAAGGACCAGCGCGCCCACCAGATCGGCGATCTCCTCACCGTGACCGTGAACATCACCGACAAGGCCAACATCGCCAACGAGACCCAGCGCAGCCGCACCAATTCGGAAGACTCCGGCATTACCGACTTCATCGGGTCCAAGACCATCACCCAGGCCAACAAGATCCTGCCCGGCCGCATCCTGACCGCCGACTCCACCGCCTCCAGCGACGGCAAGGGCTCGGTCAACCGCACGGAAGCGTTGCAGACCAACGTCGCCGCGGTGGTCACGCAAGTGCTGCCGAACGGCAACCTCGTGGTCGAAGGCAAGCAGGAAATCCGCGTCAACTACGAGATCCGCGAGCTCGTGGTCGCCGGCATCGTCCGCCCCGAAGACATCCAGAGCGACAACACCATCGATTCCACCAAGATCGCGCAGGCCCGCATCGCTTATGGCGGCCGCGGCCAGATCATGGACGTGCAGCAGCCGCGCTACGGCCAGCAGGTCATGGACGTGCTGCTGCCCTTCTAAGTCTCTCCCGAGCTCCCACATCGTGTTCGCGAACCTAGGCGCGAACGACGATGTACTACGCGGCCTCCGGTAGCTCCCCTGCCGGAGGCCGCATGTATTTTGGCGCAAGATTGCGAGCCGCCGCCTAGGCACTCAGTTGGCGCACTCAAACGTCGCCCTAGCTTCCGTCATTGCGAGCGGGGCGAAGCAATACAGACGGCCACCGCGAATCCATTACCGATGATTCCATCATCACGGCGGTCGAATGAAATTGGCAGCGCGGCAGTGGAGATACACCAAGCTTCAAGATGCTGCACAAGAATGATATCTCCATCGGGTTCCGGAATTGCCTAGCCACGGAGTCTTGATAGCTTGGCCTCGTCGTCTGGTTTTATTATCTTCATGCCATGGCTGACCATTCCTGCCCAGATGCGGGTAGGCCGATTTCGATTCAGCCCCATTCGTCTGGCTGATGTCGGCGCGATAATTGATCCCTCTATGGTCTCGACGGTTCAAAACGCTCTAAGATGTTACGTACAAAAAAACGGGCACCCCATCCAAAGCTGCACCATCCTCTTGCGGGTGAGCGATCGTGAACCGTGGAACATTCCGCGATCACATTGGGATTATGCCAGTGAAGCAGCCAAGACGCTTGCAATTGCTTGCCTTTCGGAACAGCGCTTCCTTGAAGGGCATTTTAGTCCTCACCTTAACGCAACGATGTTTCACATAATTGGTCAGGGCGTTTCTGTCGGGTCCGACCAGATCGCTCCCTTTTTCGCTCGTCGCGGCGGCGGCCTGCAAATTGGGGGGATGCGCTTTAAAGACATCGTATTTCAGCGGCCTCCTCAGATCGAGGGCACCGATTGCAGTTTGATTAATGCTGCCCTGATCAAGTCCATCGGAAAGGCTCGCCGCCTCAAGCTTCCAGTGGCCGACGCCATCGATTCATCTCTTGAGTTGTTTCTTCTCGGACACTCGGAGACACCCGAGCTAGATTGGGACCGGTGCGTGATGCTTTCGGCTATGGCCTTTGAAAGACTGCTAACACCTACGCAAAGCTCAGCTCAGGCAATGGCAGCCACTTTCGCGTCGCATTGGTCGCCATTCGTAAGCGTGAAAATCTCCGATGCGAAGCGTGTGAAACCCGATGCAAAATACGCAACTGAGCAAGCAGATTGGCCGCTGCACCGAAAATGGATCAAGGAATTGTATGAGGCACGAAGTGCTACCGCTCACAGAGGAGTTCAAATCGCCTTCAGTCGGAACTGGCTCGCGTGGCAGCACCTGATTGTGGCCGCTTTTGCATACCCGCTAACGATCAAATTGATGCTATCCGAAAACAATCTTTATACACTGAGCGATCACGAACTCGGCGCGTGCGACGCCTTGGATGATTTGCTCGACAGCAGTTGGGGCAAGGGGTGGAGAAAGCCTCCTGAATGGTCCGAGATACTATCGAAATCCGAAGCGTATAGGGCCATTCGCGCGATCATTGACCGCGCCATCGTCAAATCTCCGTCCGGGCAGCGAAGAAAAATTAAAAAGTAGCTTGCAACAGATTCATCGCCGTTCGCGCGTTCGAGATCCCATGGTTCGCTTCGCGCTCGTCACGCCGCATCCGCGACTGCGCGTATCTCGAGATGCACACCGGTCTCCTTCTGAAGCGCGTGGATCACGGCCATCAGGTTACCCATTGTTGGATTCCCACCCGGCCCGAACATCCGCATCAGGCTCTTCTGCGGACGGTCCAGCACCTCACCGAGCCGCTCGAAGCCAATGGTCGCATTGATATAGGTCCGAAGCGCTGTGCGGCCGTAGTCGACGTCCCCCTGCAACAGGCCCTGCATCGCCTCCAGGAACAATGCCTCGCGAAAGGCGGGATCGCGCTCTGCCCGCGCGCGAATGGTCTCTTGAAAACTATGGGTCAATGGCATCGGCTCATCCCTCATTGCGCTTTCGCGCCTTGTAGTCACGCCACCGGCGAAGCGCGACGCTGATATCGCTCTGCTGCCTCTGTTTGGTGCCGCCACCCAGCAGGATCACGAGCACGCTGCCGTCCCACCCGAAATAGACCCGGTAGCCGGGGCCGCGATTGATCTTCAGTTCGGCCGCGCCCTCGCCGATGGATTTCACGTTCGAGGTATTTCCATCGGCAAGCCGTCCAATGGCAACGGAGACAGTTGCGGCCGCCCGCGCATCGAGCCCGTCATGCCATTCCCGAAACGGGCTACGACCGTCGATGCTGTATTCCGCGATTTCGATCCTTGGTACCATATTCGTTACCAATTTTCCATTTCAGAATTTTCGGATTTTAGAAATTCTTGTTGACACGATCCGCCCCCATCATTATGTTCCCTTTTTGTTCTATCCCACAAGAGGGCGTGTCGCGATCGTCACGAAACGCGGGATGGAATGCGGTGGCCGCGACGGCGTCGGCGCGCGAGGTTGGCTGCAGGGCGGGAAACCGTGAGCAGCAGCACGCGCGATACGACACGGCGCTGACAGCGTCTTACGCTTGGTCTCGACGGTGAGCGCACGCCAACCGTCGAGGATGCGGGCGAAGATGTGCGCGGACGGAGAAGTCGTGTGGTCCTGACGCCCGGGGTCTGTGCGTCAAGTCTTGCGGTGATGTGAGCTGCCCGACCGGGCGCGCGCATCAGCCATCCGCATGGCGACGGGGGCAATAGTGCATCGCTCCCCGGGGAGAGCACGAAGGACACCGTTAAAACCATTCGCGCAGGGAAGGCCGGGATGTCCCGGCGTCACCTGTGGTCCACCCGTGCGCGTTTGATCCGCACACGGGATTGCGGGTGCCAGCCGGCGCCCGGCCTTCCCTGCGCCTTCTTGATCTTCAGGAGGGCGGACGATTGCAGAACTCGGGCGGAAGATGCCGCGAGGATGCGAGGGCGTGTCTGCGATTGCGGTGCAGGTTGAAGGAGAAAAGCTATTGCCCACACTCCGTCATTGCGAGCGCAGCGAAGCAATCCAGAAATGCGTCCGCGGAAAGAATCTGGATTGCTTCGTCGCATCAGCGCAAAATTGCTTCGCAATTTTGTCGCGAACTCCTCGCAATGACGGAGAATGTTGGAGCGCTATGCGCCCCTCACGTAAACTTCGCCTCCACCACGCCCAGCCCGTCCAGCTCCATCCGCACCTTGTCGCCGGCCTTCAGCCACAGCGTCTTCACCAGGCTTCCCGTCAGCACGAGCTGTCCCGCATGCAAACTCTTGCCGTCGGCGGCGAGATGGTTGGCGAGCCAGGCGAGCGCGTTGTGGGGATGGCCGAGCACGTCGGCACCGGTGCCGTGGCCGACCTCCTCGCCGTTGACGATGGCGCGACCCTTGACCGCGTTCAGGTCCGGCACCGACGAGCGTGGAACCGACGGCCCCAGCACGCAGCCGGCGGCGAAGAAATCGTCGGCGATCAGCGTCGGCGCGCCCATCGTCTCCCACTTCACGTAGCGGTCGTCGACGATCTCGATCGCGGGATGATAGGCCTCGACGGCTTCGCCGACCCATTCGGCCGTGAACGGCGCCTCGCCGGCGGCAAGGTCACGCTGCAGCCGCACCGCGATCTCGCATTCGACGCCGACACGGACATATTTGGAGGCCGCGAGCTTCACCCCGCTGTTGTGCACGCCCTTCTGGAACACGCCGCCGCCGCAGGGATGCGGGATGCCGATATAGTCCTGCATCACCTGGCTGGTGCAGCCGATCTTGTAGCCGACGAGCGGCCCGAGATGCGGCAGCAGGAGATCGTGCAGCGCGCGCTGGACCTGGTAACCCTCGGCCTCGTCGGCAGGTGGAACCTCGAGCGCTGCAAGCGGCGCATGGTTGCGGCGCGCCAGTGCGATCGCCTTTGCGGCTTCGAGAATGTTGTCCATCGGCGCCGCCTCCCACGCTACGCAATCGAGGAGAACACTTCAGCACCCCCGCTCCGGCCTGACAAGCGCGGGCGGCCGGCGGCTTCACGCCTTGACGAGGCCAAGCCGGATCAGGCTCTCGGCCGTCGCGAGGATCGCCGCATCATTCGAACGCGCCTGCCAGCCGAGCAGCGACCGCGCCTTGGCGCTGGTGGAATGCCGCACCTTTCCGAGCATCGGCACGACCGCACGCAGCAGCGGAATCCGGTTTGCAGCCAGGCGCACCAGCCAGTCCGGCGCCTGGAGCCGCGGAACCCGGCGCGCCCTCGGTCCGAGTTCCCGCCGCAGCACCCTGGCGATGTCCAGGATCGACATCGCCTCGCCGGAGACCGCGATGAAACGCTCGCCTTTCGCCTCCGGCGCCGTCATCGCCCGCAAATGCAGGTCGGCCACGTCGCGCACGTCGACCACGCCGAAATAGACCCGCGGCACCGCCGGCATGGCGCCGTCGAGCAGCGATTTGACGATCTCGATCGACCCGGAGAAGTCCGGCCCGAGCACGGGACCGAAAATGGCGGCGGGGTTCACGACCGAGAGCTCGAGCCCGCCGCCTTCGCGCGCGACGAAATCCCAGGCCGCCCGCTCGGCCAGCGTCTTGGATTTGATGTAGGGCTGCACGTCGGCGCCTTCGAGATTGGTCCAGTCGGTCTCGTCGAACGGTTTTTCCCGCGGCTTGTGGCCATACCCGATCGCACCCAGCGACGAGGTGATCACCACGCGCCTCACGCCGGCCTCGCGCGCGGCCCGGAGCACCCGAAGGGTGCCGTCGCGGGCCGGGATGATCATCTCATTCTCATCCTTGGGAACACTGGTCGAGAGCGGCGAGGCAACATGGAGAACGTAGTCGCAGCCCGCGACGGCCTCACGCCACCCCTCGTCCCGAACGAGGTCGGCGGTGAAGAAGGACAGGCTCTCCGGCGACGCGGCCCCGCCCTCGCGCAGCATGGCCAGCACGTCGGCCTGGCGGTCCGGCCGGCGCACCGTGGTCCGCACCATGTGGCCGGCGGCCAGAAGTTGCAGGATGACGTGGATGCCGACGAAGCCCGACCCGCCAGTGACCAGAACAGTGCTCATTGCCAAATTCCCCTCGTTGCACCGGCCGGCGAATTGGTTCCGCCGCCCTGCTCAAGGCGGCATCTGGTCACTATCTCCCGGGGAGCAAGTAGAATGGATTTCGAGACCCGTATGGAAAACCTGACCAGCGTTTGCGACGGCGACTGCGATTGCAGCCCCGACCCTGCCCTGCTCGCCGACTTCAAGCGGGCCATCCATGCCCTCGGCGGCAAGTGGAAGCTGGAGATCCTGTTCGCGCTGATGAACGGCGCGGTTCGGTTCGGCGCGTTGCGGCGATCGATCGGCGGCATCACCCAGCACATGCTGACCATGCAACTGCGCGAGCTCGAGCAGGACGGCCTGGTGTCGCGGACCGTCTTCGCGGAGAAACCCCTAAGGGTCGAGTACGAGCTGACGGATGCGGCCTACGGCCTGTTGCCGGCGTTTAAGGAAATATTGAGCTGGTCCAGGCTTTATGGGGATGCGCGCCTCGTGGCGTCGCAGCAGGCCTGATTGCAGCGATGCTTGATGCAGCTGGATCGGTGTCTCAGCATTCGAGTCGATCGCGTTGATGCGACTCGCAAAATCTCCCGCACCTGAAGTGAAGGCTGTTTCTCATCCGAACTCACGTGAGCTCGGAGGAATCGACTCTAGCCCCTTGATCACGATTCACTTTTCGCGATTGCGCTCGCGCGTCGAAGCGCGCGGCGGCAAGCGACGGACAATATGCTGACCACGGCGCGAAATGGCGCCTTGCGTCCAAAAACAAAGAGCCGCATCGCTGCGGCTCTGACTCTATTCGTCGCGATAGACCTTCTCGCGTTTCTCGTGGCGCTCCTGCGCTTCCACCGAGAGCGTCGCGATCGGCCGGGCCTCGAGCCGCTTCAACGAGATCGGCTCCCCGGTGTCCTCGCAATAGCCATAGGTGTTGTCCTCGATACGCTGGAGCGCGGCGTCGATCTTGGCGATCAACTTGCGCTGGCGGTCGCGGGCGCGGAGTTCGATGGCGCGGTCGGTTTCGGACGATGCCCGATCGGCGAGATCGGGGTGGTTCACGTTCTCCTCCTGCAGGGCTTGCAGGGTGAGCTTGGACTCTTTGAGGATCTCATCCTTCCAGGCAAGGAGCTTCAACCGGAAGTACTCCTTCTGCCGGTCGTTCATGAAAGGCTCTTTTTCGGTCGGTCGGTAGTTTTTCAACTTTTCCAAGGGCGGCCTATCTGTCTAAGCAACGACTCGCAAACGGAACGGGGTCCGTTGAGCGGGGCGTTATATAGCGGCCTCCTGTGACAGACAATATTTCCCTGCTCGCCCAGCCGGCGCGCCCAAGCCCTTGCACAGGAAGGTTTATCCGCAAGAGCCCGGGGGCGGCCGAAAGCCTAGTAACCGACCGTGAAACGCTGCCTCAAATGGGCCGGCCGCTCGATCTCGTCAGCCAGCGCAATGGCGTAGTCGGCGAAGCTGATCCAGCTCTTGCCGTTCGCATCTGCGAGAAGCTGATCGGTCCCGAGCCGGAACTTGGCGGTGCGCTCCCCCTCGACGAACAGCGCCGACGGCGAGATGAAGGTCCAGTTCAGGTCCTTTTCCTGGCGCAGCAGATCGAGAAAGGCAGAGCCTGCCTCGGCCTCGGCCTTGTACTGGGCCGGAAAACCGGGGGTTGTGACCAGCTTTACGCCAGGAGCAACCTCCAGGCTGCCAGCCCCGCCGACGACGAGATAACGGCCCACCTTGGAGTCCTTGGCTGCCCCGATCAGCTTGAGCGCATCGCTCGCCAGGAAGTGCACGGAACTCACGGCGACGTCGTGCCCGGCCCACAGCTTGGCGAGGCCCGGCTGGTCGAGCACATCTCCCTTGGTGGGGGTGACGTTCGGCAGGGCCGCGATCTTCTCGGGGTTCCGGGCGATGGCCGTGACGCTATGGCCGCGGCGGGACAGTTCCTTGGTGATCTCCGACCCGGCCCGGCCCGAGGCGCCGGCGACTGCGATTTTCATGGAAGGCTCCTTTGCTTCTCTGGTAACTAACGGTGACTAGATATCGCAAAGAATGCTGGTGTTAAGAGAGCACTTTGTGCTTACCTGCTTACGCCGGAGTAACCGGCAAGCGAGCCGGCAAGCGACTTCAATGGATCGAGGACCCGACGATGAAGCCTGACGTCTATGCAGCGAACTGCCCCACGCGCCAGATCCTCGATCGCGTCGGCGACAAATGGGCGGTGCTGATCCTCCTGCTGCTGCGCGGGGAGCCGATGCGCTTCAATCAGTTGCGCCGCACGATCGAAGGCATTTCGCAGAAGATGCTGAGCCAGGTTCTCAAATCGCTCGAACGCGACGGCCTGATCAAGCGCCGCGCCATCGCGACCGTACCGGTGACGGTGGAATATTCGATCACGCAGCTCGGGCTGACACTCGCCGCCGCCGTCGATCCGCTGCGCGATTGGGCCGAGGAGAATCTGAAGGACGTGCTCGCCGCCCAGCGCCGCTACGACGCGCAGAAGCAGGAGGAAGCGGCCTGAGATGCAAACCGAGCAAACAGACGACCCGTCATCCTGATGTGCGAGCAGCGCGGTGCGCAGCACCGTGCAGTGAGCCTCGCAGGATGTACGGCCGAGACGCTTGAGCCGGGCCGTCGCCCTGCGAGACTTGCCCTGCGTTGCGGGGCGCGCACCTCCAGCGACAACGGCTTCGCCGTTGCGCGGGGGTGACGGATAACGATCAGGCCTGTCCGGCCTTGGCGAGCTCGACCTCGACGCGCAGCTCGATCTCGGACAGCACGGAATCGAGACCGGGATCGCCCGAGGACGATTTCAGGTTCGCCGCAGCATCGCGCAGCCGCATCACGGTGGACGCGTCGAGATTGCCGGACAGCAGCCCCATCTTGAGATCGTCGAGCACGTCGAGCGCGGTCTTGCCGCGGGCGACCGAGCGCTTGCGGCGCTCGACCGGATCCTCCTCGATGCCTTGCAACGCGAGCAGCGCATCGATGTTGGCGGCCGCTTTCGGCGCCGCAGCGGCCCGCGTCTCCTGCGCCGACGAGGTGTCGGGCAAGACGAAGGTGCCGGAGCCCGTCCGCCTGGCCTGGCTGGCCGGCGTTCCAAGCGTGGTGCCGTTCGGTCCGTAGATGCGCATCGCAGCAATCCGGGTGATCGATGCCTCACCTTCGCTGTTTTATGGTTAACGGCGCGTAAACAGCCCGGCAAAATCTGCCGACAGGCGGCAGTTTCGCTCCTCAGGGACAACGCCCGCCGACACCGGTCGAAACAGATTTATTGAACCTATTCAGTGACCTACCCCCACTGCCCCGCGTTGGCACAGCCCTCGCAAGGAAAGCGTCGGACCAGCTCGTCATGGGAGTGTCGAGGATGGTCCGGGATTTGAGGAGCCTCGGGGAGCAGAGGATGCCAGGCGTTCGTTGGGTGAGGATTGTTGGGGTGGCCTGCGCCGCGCTGTCAGCGCTGGCGCTGTCGGTCACGTCCGCAAGCGCGACCTCGCGCATCAAGGACCTCGCCAATATCGAAGGCGTGCGGCAGAACCAGCTCATCGGCTACGGCCTCGTCGTCGGCCTCAACGGCACCGGCGACACGCTCAACAACATCCCCTTCACCAAGCAGTCGCTGCAAGCGATGCTCGAGCGCATGGGCGTCAACATCCGCGGCGCCACCATCCGCACCGGCAACGTCGCCGCCGTGATGGTGACGGGCAATCTGCCGGCCTTCGCCACCCAGGGCACGCGCATGGACGTCACCGTCTCCGCGCTCGGCGACGCCAAGAACCTCCAGGGCGGCACCCTGCTCGTCACGCCCCTCCTCGGCGCCGACGGCAACGTCTATGCGGTCGCGCAGGGCTCGCTCGCCATCTCCGGCTTCCAGGCCGAGGGCGAAGCGGCGAAGATCGTGCGCGGCGTTCCCACGGTGGGGCGCATCGCCAACGGCGCCATCATCGAGCGCGAGATCGAGTTCGCGCTCAACCGGCTGCCGAACGTGCGGCTCGCGCTGCGCAACGCCGACTTCACCACCGCCAAGCGCATCGCGGCGGCCGTCAACGACTATCTCGGCGTCAAGACCGCCGAGCCGATCGATCCCTCCACGGTGCAGCTTTCGATCCCGCCGGAGTTCAAGGGCAACGTCGTCGCCTTCCTCACCGAGATCGAGCAGCTCCAGGTCGATCCCGATCTCGCCGCCAAGATCGTCATCGACGAGCGCAGCGGCATCATCGTGATGGGCCGCGACGTTCGCGTCGCCACCGTCGCGGTGGCGCAAGGCAACCTCACCGTCACAATCTCCGAAAGCCCGCAGGTGAGCCAACCCAATCCGCTGTCCCGAGGGCGGACCGTGGTCGCGCCGCGCAGCAGCGTCAGCGTCACCGAGGACGGCAGGAAGCTGGCCCTCGTCAAGGACGGCGTCTCGCTCCAGCAGCTCGTCGACGGCCTCAACGGCCTCGGCATCGGCCCCCGCGACATGATCAGCATCCTCCAGGCGATCAAGGCCGCCGGCGCGATCGAAGCCGACATCGAGGTGATGTGATGCAGACGAGCATGATCAACACCCCGCGCGCCGCCACCTCCTCGGCCTTCTCGGTGGAGAGCCGCAACGGCCGGCCCGATTTCGAGCTCGCCGCCGCGCTGCAGAAGGTCCCGCCGCAGCAGCAGGCCAAGGCGCAGAAGACCGCCACCGATTTCGAGGCGATGTTCCTCAACAGCATGTTCTCGCAGATGACCTCGGGCCTGAAGGGCGAAGGCCCGTTCGGCGACACACCGGGCACCGGCGTATGGCGCTCGATGCTGACCGAGCAGTATTCCAAGAACTTCGCCAAGGCCGGCGGCGTCGGCGTCGCCACCGAGGTCTACCGCACTCTCATCATGCAGCAGGCGAAAACCGTCCGCACGGCATAAGGTCAAACGAGATGAACCAGTTCACCGCCTCACGTCGGCCGATGCAAGCGCAGCGCCCGAACACGGCGCCCGGCAGCGCCGAGGCGCGCAAGCTCGCTGAAGACCTGATGGATGCGATGAACGCCCTGCTCGGCCTGATCGAGCGCGAGACCGAGCTCGTGCGCGCCGGCAACGTCCGCGAGGCGATGACCCTCGAGAGCAGGAAGCAGGAGCTGTCGCGCAACTATGTCGGCGCCGTCAGCCAGTTGAAGGCCAACCAGGCCCAGCTCGCGAAATCGGCGCCCGAGCTGCTCTCGACGCTGCATCGGCATCACGATGCGTTCCGCGCGATGCTCCAGGTCAATCTCACCGTGCTGGCGACCGCGCACGCGGTCTCCGAGAGCGTGGTGCGCGGCGTCAACGCCGAGATCCAGAAGCGCAACGTGCCGAACACCTATACGGCCGCGGGACGCCGCGCCACTCCGGGCCCGCGCCACATCACCCCGCTCACGGTCAGCCGCTCGCTCTGAGCGCGCGCAGAAAACAAGCGACAATTTTACGAAAAAACGCGCGGCGATATCGTCGCGCGATTAGGCACGTTTCCTTACCGGGTCTTCAATCCTGGTGTTCCATGGTTGCGCATTGAGAGGGGTTGGGATTTGACTCGGACGAGGCAACCAGGAGGCTGCCATGAGTACAGATTTCAGCATCAGGCCGGTGGGGATACCGGCCCCCGCGCAGATCATAACGACGTCGAATGCGGCGGCGAACGAGGCCGTGCAGACCGATTTGCCGGTGAGCCAGACGGTCGCCGCGGGCGATACGAGCGCGCCCGTGCGCAATGATTTGCCGAACAACGAGAACATCTCGCGGCAGGTCGTGTTCGACCAGGCTGCCGCATCCTTCGTGTTCCAGGTCGTCAACGACAGGACCGACGCCGTGGTCAATCAGTTCCCCGACGAAGCGATGCTGCGCCGGCGAGCTTATTTCCATGCAGAGGATCTGAAGTCCAAACCCTCGCGTCCGCTCAATACGGATGTCAGCGCCTGACGATCAGGCGTCGAGCGTGGCAACCGCTGTATCGAGATAGGTCGCGCCGGTCGCAGGATCGGTGACGACGTTCTTGATCTGGGCCTTGCGCGCGTCAGTCAGCGTGAACTTGGTATTCCCGAAGCGGAACGAGCCCGTCCTCCGACGTGCTGGAAGAACGTTCGACTTATGCGCGGTCGACACAATGCTCACGATGTCGGCCACGACGCGCCTCCATCACGGCCGTCCGGACAGACCGGCAGCGATATTGCGATTGATCTCGATCAGCGGGCGGAAGTGATCGAACTGCGGGCTCATCTGCAGCGCCGCGGTCTGGCTCAGCACGAACACACTGATGTTGGCGATCTTCTGGCGGACGTCGATCGGCTGCGGATTGTTGTCGCGCATCGCCTCGCTCAGGAAGATCGTCCAGAGCTTGCGGTTGAACATCAGCGCCTGCATGGTCTGCTCGCTGAGCGGATCAGCGTTGTTCACCGCATCCTGGAGCTTGTTGGCGGCCTTGAGCAAGGTCTGCGCCTCGATGTCGCGAGGAGAAGCAGTGGTCGTCGCAACACGCGCGTAAGCCGAGGCAGCGGAATTCGACATCAATCACACCCTGGAGGTTACCTAGCCCGTTGAACGCGCTTAAGGATTTCTTTCCCAACCCTAGGCAGCACCGCTTAAGATTTGCTTACGTGTGCGCTTGGAAGCACTCCGGATAATTACGGGTCGCGGAGTTCTTCGTCAGTGCAACGCTAGATGCACGCACACACGCTGTAAACTTGCTTCGCGTGATGGGCATCAATCTCAGCTAATCCTGCCTTAGCGATCTCCGTAAAAAGAACGGCGGAGCGTTAGCCCCGCCGCGATATTTCAAGTAGCGATCTTGCGCTGCGAAACTAGCGGAGCAGCTGGAGCACGCTCTGCTGCGACTGGTTGGCCAGCGACAGCGCGGACACCGCGATCGACTGGCGGGTCGACAGCGCCTGGCTGTTGGCCGCTTCCTCGTTGGTGTCGGCCAGCGTGAGGTTCGACGAGCCGGTCTGCAGCACGTTGATCAGGTTCTTGGAGAAGTCCTGGCGCACCTGCACGATCGAGAGGTTCGAACCGAGCGCCGAACCTTCCGAGCGCAGCGTGCTCGAGGCCGCGTTCAGGCTGGTCAGCACCTTGTTGGTGGCGCCGTTGTCGATGAAGTCGACGCCGTTGACGAGATTGCTGAGGCCGAGGCCGGCCGCATTGAACACCACGCCGTTGATGCCGAGCGTGGAGCTGCCGGTCTCGTTGAAGACGAGCTTCAGCGTGTCGCCGTTGAGCAGGTTGACGCCGTTGAAGGAGGAATCCTGCGACGTCGTGTCGATCTGCGCCAGAATGTTGTTGAACTGGTTGACCAGGTTCGAGCGCGCCGTCTGCGCGACGGGATCCTGCACCGGCGGCTGCGCGGTGGTGAAGGCCAGAACACCGGTGATCGTGCCGCCGACCGTGCCGCCCGCGGTCGTCGAACCGAGCGTCGAGGACGCGTATTCATTGACGGTGGTCACCGTCAGCACGCCATTGGCGTCGATCGTCGCCGTCAGGTGGTTCGCCTGAAGCTGTGCGTTGAGCTGGTCCAGCGTCTTGACGGTGCCGTTGGTGCCGTCACCGAAGGTGACGTTCACCGGCGTTCCGCCGTTGAAGGAAGTGAAGGTCAGCGTCTTGCCGCTGACCCCGCCGACACCGGAGGTGCGCGCCGCGGTGAAGGCGGTCGCTGTTCCCGTGTTGCCGCTGAGTCCGAACGCGCCGAGCGCGTTGCCGGTGCCGGTGATCGAGAGATCGGCGTTGACGCCGGTGGAGAGTGCAAGCTGGCCGCTGCTGTTGACCGACGACGGGATCTGACCCGACGTGGTCGAGAGGGTCGCAGCACCGTTGAAGATGCTGGCCGTCTTCACGCCGGTTGCCAGGTCGATCGAGTTGAGCAGGTCGGTGAGCGTCGCGCTCTGGATATAGACAGTCGAGTTACCGTTGCCGTCGGTGACGACGTTGCCGCTGACGCCGCCCGACGTCACGCTCGCCGCCGATTGCGGCGTCTGGGCGTTCTTGAACGTGATGGTGTGGCCATCGATGTTCAGCGTCGAGCCGTCCTGCACCAGCGTGCCGAGCGAGCCTGCGGTCGTCGACCGGTTCGCGTTGACGGTGGCGAGGCCTGCGCCGGTTGACGAGGTCAGGCCGAGAGCCTTGAGGAAGTCGGCCTTGCCCGTCACGCTCAGATCGGCGCCGGTCGAGCTCTTCAGCGTGATTGCGCCCGCCGTGATGGAGGATGGCGTCTGGACCGTACCGACGGTCGCACCGCTCGTCGCGATGGTCGCCGCGCCTGCACTGATTGTCGCGGTCTTGACGCCGCTGGCGAGATCGATCGCGCTGAGGACGTCGTTGACTGTCGCCCCGGGCGCAGTCGCCGTTCCCTCATAGACGATCGAATTGCCGTTGCCGTCGGTGGCGATGTGTCCGCTGGCGTTGAGGCCCCAGCCGGTCGGTTGCGTGGTCGGAGCGATGCCGGTGCGGAAGGTGATCGTCTTGCCGTTCACCGTGATGGTGTCGCCATCCGCGGGCGGCGTGCCGAAGGTGGTGGATGCGGTGGTGCCGAGCAGCGTGGCGGTGCCGGACAGTGCAGTGGTGCCGTCGAGGGCGGTCACCGCGGTACCGGCCAAGGTGCCGGCGTTCGAGCCCAGCGAGGCGCCGAGTGCGGCGGTCCCGGTGACCGGGGTCACGCCACCGGCTGCGCCGGTATAGAGCACGTTGCTGTTGGCGGTCGCGCTTGCGTAGGAGGTCGTGCCGCGCAGGTCCGCGGGCGTCGCACCGGGAATCGTGGTGGAGACGTTCGACTTGGTGGAGTAACCGACCGTGGTCTGCAGCGCCTGGTTGGCGATCGACTTCGCGCTGTCGATCAGCTTCTGCAGCGAGGTGATGCCGGTGTTGGCGGCCTGGAGCACCTGCACACCGTTGTTGATGCCGTCGAGCAGGTTGCTGATGTCGCTCGCCCGGTTGTCCAACCCCTGCGCGGTGAAGAAGTTGGTGGGATTGTCGAGCGCCGTGTTGACCTTCTTGCCGGTTGACAGCCGCTCCTGCGTCGTGGCCAGCAAGTCGGCCGTCGACTGCAGCGACAACAGGTTCTGGCGAACTGACGCCGAGAGAACGATGTTGGACATTGGCGAGTCTTCCTCTTGAACCGGATACGAATCGGCCGCGCGGTCTCGAAAGCGGGCTTTTGTCCAGTTTTAGGAGGTGTCCTTTAAAGTATGGTTAACGCCGGTTTAAGCGATAGGGTTAATGGCGAATGAACGCCCCTGCCCGCCTCCGGACGCAAAAAAGAGCGGCGGGGAAAATGGCCCCGCCGCTCGGTTTTATTCAGTTATTTCAGCTACTTGTTATCGGAGCAGCTGGAGCACGCTCTGCTGCGACTGGTTGGCCAGCGACAGTGCGGAGACCGCGATCGACTGGCGGGTCGAGAGCGCCTGGCTGTTCGCCGCCTCGACGTTGGTGTCGGCCAGCGTCAGGTTGGACGAGCCGGTCTGCAGCACGTTGATCAGGTTCTTGTTGAAGTCCTGACGGATCTGCACCACCGAGAGGTTCGAGCCGAGGCTCGAGGCCTCCGAGCGCAGCGTGCTCGACGCCGCGTTCAGGTTGGTCAGCACCTTGTTGGCGGCGGCGTTGTCGATAAAGTCGACGCCGACGGTCAGCGCGGCAAGGCCCAGACCCTTGGAATTGTAGGTCACGCCGGTGATGTTCAGGCTCGACTTGCCGGTCTCGTCGAACACCAGCTTGAGCTGGTCGCCGTTCAAGAGGTTGACACCGTTGAACGAAGAGTCCTGCGAGGTCGTGTCGATCTGGTTCAGGATGTTGTTGTACTGGGACACCAGATTGGCACGCGCCGTCTGGGCCACCGCATCCTGGACGGGGTTGGAAGCCGTCGAGAAGGTCAGCGCCGAAGTGAGCGTACCGCCGATCGCACCGCCCGCCGTCGTCGAACCCAGCGTCGATGACGCATAGTCGTTGGACGCGGTGATCGTCAGCAAGCCGTTGGCATCGATCGTTGCGGACAGGTTGTTGGCCTGAAGCTTCGTGTTGAGCTGATCGAGCGTCTTGATCGTGCCGTTGGTGCCGTCGCCGAAGGTGACGTTGACCGCCGTGCCGCCGTTGAAGGAGGAGAAGGTCAAGGTCTTGCCGGCGATGCCGCCGATGCCCGAGGTGCGTGCCGCGGTGAACGCGGTTGCGCTGCCGGTATTGCCGGCCAAGCCGAACACGTTCAGCGCGTTGCCGGTGCCGGTGATCGACAGATCGGCGTTGATGCCGGTCGAGAGCTTGAGCTGACCGGACGTATTGATCGTCGAGTTCGACTGGCCTGTGGCGGTCGCAAGCGTCGCGGTGCCATTGGCGTTGACCGTCGCGGTCTGCACGCCGGTGGCAAGGTCGATCGCCTTCAGCACGTCGGCAACCGTGCCGGCCTGCAGATAGACGGTCGAGTTGCCGTTGCCGTCGGTGAGGACGTTACCGCTCGCACCGTAACCGCTCGGAACGCTCGGAGCACCGGTCGAACCCGGGATCGGCGCATTCTTGAAGGTGATGACGTGGCCGTCGACGTTCAGCGTCGAACCGTCCGCAATCGTCGCCCCCAGCGAGCTCGCGCTCGTGGTCCGGTTGACGTCGATGGTGGCATTGCCGGCACCCGTAGACGTCGTCAGCCCGAGCGCCTTGAGCAGGTCGGCCTTGCCGGTGACGCTCAGATCCGCACCCGTCGAGCTCTTCAGCGTGACGGCGCCGCCAGCAGCGGTCGAGACCGCAGCACCTGGCTGGCTGGCGCTCACGGCGATCGTCGCAGCGCCGGAACTGATGGATACCGTCTTCACGCCGCTGGCCAGATCGATCGCGGACAAGAGATCGTTGACGGTCGCCGCCGGGGTACCCGCGGTGCCGAGATAGACGGTCGTGTTGCCGTTGCCGTCGGTGACGAGGTTGCCGCTGACGCCCGAGCCGGACGGAACCGCAGTCGACGCCGGAGCGGAGCCCGAGCGGAAGGTAATGGTCTTGCCGTTCACGGTCAGCGTATCGCCGTCGGCCGGCTGGGCGTTGCCGAGCAGGCCGGTCGCAGTCGTGCCGTTGGTGGCGATCAGGGTGATGGTGCCGGTCAGGGCCGTGGTGCCGTCACCGGCCGTTGCGCCAGTGCTTGCAAAGGAGCCGATGGTAGCGCCGAGCGTGGTGGTGCCGGTCGCCGCCGTGGTGCCGCCGGCCGCGCCCGTATAGAGCACGTTGCTGGACGCGGTGGCGCTGGCAAAGGACGTCGTGCCGCGCAAGTCGGCGGCTGTCGCACCGGCGATCGTGGTGGAGACGTTGGACTTGGTGGAGTAACCGACGGTGGTCTGCAGCGCCTGGTTGGCGATCGACTTGGCGCTGTCGATCAGCTTCTGCAGCGAGGTCAGGCCGGTGTTGGCGGCCTGCAGCACCTGCACGCCGTTGGCAATGCTATCGAGCAGGTTGTTGATGTCGCTGGCGCGGTTGTCGAGCGACTGTGCGGTGAAGAAGTTGGTGGGATTGTCCAGGGCCGAGTTGACGCTCTTGCCGGTCGACAGACGATTCTGTGTGGTGGCGAGGAGATCGGCGGTGGACTGGAGAGAGAGCAGGTTCTGACGAACCGATGCGGAGAGGACGATACCTGACATGACTCTTACCCTTCTGGCTTACGCGTCTTCGTTCGATCGCTTCGGATCGAGTGACGGGGCCAGCGTGCCGCGACATGGCTAACAAAGGGTGAAACGAACCTCGCCTGCATAAGCGCCGGTTCACCATGAAGGACTGGAAGCGCTTGCGGGGTCAGGCAATCGCTCTGAAATCATTGGCAATTCTCAGCGCTTACGCTCCATTAACCATAACCGCTGGTTACTTTTCAGAGTGTCGCCTGCCCTCTCGAAACCTCGAGTGACGAACGAAAAAAAGCGGCGGGGCCGAAGCCCCGCCGCCGTAGCCGTCTTGCGATGTCGTCCGCTTGTTAGCGGAGCAGCTGGAGCACGCTCTGCTGCGACTGGTTGGCCAGCGACAGCGCGGAGACCGCGATCGACTGGCGGGTCGACAGCGCCTGGCTGTTGGCCGCCTCGACGTTGGTGTCGGCCAGCGTCAGGTTGGACGAGCCGGTCTGCAGCACGTTGATCAGGTTCTTGTTGAAGTCCTGACGCACCTGCACGATCGTCAGGTTCGAACCGAGGCTCGAAGCTTCCGAGCGCAGCGTGCTCGATGCGGAGTTCAGGTTGGTCAGCACCTTGTTGGTGGCGGCGTTGTCGATGAAGTCAACGCCACCGGTCAGCGCGGCGAGGCCCAGACCCTTGGAGTTGTAGGTCACGCCGGTGATGCTGAGGTTCGACTTGCCGGTCTCGTCGAACACCAGCTTGAGCTGGTCGCCGTTCAAGAGGTTGACGCCGTTGAACGAGGAGTCCTGCGACGTCGAGTCGATCTGGTTCAGGATGTTGTTGTACTGAGACACCAGGTTCGCACGCGAAGTCTGAGCAACCGTATCCTGGACGGGGCTGGAAGCCGTCGAGAACGTCAGCGACGACGTCAGCGTGCCGCCGATCGCACCACCCGCCGCCCTCGAACCGATCGTCGAGGACGCGTAGTCGTTGGTGGTCGAAACCGTCAACAGGCCGTTGGCGTCGATCGTCGCGGTCAGGTTGTTGGCCTGAAGCTTCGTGTTGAGCTGATCGAGCGTCTTGACCGTGCCGTTGGTGCCGTCGCCGAAGGTGACGTTGACCGCCGTGCCGCCATTGAAGGCGGAGAAGGTCAAGGTCTTGCCGGTGAGGCCGCCAACGCCGGAGGTGCGGGCCGCGGTGAAGGCAGTCGAGGTCCCGGTGTTGCCGGCGAAGCCCAGCGCATTCAGCGCATTGCCGGTGCCGGTGATCGACAGGTCGGCATTGACGCCGGTCGAGAGCTTGAGTTGGCCCGAGGCGTTGATCGACGAGTTGGTCTGGCCTGTGGCGGTCACAAGCGTCGCGGTGCCGTTGGCGTTGACCGTCGCGGTCTGCACGCCGGTGGCAAGGTCGATCGCCTTCAGCACGTCGGCAACCGTGCCGGCCTGCAGATAGACCGTCGAGTTGCCGTTGCCGTCGGTGAGGACGTTACCGCTCGCACCATACCCGCTCGGAACGCTCGGAGCACCGGTCGAGCCCGGGATCGGCGCATTCTTGAAGGTGATGACGTGACCGTCGACGTTCAGCGTCGAGCCGTCCGCGATGGTCGCACCCAGCGAGCCCGCGCTCGTGGTCCGGTTGACGTTCACGGTGGCGTTGCCGCCGCCCACGGCCGTCGTCAGGGCGAGAGCCTTGAGCAGGTCGGCCTTGCCGGTGACGCTCAGATCCGCACCTGTCGAGCTCTTCAGCGTGACGGCGCCGCCAGCAGCGCTCGAGGCGGTCTGGCCGACGCTCGTGGCGATCGTCGCAGCACCCGCGCTGATGGATACCGTCTTCACGCCGCTGGCGAGATCGATCGCAGTCAAGAGATCGTTGACGTTCGCAGCCGGGGTGCCCGCAGTGCCGAGATAGACGGTGGTGTTGCCGCTGCCATCGGTGACGAGATTGCCGCTGACGCCCGAACCGGACGCAACCGCCGTCGAGGCCGGAGCGGAGCCCGAGCGGAAGGTGATGGTCTTGCCGTTCACGGTCAGCGTATCGCCGTCGGCGGGCTGAGCGTTGCCGGCCAGGCCGCTGGCGGTCGTGCCGTTGGTGGCGATCAGGGTGATGGTGCCGGTCAGGGCGGTGGTGCCGTCGCCGGCCGTTGCGCCGGTGCTTGCAAAGGAGCCGATGCTGGCGCCGAGCGTCGTGGCGCCGCTCGCCGCCGTGGTGCCGCCGGCCGCGCCGCTAAACACCACGTTGCTGCTCGCGGTCGCGCTGGCGTAGGAGGTCGTGCCGCGCAGGTCGGCCGCCGTCGCACCGGAGATCGTGGCGGAGACGTTCGACTTCGTGGAGTAACCGACCGTGGTCTGCAGCGCCTGGTTGGCGATCGACTTCGCGCAGTCGATCAGCTTCTGCAACGAGGTGATGCCGGTGTTGGCAGCCTGCAGCACCTGCACGCCGTTGGCGATGCCATCGAGCAGATTGTTGATGTCGCTGGCGCGGTTGTCGAGCGACTGGGCGGTGAAGAAGTTGGTGGGATTGTCCAGGGCCGAGTTGACGCTCTTGCCGGTCGACAGACGGTTCTGCGTGGTGGCGAGGAGGTCAGCGGTGGACTGGAGGGAGAGCAGGTTCTGGCGAACCGATGCGGAGAGAACGATACCGGACATGACTCTGTTACCTTTCTGGTAAACGACGCTACTGTTACGCGTCTGCTTGGATCGAGATTGACCCAGCGACCGGCGGACCCTGGCGTCGAGACTTCTAACGAAACATGAAATGAAACTCGTGCTTTTGCCGGGGCGCACGTGATTCGGTCGGGGAAGCCCCGCACATCGCCGCGACGCCGCACGGATATGACGTTGGGAAGATTGAGTTTTTTCGCGCGAACGCGGGGGATTTACAGCTCGTTAACTAATTCCGAGCGAGAATCACGCCCTGATAAGCCGCAACGAGCGCTCGGTTACGAAAGCGTTGATGGAGAACAGGCATGGCTCTCAAGGTCGAGCTCAAACCGCACGAACGCATCATCGTCGGCAACTCGGTGATCACCAACACGGACCAGCGCGCACGCCTCCTGATCGACGGCGAGAACGTGCCGATCCTGCGCGAGCGCGACATCCTCACGCCGGAGACCGCAAACACGCCCGCCAAGCTCGTCTATCTGGCGGTCCAGCTCATGTATATCTCGCCGGATCCGCAGACCCAGCACGGCACCTATTTCAACCTCGTGCGGGACATCGTCACAGCGGTGCCGAGCTCCTGGCCGATCATCGAAGCCATCAACAACAACATCCTGAACGGCGACCTCTACCGGGCGCTGAAGGATGCCCGCAAGCTGATCGCCTATGAGGAGAAGCTGCGGGGCCAGTACGAGGCCACGCATCCCAAGGCGGAAGCGGACAAGGACGACGTCAGCACCGCCGCCTGACCACGCGCTTTCGCGCGAACGACAACGCCGACCAACGACAACGGCCCCGGATCGCCTCCGGGGCCGTTGTCGTTTCAGCCATGCATCGATGCTACTGCGCCGCGAGCGGCGGCGCCTCGATCTCGACCACTCCGTCGCCAACCCGCCGCGCGCCAAATTCAAGTATGGCCGCAATCAGCGCATCGATGTCCGTCTCGCCGGTGCGGTGATTGACGATGGCGGCGCGGATCGCGAACTTGCCGTCCAGCGTGGTGCCTGATGGCGCAGCAATGCCGGACTCCTGGACATCAGCGACGATCTCGCGATTGACCGCATCATTGGCGCGGTAACGGAAGCAGACGATGTTGAGGTTCACCGGCGCCAGCAATTCCAGCCGCGGCTCGGCCAGCACGCGCGCTTCCAGATATTTCGCCAGCGCGCAGCTTCGCGCGATCACGGTGCCCAGCCGGTCGGTGCCGAACGTCTTCAGCGTGAACCAGGTCTTCAGCGCGCGGAAGCCGCGCGACAGATCGGGGCCGAGATCGCAGGGCCAGACCGCGCCCGCAGCAAGCCCCCTCGCCTCGCGGCTCAGATAGGCCGCCGGCTGCGCAAAGGCCTGCCGGTGCTGCTCGCCGTCGCGCACCAGCAGGAAGCCCGCGTCGTAGGGCACCTGTCCCCATTTGTGGAAATCGAGCGCAATGGAATCCGCAAGCTCGATGCCGCCGAGCAGCGGCGCGAGCTCGGGCGCCAGGATCGCGAGCGCACCGAACGCGCCGTCGACGTGAAACCAGATTCCCTCCTCGCGGCACAGCTCCGCCACGGCCTTGAGATCGTCGATCGCGCCGATATCGACCGTCCCTGCGGAGGCGACGACGAGGAACGGCTTGAAGCCGACCTCGCGGTCGACCGCGATCTGCGCGCGCAGCGCAGCGACGTCGATGCGATGATCGGCATCGACGTCGATCTTGCGCAGCGCATCGGTGCCGAGCCCGGCAATGTCCATTGCCCGCGAGACGCAGCCATGCGCGGCACGTGACGTGTAGGCGGTGAGCAGCGCGCCGTCGTTGCCGATGCCGTATTGTCGCGCCAGCGTGCCGAGCGCGCTGGTACGCGCCACCAGCACCGCCATCAGATTGGCCATCGACGTGCCCGTGACGAAGATGCCGCTCGCACTCTCCGGGAAGGCGAAAAGGCGGCGCATCCAGTCGACGATCTGGCGCTCGACCTCGATGGGCATGTGGTCGCGGCCGCCGAGATTGGCGTTGAGGCCGGCGGCGAGCATTTCCGCGAGCATGCCGACCGCAGTGCCGCCGCCATGCACCCAGCCCATGAAGCCGGGATGGACGTTGCCGGTCGCATAGGGCGCGACATGCTCGGCGAATTCGCGATAGACATCGGCGAGATCGCTCGCCTCGCGCGGCACGTCGGCCTTGAATGCGGCGCGGACGTCATCGGGGATCGGCTGCCACACCGGACGCGCACGAATGTTGGCGATGCCGTCGATCGTCTCGTCGAGCATGCGATGGGCGAGCGCGCGAAACGCGTTCCAGTCCTGCGGATCGAGCGAGGTGTCGGTGGCGACGGCTTGCGTCTTGCGGACGATCTCGTTCATGCTGCACTCTCCTCGCCGGCCTTTGCATGCCGCGACAGCATCGACGTGAACGCGGCAAAGATCTTGCGCATCTGCGGCGGCTTGTATGGAAACACGGCCGGCGGATCCATGTTGTGCACGACGGCGGTGTTGTCGGCCTCGAAGACCAGCAGCTCGCCGTCCTGGTTCTCGGCGCAATCGACGATGAAATAGTCGAGGCCGACGCGCTTGCTCATCTCGTCGAGCGCGTTACGATGACGCGCGGCGAAGGCGTGATCGAAGTCGAGCATGAAGACGGCTTCCTCGGCGCGCTTCTCCTCGCTGAACGCCATGTAGGCGTTGAGATACCAGATGTCCCAGCGGTCGGCGATCGCCATGTGGCAGGCGTAAGGCTTGCCGTCGACCATGGCGAGACGGTATTTGCGGTAAAGCCCGTCGGGGCTCGCATAGTTGACGAAGCGCGCGACGAAGAAGTCCTGCTCTTTCCGTTCGGCAAGGTAGGCCGCGAGTGCCGGCGCATCGTCGATCTTGGCGAGCCCGACACCCGCATGCGTGCCGCGCGGCCGCACGATCATCGGAAAGCGCAGTTCGCCCGTGACGTCCTGGCAGGCGATCTTCCCTTCCGAAAGATCCGACAATTGTGCACGCGTCGCATGGACGGTCGCTGGAATGTCGAGACCGGGAATGCCCGCCAGCAGCCGGTAGAGCTTGTCGCGATCGAGGTTGCCGATGAGATGGGGGCGATTGAGCAACGGCCGCGGCCAGTGCGGCGCGGCCTGTTCGATGACGGCAAGCGCCTGCCGGCATTCCTCCGAATCGGACGCGACCACGATCGCGATGTCGTGCTCGGGCAGCGTCGCCGGCAGACCGACGCCCTTGACCACATAGAGCGTCAGCAATTCGATGTCGGAGCCTTCGAGCAGGAATTCGATTGGAGTATTGCCGCCCATATCAATATCGGCCGCCAGCGCCAGCACGCGCAGGCCGGGTGTCGGAGCCGCGCAAGGCGTGCGAAACAATTGGTGGAAGGCGAGCACCTCGGTCTGGATCACGAGCCCGGCCTCCTTCTCGCCGAGAAGCTGGGCAATCAGCGACAGATCCAGGCCTTCGCCGGCCTCAGCCGTCCCCTCCTCGATCCGCGCCAGGAGCTTCTCGCGTAGCGGATGCAGATTGCCGCCCTCGAAGGCCCGGCGCGTCAGTTGCGCAAAGCCGATGCGATCGGAATAGTTCGGCGTGGTCGCGCCGTTCGGCGCTGAAACAGGATGCAGCATCTTAGACCTCGAGCACAGACTTTCCCGGCGCCGCCGCGGCACGGCCGAGCAGCAGCTCGATCTTCACCAGCACATGGGCGATGCGATCGAGGATATGCTGCAAATTGCGTTGCGCTTGTGCGGCGTCCGCCGACCAGGCTTCGGTGACGAGCCGCGCGCCGACGCACAGCCGCAGCGCGGCCTGCGGCTTGCCGTCGGGCTGGTCAAATCGTACTGGCTGGCCAACGAGGCAGCGTTGCGCGGCAACCTGCCGGTCCGCCGCACTGCCGTCGATGTCGCCGTTCATGTCGTGCGCCAGAGCGCGATGCACGGCGCAGGTCTCGGCGATGGAAACCGGCTTGCCGTCGCGCAGCAGCGTGAACGGAAAGATCGTGGCGTGCGCGAATTCCTCGTCGTCCGTCCCGGACGCTTCGATCGCGGCCGGAACGGCCCGAAGCGACGGAGACAGCGCGATCATGCTGTCGATGCCGGCCGCAAGCTCGGCCAGCGCCTTGGCGCGAAACGCGCCGGACACGGCATAATAGCTGCCGATCTCGCTGAGCGCTGCTTCCCAGCGCAGCCATTGACCGAAATTCGGCCGGCGCTCGAAGCGCGAGCGCAGCCCCGTCCAGGGCTTCGGCCAGTCGCTGCGGCCGGCATAATCGAAGAAGCCCGGCGCGATCTCGCCAATCCGGCCGAGCGAGCGCGACAGGCCTTTCGGCACCAGCAGCGCGCCGCTGAAGGCGGGGCCGCCGAAGAATTTCGAGCCCGTCATCAGCACCATGTAGCCGCGGTCGAGATAGGAGCGCAGCCTACGGCGGCCGAGCCGCGCCTGGCAGGCATCGACGACGATTTGGACCTTGCCGGGCCAGCGGCGCGCGATCTCGTCGAGGCAGGCCACGCTCGGCGCGCGCCAGCCGAGTTTCGAAGAATCCATGATCTGCAACAGAACGCGTCGACCTTGCGCGAGGCTGGCCTCGACCGCGCGCAGTACCGCTTCATCAGCATCCGGGCGCATCGCAATGCCGGGCGCCGTGTCGAGCAGCGGCACCGCGACGCTGTCGCCGGCGAGCCCGGCCACCGCACCGTCCTTGCGCACCGCAAGGCCACTCGCCGTCATCGTGCTGAAATGGTGCCCGCGTGCGGTATGGGGCGTCCCGCTTCCGGTCTGATCCGTGCCGACCACGATCGTCACCGGCGGTGCGCCGAGCACCGCGCGCGCCAGGAACAAGGCGTGAAGTTGGGAGTCGGTGCCGGACGGCGAGAACACGACATCAACGCGCGGCGAGAGCTGGAGATGTCCGCGCAGCTCGTCACGCATGTCCTCGCAACGTGCGTCGAAGGCGACCTCGACCTCGTCGAACAGGCACTTGTGCATCAGCTCTTCGCGCGCCAGCGCGACGCGGTCATAGGCCGCCTGCGAGATCACGGACGCGGTCGAGGAGGCGAAATTCCAGATCTCCGGCTCCGGCGAGGCCGCGCAGCCATAGGCGTTGACGCGGTCTTTCGGATCGAGCGTCAGGCGCGAATCTCCGCCGGAGACCAGCAGCGTGTCGAGCGGCGTGAACAGATCGCGCAAGCGGTAGCGCGAGCCGCCGTCGGACGCCCGCTCCAGCTCTGGCGGACGGGATGCGCCGACGCTCATCCCGAAAGGCTCACGCCGCATCGGCCGCCGCCGCGGGCGCCGGCGCGAATTGCGAGGCGATATCGCCGTGGAATACCGACGGCCCGACATGGTCGAGCGAGCTCTGGATGTCGGCCCAGATCTCGCCGCCGATATCGGTCCAGCGCTTGCAGAAAGCGAAGTCCTCGGAGAGATACGTGCCGGTCGCCGGATCGATCATGCATTCGAACAGCGCGAACCGGTTCTGGCTCGCCGCCAGCGTATCGTGCGAATGCTCGCGGAAGAATTGCAGGCTGGCGTAGTCCGGATGGCGGCACATCGCCTCCAGCACGTGGCGCCGGATCATCAGGAAGCCGGTGCCGGCGTAGCGCACGCGGGTAAAGCCGTTGACCACCACGATGCGGTCGGGGTCCTCGATCTCGAGCACGTAGTCGAGTGAAGCCGCGGGCACATCGGCGCGGCCGGACTCGATCGCGCGCTTCGCCTTGTCCCAGTTGACCCGCTTGATCGGATAGCAGCCGGCGACGACGTCGGCGCCGCATTCGATCAGCCGGAACACCTGCTCCGGCTTGAAGCCGATATCGGCA
Source organism: Bradyrhizobium sp. cf659 (assembly GCF_900113725.1). NCBI lineage: Bacteria > Pseudomonadati > Pseudomonadota > Alphaproteobacteria > Hyphomicrobiales > Nitrobacteraceae > Bradyrhizobium > Bradyrhizobium sp. cf659. The sequence goes on from NZ_FOQJ01000013.1 coordinate 231,855, forward strand.
TCGATGAACAGGAAATGCGTCGCCTTGGGATCATCCAGGAACATCGCGGCCAGGTTGGCCCGCGCGCGCGTGATCAGGGCGTCGCCGTCGCGCAGCAGCACCTTGAGCTCGAGATTGGACATGCCGTGCACGGCGCGCTGGAGCGCGAAGATCGAGCTCGCATAGATGCTCGACACCTGCCCGCCGAAGCAAGGCGTGGCCACCACCAGTTGCATCTTGTCCGACATCGACAGCTCCGCCCCGCTCCAATCCTCACCAAGAGGTAAAGAGGCATGGTTAACGGCGCCTTAACGCATCCTTACAGGAACTTGACGAGCGAAAGCTGCGCAAGGTTCGAGGTCACTTGGTAGGACGCCTGGAGCGCATTCTGGAGCGACAGGATCTCGCTCGCGACCTGGTCGGGCGAGGCCGATTCCGCCTGGTCGATGATGGTCTGGAGCTGCGCCTTGGCCTGGGTCTGGCGCGTGCTCGCGTCCTTCATCGTGTTCTGGGCCATCGCGATGTCGGTCTGGATGTCCTCGATACGCTGCTGCCCCGGCTGCTGGGTCAGCGCCTGCGTCACCCGCAGGCTCAGCGCCGAGACCTGCCCGCCCGAATACTGCCCGGTCGGCGAGGTCGAGAACGTCCCGAACACGGCGATCGCCTGCAACTGCCGCCGGATCGCATCCTCGTCGGCCTGCGCGCCATATTGCACCGTGACGGAATCGTCGACCCGCGCCATCGCGGTGGAGCGCGCCGAACCGGGCCCGTCATTGCCCTGATACCATTTCACGGTGTTGGCCGAGCCGTTCACCAGCGTCGTCGCCGAGCTCGCGGGCGAAGAGCCGACGCGCAGCGGCGGCTGCGTCGCGGTGACCGGCGTCGCGCTGAAACCGAGCGAACCCAGCGCGCCCGTATTCGAGCTCGTGATGTTCAGGCTCGCCGCATCGTCGGTGTTGATCGTGATCGAACCGCCATGGATCGTCGACGGCTTCGAAGTCCCCGTGATCGCGTCGATCTTGCTCAGCAGGGTCTGAATGCTGTCGCCGACATTGAGCTGGTTGCCGGTCGCGCCCGAGGCGACGAAAGTGAGCGTGGTGCCGTTGACGGTGATGGTGTCGCCGGCGACGAAGCCCGGCGAGATCGAGTCCGAGGGGCTCGCGCCGGACAGCGCCGTCGCACCGCCGATCGGTGCGGGCGGAGCCGCCTGGTTGCTCTTGGGAGTACCGATCGCAGAGCTGGCCGTGTTGAAGAAATTGTCGCCGGCGGTCACGGCCGACGCCGCCACCAGCGAGGTGTTGGCAAGCTTCTTGATCGCGGTGTTCAGCGCCGTGTTGAGATTCGCGGCGGTATTGTTCGGGTTGACCGGGACGCTTGCATCGATCGCAAAGCTGCCGAGCGGCGTCGGCGTCGCCGTCGACGCCGTCAGGTCGATCTGCTCGGTCGTGCCGTCCGGCAGCGTGAACTGGACGCTCAGCTTGTCGCCATTGCTGGGATTGGTTCCGTTGAGATCGACCGAGAATGACACCGGCGAGCCACTCGGGCCGGTGACGGTCGCGCCCGTCAACGTCGAGGAGACCGCCTTGATCTTGAGCCCGAACGGCGATCCCGCGACGTCCTCCGACACCTGCACCGAGCTGGGCGTCGGCTGTGTCTGCACCAGCCGGCCCATGCCGCTCGCGCCGAGATCGGCGGCCTGGCGCTCCGCCATGACGGTCTTGAAGCCCGCCTGCGTCGTGGTGCCGTTGATGATGTCGCCGGCATCCGCGACCGACTGCGTGTTGAAGGCGGTTCCGGAGAACAGATAGCGGTTGCCCGACTGCGTGTTGAGAACGCCGACCATCGAGCCGAATTGCGCGGCCGCGGTGTTCTGCGCGACCGTCTGTCCGTTGACGTTGAGATCCTGCGCGGTGTTGGCGGAGCCCGTCTGCACCGTGTTGCGGATCGTCGTCAGTGCCTGGAGCGCGGTATTGGCGAGGTTGATGTTGACGTTGACGTTGGTGATCGTGTCGGTATAGGCGGCGATGTTGGAGAGCTGCGCGCGCCCGGCGATCGCAAAGCCCTCGTTGGTGCCCATGCCGGAATAGTTCTGCGACAGCTTGCCGGTCGAGAGCTGCGTCGACAGGTCGGTCAGCTGCTGATTGATGTTGCGGATCTGCGAGCCGAGAACCGACGAGGAGTAGTTGATGCTGCTGATCGACATGTTTCAGAGCCCTGTACTGGTTACACTTGAGCCTGGAGCAACGTGTTCATCATGCCCTGCACCACCGACATCACGTGAGCGTTGGCGGCATAGGCATTCTGAAGCTGGATCAGGTTCGACATCTCCGAGTCCAGGTTGACGCTGGAGGTCGAGTTGAATTTTGCCTGGAGCGTCGAGACCACGACGCTCTGGCCCTGCTGGAGCTGGGTAGCCTGGGTCGCGGCGTTGGCCTGGATGCTCAGGAACTGCTGGAGGTAGTTCGAGACGCTGCCGGTGAAGGGCTGGTTGGCCGAGCCAAGGCCGGTCGTCGGCGAATAGGAGAACACCGCGTTGGTGAGCTGCGAATAGAGATAGTCCGAACGCGTGGTGTCGCCCGCGGGCGTCACCGGCGAGGTGTTGTAGACCGACAGCCGCGTGGGATCGCTGGCCAGCTGCGTGTTCACCGCGATGCGCCCGGCAAGGCCGGTCATCTGCGAGCCCGACGCCGTGATCGCGCCGGTGTAGAGCGCCTGCCCGCCGTCGGTGAAGACCGCCAGTTGCGGGTTGCCCGAGGTCAGCGACGAGATCGTCTTGGTGGTCGAGGCCGAATTGACCTTGGCAAGGCCGGTGTTGTCGTCGGTCACCCGCAGCGTCGTGGCGGTTGCCGGCGCAGGAGCCGCGGAGAACGTCAGGTGCGAGCCTGACAGCGCGGAGTTGAGCGCGGAGGCAATCGCGGCCACGCCGCCGGAGAAGTTGACGCCCACCCGCATCGGATTGGCATTGGTGGCATTCTGGAGCGGCAGCGCCGCCGGATCGGTCACGTTGACCAGCGTGACCTGGCGCTGGGTGTTGGTGGTCGTGTCCGTGTAGGTGATGTTGACCGTGTTGCCCGGCTGCGCACCGGCAACGTCCAGGTCGAACCCGGCCGGCGGGCCGGAGACCGTGCTGCCGGCCGTGGTCTTGTCGGACAGCGCGCTCGACATCGTCGCGGCGAGCTGGTCGATCTGGGTCTGCGCCTGCACCAGCGTCTGGTCGCGCAGCTTGAGGTCGGCCGCGATCTGGCCCGACGAGACCACGTTGTTGGCGACGACGTCGATCTGCGAGCCGTTCGGGAGCTTGATGTTGAACGCGCCGACGCCGGACTTGGCCGGATCGCTGTTGTAGAGCGAGGTCGCCGACAGCGCGCCGGCAGAGACAAAGGAGAATTGCGAGGCGAGCCCGGCGCCGACGAGCTGGATGCCTGTCGTGGTGTAGATGTTGGCCTGGTTCGAACCGTCGGTGGTGACGCGGACGTCGACATATTTCGACAGCGTGTTGATGGCCTGGTCGCGCTGGTCCATCAGCGTCGCGGCGGACGGATCGGTGGCCGACAGGCCCTGGAGCTTGGTGTTGATGTCGGCGATCTGGTTCATCGCCGCGTTGGCCTGCTGCGCCGAGGTGCCGAGATCCTGCTCGACGTTGGAGCGCAGCGACTGAATGCCCTTGGTGGTGACGTTGAGCTGCTGCGCCAGAGCCTGCGCCGCGCCGAGGGCAACCGTCTGCGCCGACGACGAGCCCGCGCTGGTCGACAGCGCCTGCAACGCCGTGGTGAAATTGTTCAGCGCGGTTTCGAGCGTGCCGCTGCCGCCGGGATTGCCATAGACATTCTGAAGCTGCTTCAGGATGTTGGCCGTCTGGTCGGCGTAGCCGCTGCCGCCGGTCTCGGTGCGCAGCTGGTTCAGCACAAAGCTGTCGAGCTCCCGGCTGACGCCGGTCGTCATCGCCGTCGAGCCGAAATCGCCGGTGGTGACCTCGATCTGGTTCGGCGTCTGGACGATGTAACCCGGCGTCTGCGAATTCGCGACGTTCGAGGAAACGATCGAGAGCGCGGCCTGGTTGGCACGCAGACCGCTCATCGCACTGGCGAGGGCTGAACTCAAACCCATATCACTGGCCGCCTTTGGTTACGTCACGCGCCGATCAGCGCAATACGTTCAGGAGGTCCTGCACCATCGAATTCGCCGTCGTGATCACCTTGGTGTTGGCCGAATAGGCCTGCTGGGTCACGATCAGCTTGGTGAACTCGTCGGCGATGTCGGTGTTCGAGCCTTCCAGCGACGAGCCGCTGATGGTGCCCGAAGCGCCGTCGATCGCAGGGCCCGACTGCTCGGTCGCGGCGTAGGCGCCGCCATCGAGCGCCTTGAGGTAGTTGGTGCCGTTGAAGTGCGACAACGAGACCTGCGCGAGGTCGAGGTTCTGGCCGTTGGAGAAAGTGCCGACCACGAGGCCGTTGTTGTTGACGGCAACCGAGCGGAGCTGACCGGCGGCGTAGCCGTTCTGGGTGATGGTGTTGATGGTCACCGCGCCGCTGGTGCTGGCATATTGCGTCAGGCCGCCCTGGGAGATGTTGAAGGCGACCGAGCCGAGCGACTGACCGCTGACGCTGACATTGTTGATGGTGATGCCCGAGCTGCTCGGCGAGGTCAGCGAGCCGTCGGCGGCGAAGGTGAAGGCCTGTCCGGTATTGACCCAGCCGACCGTCGTGCCCGTCGCATTCGGATCGGTCTGGTAGAACAGGTTCCAGGTGTCGGAATGGCCGGTACCCAGCGAGGCGCTGTCGGTCTTGGCCCAACGCATCTGCAGGTTCACCGGCGTGCCGGCGGCATTGTAGGCGGTGACCGCACCGCCACTGATCGATTCCTTGGTGAAGGTGGCGATGTCGTTGCCGATCACGCCGCCGGTGCCGGCGGTGCCGCCGCCGCCGCGGTTCTTGGAGATGGACGACGTGAAGCCGAGCGCAGCGAAGGCGCTGGAGTTGTTGCTGGTCACCGTCAAAGTGGGATTGGCGATACCGGTATTCAGGGTGATCACGCCGTTGCTGATCGAAGAACCGCTCGCACCGCTGAGGTTGTCGATCTTCTGGAGCAAGGTCGCGATGTCGTCAGTGATGTTGATCAGGTTCGGGGTCGCACTGGTAGCACCGGAGGCCACGAAGGTGATCGTATTGGCGGCTCCTGTGCCATTCACCTGGATCGTGTTGCCGACCACGAAGGGCGTCGAGAGGACCTCCGCCCCGCCGGGCGTCGCGCTGCCGCCGAGCTGTGTCGCAGCTGTAATCGCGGGGGTGGACAGCACGTTACCGCCGCGCGTCACGCTGCTGATACCGAGCAAGCTTGCCGCAGTGCCGCCGATCGTGACGTCGGCTGTGGTGTTGGTCGTGATCTGGATGTTACCGCCCGCGGTCATTGTCGCGGTGGCGGGGGCGCCACCGGCGCCCAGGGTGATCGCATTCAGGATGTCCGACATCTTTGCGCCGGTCGGCGAGAGCAGGCCGATCGTGGTGACGCTGCCGGTCGTCGAGGCGCCGGAAACGGTGGCGTCGAAGTTGATGGTCTGGCCGTTGACCGTCAGCGACTTGCCGGCCAGGTTGGTGAGAAGGCTGGTGTTGAGATGTGGGGACACGGCGGAATCGAGCGACGTGGCGCCAGTTGCCGCCGCCGAGGCGCTGTCCAGCAGCGTCACCGTGCCGGTCGCGGTCGTCGCCGTATAGGCCGAGCGCAGATTGCCGGTGGCCGCCGCGCCGGAGACCGTCGCATTCGTATAGGGCGGCGGCGGCGTGCCAATGATCAGCGGGTTGGCGGCGAAATCGGACGGATTCAGGCCGCCGGCCGCCAGCAGCGTGCCGCTCGCCGCGGTCGAGCTCGCCGCCGTGTTCGGCACGCTCGGCAGGTTCGCGGCGTACTGGATCGAGGTGGTCGCCTGGGCCGGGATGAAGTTGTTCTGGAATTTCAGGACTGTCGCCACGTTACCGGTCGGGTTGCCGGTCTTGGGGTCGACCGTGGTGCCCATCAGATAATAGCCGGCGCCGTTGACCAGATTGCCGTTGGCATTGAGCTGGAAGTCGCCGCGGCGGGTGTAGTAGGTGACGCCGCTGAACACCGGAACGTTGTCGACGACGCCGGTCGCCTTCTGGATCGAGAAGAAGCCGTCGCCGGTGATCGCCATGTTGGTGGCGACGGTGGAGGACGAGATCGTGCCCTGCGTGGTGATGGTGGCCTTCGCGTTGGCCGTCACGCCGCCGGCGACCTGCTTGCTCGGGACCGAGGCGTCGGGAATGAGATCGACGAAGCTGGTGCCGATGCCCTTGTAACCGGTGGTGGATGAGTTCGCGATGTTGCCGGAAATGTTCTGAAGCGCGTAGGACTGCGCCTGCAGGCCACCCACCGAGGTGTTCATTGCATCGAAGATACCCATAACTTCGTCTCCAAATCCGATCTCGGCGGCCGGTCGACCAGGGCCGCAGTCGGGGGAGACAGTCGCAAGGGCTATGCCAATGCGGGTATCTCTAAGAAATCAATGACATAAACGAATAGGCCCCGGTCCGATGACCGGGGCACAATTGCCGGGCCGGCAACATTTGCCGGGGCATCGGGTCATTCCGGGGCGGTCCGCAGGACCGAACCCGGAATCTCCGGATTCCGGATTCGATGCTCACGCATCGCTCCGGAATGACTCCAGCGAGACCTACGTCGCCGACGCTGCCGCCGGATGGAAAACCAGCCCGAAACCGTCGATGCAGTAGCGCAATCCGGTCGGCTTCGGACCGTCGTCGAAGACGTGGCCGAGATGGCCGCCGCAGCGCCGGCAATGCACCTCGGTGCGGAGCATGCCGTAGGTGCGGTCCTCGGTCTTGCCGACATTGCCCTCGATCGGCTGGTAGAAGCTCGGCCAACCCGTGCCGCTCTCGAACTTGGTGTCGGACGCAAACAGCGGCAGGTCGCAGCCGGCGCAGGCGAAGATGCCCTTGCGATGTTCCTTCAAGAGCGGGCTTGAGCCCGGCCGCTCGGTGCCGTGATTGCGCAGGATCTCATATTGCTGCGGCGTGAGCTGGGCACGCCATTCGGCCTCCGTCTTCTCGATCTCGAACTTTTCCGCGACCTTCTGGCCGGCCTCGGCGGGCGTTCCTCTCAGCCAGCGGAAGGCCGAAAGGCCGAACAGGCCGGCGACAGTCGTTAGCAGGATGCGGCGGTCAAACATCTCATTCTCCGTGCGGGAGCGTCCACGCCCTGAGATACGGGTTCTAACGGCCGACGTTACACTTCCGGGCGGAGTATTTCTCAACTTATTGCGAGATGCTGCCGTCGTGCGCGGCCGGTTCCACGGCTTCAGTCGCAGGTTTCGGCGACGGGGCCGGCCGCGGCCGCACACCGGGCGGCGGTCGGCGCGGACCGGTGCCGGCGGCCCGGTTGGCTTCGGCCAGCCGCGCCTCGCGTTCCCTGTCCTTGACCCGCGCCCGCTCGCGGTAGCGTGCGAGCGTGCCCGCGGCGGCGGAGCTCGTCCTGCCCCAGATCCCGACCAGTTGACCCGCGACCCGTCCGGTCGCGCCGCCCGCCCAGACCAGCTCGAACGGCGAAAACAGCCGCCAGCGCTCGTCGCCCCACAGGATGCTGCGCGCGATCATCTGCCCGGCCATCGCCGAGGTGTTCATGCCCTGGCGGCCGAACCCGCTCGCCACCCACAGGCCTTTGCGCAACTGGCCGATCTGCGGCATGCCGTGCACGGTCTGGCCGGTGGCGCCGCCGAACATGTCGGTGATCTCGACATCGCCGAACTGGGGGAAGATCGACCGGATCCGCCGCCTGACGCTGCCTGCAAAGCGCTGCGGCCGCGCGGCCCAGGTGGTCTCCGGGCTCTCCCACATCAGCCGGTCGCCGTCGACGATACGGAAATGATCGACGCCGTCGGAATCCATCACCGATCCCTTGAAGGCGATGATCTCGTGCACGCGCTCGCCGAGCGGCGCGGTGATGCCGGCATAGCGCCAGACCGGCAGCAGCGTCTCCGACAGGCGTCTCAACGGCGCGCCGAGATGAATATTGCCTGCGAGCACGATATGCGTGGCGCGCAGCCGCGCCGAGGGCGTGACGATCCGCTTGCGGATGCCGGAATGGTCGATGCTGACCACCGGCGTATCCTCGAAGATACGGGCGCCGGCCCGCCGCGCCAGCGCCGCAAGGCCGTGCACATATTTGCGGCCGTCGACCTGGAATGCCCTGGGATAGTAGACGCCGTGGAAGTAACGATCGGTCTTGAGCATCTCGCGGACGCGATCGGCCTGCCAGCCCTCGACCTCGGTGTCGAAATCCTCGTGCAGCATCTGCAACCGGCTGATCAACCGGTCGCCGGCATCGACGTTGGAGACCTCGAGCACGCCGTCGCTCGGGGCGATCCCCGGCATGTTCTCTTCGGTGGCATTGGCGCGGACCAACTCGGCGCCCTCCTTCGACAGCGTCCACAATTCGCGCGCGTCCTCGAAGCCGATGCGCTCGATCAGCTCGGCGAGCGGCAGCGCAAAGCCCGGCATCACGGTGCCGAGCTGGTTGCCGGAGGCGTTCCAGCCGATATGGCGGCCCTCGAGCACCGCGACGCTGGCCCCGAGCCGGGCCGCCTCCAGCGCGATGGAGAGCCCGGCAAGCCCTGCCCCGATCACGCAGATGTCGGCGTCGAGCTCGAACGACAGCCGCGTACGCTCGCGAAAGCCGGCTTCTTCCTGGGGCACGCTTGTGAAAGTCTCGCTCATATCGTTTTCTTAGAGCATGATCCGGAAAAGTGTGCAGCGGTTTTCCGAAAAGATCATGCTCAAAACAAAGATTTAAAGCGCGATGAGGGTTTGTCCAAATCTCATCACGCTTTAAAGGACCGACCGGGCGCTTGTCACCTTGTCCTCAACCGGCGCCTGTAGATTATTCTGGACGTGTAACGATTCGAGAGTGCCATGCGCCGTTTGATGCTGCTGCGTCACGCCAAGACCGAGACCGACTCGCCGAGCGGCCGTGACCGGGATCGCCGGCTCGACGACCGCGGCCACAAGGATGCCGCCGAGATCGGCGACTGGATCGCCTCCCATCCCCCCTTCCCCGACACCGTGCTGGTGTCGCATGCCGTCCGGGCCCGGCAGACCTGGGACATCGCCTGGAAGACGATGAAGGGCCGCGTCGCCGCGCCCGAGGTCGAGGTCCTGCCGGAACTCTACGGCGCCGATCCCGCGCAGATCCTGGAATCCATTCGCACTGCAACCAACCCGGGCAACCCGAAACGGCTGCTGCTGGTCGGCCACAATCCCGGCATGCACGAGGTCGCCTTGATGCTGATGGGCGGCGGCGATCCGGCCGGCGCCAAGGCGCTCGCCCACAATCTGCCCACCGCGGGGCTTGCGATCTTCGACTTTGACGTCAAGGATTGGGAGGACGTGGCCTACCGCCGCGGCAAGCTGGTGCTGTTCGTCAGCCCCAAGCTGCTCCGATCGGGATGAGACGGGCGGGTGCCGTCTCGACCGGTTGATGCAGCCTGATCCCGAGCTGACTGGAAGATTTGGAGGCGCAGATGTTCAAGTCCATCCTCGTGCCCATCGACCTCGCCGACACCGATCTGGCAAAGCCGGCGATCGCAACCGCGGCAACGCTGTCGCAGACCTGGAGCGGCACGGTGCGCCTGCTCAACGTGCTGCCGATGACGCCGGTGATGCTGGCAGAATACGTGCCGGCCGATTTCGACGAACAGCAGCGCCAGACCTCGGAGGAAGCGCTCGCCATCGTCGCGCGCGAATCCGGCATCGAGGCTTCCCACATCTCCAGCGTGGTCCGCCAGGGCGGCATCTACCACGAGATCCTGGAGGAAGCCGTGCACATGAAGGCCGATCTGATCGTGATGACCTCGCACCGGCCGGCGATGCGCACCTATTTCCTCGGCTCCAATGCCGGTCACGTCGTGCGCTACGCGAAGTGCTCGGTGCTGGTGGTCAGGCACTGAGGGCTGCTCCGTCATTGCGAGCGCAGCGAAGCGGCTCGATCTCGTAGGGTGGGTTAGCCGAAGGCGTAACCCACCACTGTCTCTCTCCGCGGAAGCAGAAGAGGTGGATTACGCCTTCGGCTAATCCACCCTACGCATCTACAAGCCCTTGCGTTGCCCGACGGGCAAAACACGCTAAACCCCGGTCAATCGCCGCTGTCGAAAATATTCCGCTTTACCGAAATTCGGAATTGGCGGATAGTGCGCGCACTCCGGCCCAAGGAAGAGGGGCGTATCGCGATCGTCACGAACGCGGGCCGGGCGGCGGTGGACGCAGGTCACATCGGCGCGAAAGGCTTCGCAGGGCGGGCAACCGTGAGCGAAAGCATCGCGCGCACGACCGGTGTGATCGGCGTACGGCCAAATCGTGTCGTCCTGGCGCCCGGGGTCTGTGCGCCAAGTCTTGCGGTGATGTGTGTCGTCCAACCGGACCGTGCGCATCAGTCATCCGCAAGGCGACGGGGGCAATAGTGCATCGCTCCCCGGGGAGAGCACGACATAAGCCGTTCCAACCATCGCGCAGGGAAGGCCGGGATGTCTCCGGTTGCCCTGTTTCCCGCTGTGCATCGTAGCGCAATCCGCGTTTGGCATGGCGGCCAATGGGAGCCAACCGGCTCCCGGCCTTCCCTGCGCCCTCTTTCATTGGGCGTGACGCGACGAAGCAAAGCTCGGGCGAAAC